>NZ_OZ252217.1:333532-654564 GCF_965249125.1 Pelagibacterium sp.
ATCATCGGCCATCTTCAAGAGCCGGCGATAGCGGCCATCGAGCCAGGTTATCCGGGCCTGACTGTCCACCATGATGGCGCCTTCGAAATATTCGCGCAAAAGATTGAAAGCGCCCATCGCCTCCTTGACGAGGGCGGGGGGTGTCATGCCGACTGGATCGCGATTGGCCATAGGGTCCTCCCTGGCCTGTGAGCCTATGCGTGCAATCGCGCGCCCGCAACCGCGATGCGTCGGCGGCTTTGTCCATGCGCTGGCCATACGGCGCGCCGTCGATTTTTTGCTCTCCACAACGGTGGCTACAAGGCTCGGAGCCTTATAGCATTTCAGCGCTTCTTTGAATCGCTCCAGCTGCCCCTAAGTCTTTGTTTTGTCGCGCTTCCGAACCGGATAGGTGCTAGCCACTTATTCTGGAAGCGCTCCAGCGTATGGTGGGTGCCTATCGGGGGCGGTGGCTGGGTTCAGACCGAAATGGTGAGGCCGCCATCGACATAGAGCGTGTGGCCGTTGACAAAGCTCGCCGCATCCGAGGCGAGGAAGATTGCGGCGCCCTTGAGTTCGTCGAGATTGCCCCAGCGGCCGGCCGGCGTGCGGGCCTCGAGCCAGGCTGTGAATTTTTCGTCCTCGATCAGGGCTTTGTTGAGCGGGGTCTTGAAATAGCCCGGCGCGATGGCGTTGACCTGGAGGCCCTTTGCGGCCCAGTCGGTGGCCATGCCGCGGGTGAGGTTGCGCACGGCGCCCTTGGCGGCCGTATAGGGGGTGACCGAGGCACGGGCCAGTTCCGACATCGCCGAGGCGATGTTGATGATCCGGCCATGGCCGCGCCCGAGCATGAAGCGGGCGACGGACTGGGCGACATAGAACACCGAATTGAGATTGGTTTTCATCAATTCGTCCCATTTGTCGTGGGGGAAATCCTCGAGCGGGGCGCGGTGCTGCATGCCGGCGTTGTTGATGAGGATATCGAGGGGGCCGATTTCGGATTCGATTTTGGTGATGGCGGCCTGGACGGCATCGGGGTCGGTGACGTCGAAGGGGGCGATATGGGCGTCGTGGCCCTGGGCATTGAGGGTTTGGGCGACGGTTTGAAGCTTTTGCGGGTTGCGGCCGTTGAGGATTACGCGGGCGCCGTGTTGGGCAAGTCCCTCGGCAAGGGCATAGCCGATGCCCTGGGAGGAGCCGGTGACGAGAGCGGTTTTTCCGGTGAGGTCGAAAAGGTTTGTCATGGGGCGCTCCTGTGGGTTGGCAAAGTAAAGGGAAGGCCCCCTCACCCGTCGCTTCGCGCCGACCTCTCCCCCCAAGGGAGAGGTAAGAATGCCGCAAGCGATTAGCTTCATCTCTCCCCTGGGGGGAGAGGTCGGTTGGCGTAGCCAGACGGGTGAGGGGGGCTGGCCAAAAATTCTCGACTAGTGATTGTCCCTCGGCAGTCCCTTGGATTGAGCGATGCGCTGGTAGGTGACGGCGGGCTTGAGCACGGCGCCATCGCCGAGCTGGTCGACCATCGAGCGCTGGATTTCCTGCCAGGGGGTCTGGTGGTCGGGGAAGGGGTAGCCGCCCCTTGCATCGAGTTCGGCGCGGCGGCGGGCCAGTTCGTCATCGCTGACCAGCATGTTGGCGGTGCCGGTGTTGAGATCGATGCGGACGCGGTCGCCGGTCTGGATGAGGGCCAGTCCGCCGCCGGCGGCAGCTTCGGGGGAGGCGTTGAGGATCGAAGGGGAGCCCGACGTTCCCGACTGGCGCCCATCGCCGATGCAGGGGAGGGCGTGGATACCGCGCTTGATGAGGTAGGAGGGCGGGCGCATGTTGACGACCTCGGCGGCGCCCGGATAGCCGATGGGACCGGCGCCGCGCATGAACAGCAGGGTGAATTCGTCGATCTCGAGCGCCGGGTCGTCGATGCGGTGGTGATAATCCTCGGGGCCGTCGAAGACCACGGCCTTGCCCTCGAAGGCTTCGGGGTCATCGGGGTTGCAGAGATAGCGCTGGCGGAACTCGGGCGAGATGACCGAGGTTTTCATGATGGCGTTGTCGAACAGATTGCCCGAAAGGACGATAAAGCCCGCGTCCTCGGTCAGGGGCGTTTCGAACGGGCGGATGACGTCGGGGTCGAGGATGGGGGTGGCGCGGCAATTTTCGCCGATGGTCTGGCCGTTGGCGGTGGGGGCGTTCTCAAGGATCAGGCCCTTTTTCATCAACTCGTTGACGACGGCGGGGACGCCGCCTGCGCGGTGGAAATCCTCGCCCAGATATTCGCCGGCCGGCTGGAGATTGACCAGCAGAGGGATGTGATGGCCATGGGCCTGCCAGTCCCTGATGGAGAGATCGACGCCGATATGGCGGGCGATGGCGTTGATGTGGACCGGCGCGTTGGTCGAGCCGCCGATGGCCGAATTGACGGCGATGGCGTTGAGGAAGTTGTCGCGGGTCAGGATATCGGAGGGTTTTAGGTCCTCATGGACCATGTCGACGATGCGCTTGCCGGTGCGCCAGGCGATCGCGGCGCGGTCCTTGTGCGGCGCAGGGATGGCGGCCGAACCGGGAAGCTGCATGCCGAGCGCTTCGGCGAGCGAATTCATGGTGGTTGCCGTGCCCATTGTGTTGCAATAGCCCACCGACGGCGCCGAGGAGGCGACCAGTTCTATAAATTCCTCATAGCCGATCTCGCCAGCCGCCATCATTTCGCGGGCCTTCCAGATGATGGTGCCCGAGCCGGTGCGTTCGCCCTTGAACCAGCCATTGAGCATGGGGCCGACCGACAGCGCGATGGCGGGAATATCGACGGTGGCGGCGCCCATGAGCATGGCGGGGGTGGTCTTGTCGCAGCCGATGGTGAGGACGACGCCATCGAGCGGGTAGCCATAGAGCACTTCGACGAGGCCGAGATAGGCGAGGTTGCGGTCAAGGCCCGCGGTGGGGCGTTTTCCGGTTTCCTGGATCGGGTGAACGGGAAACTCGAAAGCGATGCCGCCGGCCTCGCGGATGCCCTCGCGCACGCGCTGGGCAAGGACCATGTGATGGCGGTTGCAGGGGGAAAGGTCCGAGCCGGTCTGGGCGATGCCGATGATGGGCTTGCCGGACTGGAGCTCTTCGCGGGTGATCCCGTAATTCATGTAGCGCTCGAGATAGAGCGCTGTCATGTCGGGATTGTCGGGGTTGTTGAACCAGGCGCGGGAGCGCAGCTTTTTCATAGGGTTTCTCCAGTTCCGCTTGTGGACGGCGCGGGGGAGGTCGCGCGCTTGGTTCTTTGTTCGCGGAGGTAGATGATGAAGCTCGAGGTGATGATGATGGCAGCGCCGATCAGCGTGAGGGGGCGCGGCAGATCGCCGAAGAGCAAATAGCCCAAAATAATGGCCCAGGGCAGGAGGGTATATTGCAGCGGGGCGACGGCAGCGGCATCGGCAAGCTTGACGGCGCGGTTGACGCAAATGTGGGCAAGCATGGCGACCACACCCAGCGTACCGAGCAACAGGAAATCAGTCGCTGTGGGCGTGACCCAGCCGAAGGGCGTGAGGATGAGGCCGGCGACAAGCGCGCCGGTGATCTGGAAGAAGACCAGCGTCTTGTCGGGCGTGCCGCGCAAGGTGCGGCCGGTGATGACCATCAGGGCGAAGGCCAGCGTGCCGACTACGGAAACGAGGATGGCGAGGGGATTGATTTCGCCCGAGGGAGTGAGGGCGACGAGGACGCCGACGAACCCAAGGCCGATGGCGGCCCAGCGGATGGGGCCGACTTTTTCCTTGAGGAGAAAGGGCGACATGGCGGCGACATAGATGGGCGCGGCGAGCCAATAGGTCATGACGTCGGCCAGCGGCAGGAAATAGACGGCCCAGTAAAAGCAGAACACTTCGGCGGTGGAGAACACAACGCGGGCAAATTGCAGGCCGGGGCGTTCGACCGAGAGGATGGGCTTGAGGCCCGATTTCCAGAGGAAGGGTAACAGGATGACAAGGGCGACGGCGGAGCGCAGCAAAAGGACCTGGCCGACCGAATAGGTGGCAACCAGCCATTTGCCCATGGCATCGTTCAATGAAAACAGGAACATGGCGAGCAGCATGATGAGCACGCCCATGCGGGCGGGTGACATGGGTGTGGCCGTCGCCCTGAAGTTGCTCATCTAGAATTCTCCATCGGCATTGAAACGCCTGTGAACCGCGTCGGGCCGGGCAAACAGTTCGGGTAGAAGTTCGATGCCCAGACCGGGCGCATCGGGCAGGGTAATCTGGCCGTTCCTGACGCGTGGCAGGGCGTCAACGACCTCCGCATACCAGCCGGTATAAAGGGCGCGCACCGATTCCTGGATCAGCGCGTTGCGGGCGTGGAGCGAAAACTGGCAGGAGGCCATGAACACAACCGGGCCGGTGCAATCGTGGGGGGCGACGGGGATTTGCCGGGCTTCGGCCAGAGCGGCGATCTTACGCGCTTCGGAAAGACCCCCGCACCAGGACAGATCGAGCATGGCAATTCCCGCAACGCCGGTCGCGAGATAGTCTTGGAAAGCGTGGGGATAGGCCAGGGTCTCTGACGCACAGATCATGGCATCGGTGTGGGGGGCATAGGCCTTGAGGGTATCGAGGCTGTCCATGCGCACCGGGTCCTCGTGCCAGTAGGTATCGTAGGGTTTGAGCGCCCGCGCGATGCGCTGGGCGGCGGGCAGGCGCCAGAGGGAATGGAACTCGACCATTATGTCGATTTTGTCGCCGACGGCTTTTCTGATCTTTTCAAACGGTTCGAGAGCGGTTTTCAGTTCTGCCGCGGAAATGTCGAGGCCGTGGGTGCGTTCGGCGGCGATATCGAAGGGCCAGATCTTCATGGCTGTGATGCCCTCGTCGAGCAGCGAGAGGGCCAGTTCGTCGGCACGGTTCAGAAAGGCGTCGAGGTCTTCATACGGTCCGGCGGGGGATTGATCGAGGCCCCAATTGTCGACCGACTGGGCGCGGTTGTCGCGGATGTAGGAATAGCCCGCGCAGGTGTTGTAGGTGCGGATGGTGTCGCGGGATTTGCCGCCGAGCGCGACCGAGACGGGGACGCCGAGGGCCTTGCCGAAAATATCCCACAGCGCGATGTCGACGGCGGAATTGCCGCGGGTTTCGACCCCGGCGCCCCGCCAGCCGAGATAGCCAATGAGATCGCGATTGATCGCCTCGATCTGTAGCGGATCGCGGCCGATGAGCTTGGGGGCGACGGTTTCGTGGATATGGGCCTCGACGGCGGCGGCGCCGAGGAAGGTTTCGCCAAGGCCGGTTATCCCCTCGTCGGTGCGGATGAGAACCCAGATTACATTGCCGAACTGGCCAAGGCGCAGGGTTTCGACGGCGGTGATCTTCATGGCGGTGTCCGCAAGTGGGGTGTGAAAAGGGCGGGGCCTCAGGAGCGGCCCCGCCCAAAAACGTCGGGAGGGCGACGCTTACTGGCCGCGAATGGCGGCGAGCTCGGTGTTGACGCGTTCGATCACCTCGGAGCCGATCGAATCTGCGCTGCGCTCGTAAACCCCGGCGACCGCCTCACGGATCTCGCCCATGGCTTCATCGGAGATGTCGTTGACTTCGATGCCGGCATCGATGATGCGCTGAAGCGATTCATCGGAGAGAGCGCGGCTGGCCGAACGCTGTGCGTCGCGGCCTACGATGGCGCAATCAACAAGGATCTGCTGCTCTTCTTGGGAATAGGTATCAAAGATCGGCTTGGAAAACAGAACCATGAACGGGGTATAGGCGTGACGGGTGTTGGAGACATAATCCTGCACTTCATAGAAGCGCGAGGTGTCGATCGTCACATAGGGATTTTCCTGGGCGTCGATGGCGCCGGTTTCGAGCGCTGTGAACACTTCACCGAACGCCATGGGCGTTGCGTTGGTGCCAAGGGTCTGGAACGTGTCGAGGAAGATGTTGTTCTGCATGACGCGAACGCGCATGCCCTCGAAATCGGCAAGCTCTTCCACCGGGCGAACCGAGTTGGACAGGTTACGGAAGCCGTTCTCCCAAAACGCGAGATTGACCAGGTTGTGCTGGGGCATCATGTCGGCCATGTAGGTGCCGAATTCGCCGTCGAGCAGGGCGTCGGCTTCCTGTTCGCTGGACAAAAGGAAGGGCAGATCGAACACACCGAGGGCCGGTTCGATGGCGACCAGTGGCGAGGTCGAGGAAATGACCATTTCAAGCGTGCCCGACCGCAGGGACTGGGCCGATTGCAGATCGTCGCCGAGCGAGGATGACCAGAACGCATTGATGGTCCATGCGCCGCCAGTAGCTTCATCGATGCACTGGGTCATGGCGTCCACACCGTCGCCGACCGGGTGATCCTCGGCAACGCCATTGGCGATGCGGATTGTCCGATCGGAAATCTGGGCGCTGGCCGGCAGGGCCACGCTCATGGCCAGCGCTACGGCCAGCGAAGTCGTGATGATGGTTTTCATATTAAGAACTCCTCCATTGGTTTTTGTGAAATCGGGATCAGCGCAGCCAACCGAGCGGCGTGAGCACGATTTCGGGGAACATAACGAGCAGAGCCAGCACGATGACCTGGGAGAGGATGAACGGCAGAACGCCGTACACCACCTTGCCCATTGGCACGCGCGAGACACCGCTGACCACGTTGAGCACGACGCCAACCGGCGGGGTGATCAACGAGATGCAGGTGGTCATCACAAAGATGATGCCGAAATAGATGGGATCGATCTCGGCCGCCCGGATCATGGGCATGAGCACGGGGGCAAAGATCAGGATGGTCGGGGCCAGATCGAGCACCATGCCAACGACAAGCAGCAGCAGGACGATGCACAGCATCAGGAGCTTTGGATTGTCGATGAAGGGCTGGACCAGGCCGACAAGCTGATTGGGAATGTTGGCCGAGGTGATGAGCCAGGAGGTGACCAGCGCGGCGGCGACCAGGAACATCACGATCGAGGTGGTCTTGGCGGCATTTACGAACACCCGGTAAAGGCTGGCCCAGGTCAGCTCGCGATAAACCACGCCGCCGACAAAAAGCGCGTATACCGCAGCGGTCACCGCCGCCTCGGTCGGGGTGAAGACACCGAACCGGATGCCGGCCAGAATGATGACGGGCATGAACAGCGCCCAGACGGCAGCGCCGGCAGCCTTGAAGCGTTCCTTGCCCGAGCTTTTGGGCAGGGCTTCGACCTTTTCGGTGCGGGCGACGAAGGCCCACATGGCGGCCAGCGCGAGCGCCATCATCAGACCCGGCACGATGCCGCCCAAAAACAGGCCGGTGATCGAGACGTTGGCGGCGACGCCGAAGATGATGTAGGCGAGCGAAGGGGGAATGACGGGCGCGACGATGCCGCCAGATGCCATCAGCCCGGCGGCGCGGGGGACGTTATAGCCCGCATCGCGCATCATGGGCACCAAAATGGCGGCAAGCGCGGCAGAATCGGCGGCAGCCGAGCCCGACATCGACGCCATGATGACGGCGGCCATGACGGCCACAAAGCCCAGCCCGCCCCTGATGTGCCCCACGCAGGTGACGGCGAAATGCACGATGCGGCGCGACAGCCCGCCCGCATTCATCAATTCGCCGGCCAGAAGGAAAAAGGGGATGGCCAGAAGGGTGAAGGTGTTTGCCCCGGTGATCATCTGCTGGGCAATGATCTGGGTGTTGAAGATGCCCATATAGGACATCAGAACGATGCCGGTGGTTAAAAGTGCGAAGGCGACCGGCAGGCCGATGGCCAAAGTGCCGAACAGCGAACCGAGAAAGACCAGAATAATCATATGGCGCGGTCCACTTTCTGGTTTTCCTCATACTCGCCGGCAAAGCGGGCGATATCGGCTTCGGTGACGCGGCCGGTAACGATCTCGAAGATGCGGAACAGCGCGATCAGCCCGATGCCCAGGGAGGTGAAATAGCCGATGCCATAGACCCAGATCATCGACATGCCGACAACCGCGGCTGTCATCGAGGCGTTGATGGGGTGCTGGACCCAGGTGCCGTGGAAAAATACCACGGCCGTCATCAGGATGATGATGTTGGTGATGAGCATGCAGGCAACGCGACCCCGGCGGCCGAACAGCCTGACGATGGTTTCGACCCCGATGTGGCCATGATCCCTGAAGGCCAGGACCGCACCGATGAAGGTGAGCCAGACAAAGAAATAGCGGCTCATTTCCTCCGAAAAGGTCAGGCCGCTGTTAAAGCCATAGCGCAGGACGACGTTGGTCGCGACCATGACGACCATGCCCAGCAAGAGCGCGGCCAAGACGAACTCGATCACCCTGACGATGATTTCGATGGCCCTAGTCATGAGCGGGGTGTCCCGGCCATGCCCGGAATTGCGCATTGCGCATGTTCAGGTCTCCTCCCATAGCGCGCTTGATGCAAAGGCGCTGTCATCGCACCGGCAGGGTGGCAGTTTTTGGTGCCGTTCGCGAGCCGTCTGGACAGAGGCATAAATGATAGCGTATGTCATTGTCAACGACGTGCCGCAGTGCAATGAGCGCGTTGGAGGGAGATAGTGGGTAAAAAAGACAATATTTATAAGGCAGTAACACTTAAAGATGTTGCCGTTGCTGCCGATGTCAGCGTTATCACTGTTTCGCGGGCGCTGCGCACGCCCGATATCGTTTCGGACAAGGTGCTCGAACGCGTTCAACAGGCCGTGGATGCGCTTGGCTACGCGCCAAACCAGGCGGCGCGAGCGCTAGCTTCGGCCACCACATCGACCATCGGGGTGCTGATTCCGTCGGTGACCAATCTGGTTTTTTCCGACGTGATGCGCGGAATTTATGACGCGGTTGAAGGTACGCCCTATCAGGTGCAGCTGGGCAATACGCGCTACACCAACCGCAAGGAAGAAGAGCTGCTGCGGGTTTTCGCGGCGCAGCGGCCGGCTGGACTCATCGTTTCGGGGATCGACCAGTCGCAGACGGCGCGGGCGCTGCTTGAAAGCTTTGGCTGCCCGGTGGTCCAGATCATGGATATCGGGCCTGAGCCGATCGACATGATGATCGGGTTCGATCATCGCGAGGGCGGGCGGGCAGCGGTGCGGCACCTGATTGAGAACGGATACCGCCGCATCGGGTTTATCGGCGCGCGCATGGACCCGCGGGCGCAGAGGCGGCTCGATGGCTACAGTGAAGTGCTGCATGCCGAAGGGCTTTACGACGAGCGGCTGATCCTGACCTCGCCGCAGGCGTCATCGGTGACGCGCGGGGGCGAAATGTTTTCAGATTTCCTCGGCATGGCGCCCGATGCGGACGCTGTGTTCTGCAACAATGACGACATGGCGCTTGGCGCGCTGTTTGAGTGCCAGAGGCGCCATATCCGCGTGCCGGGCCAGTTCGGGATCATGGGGTACAACGACCTCGATTATACAGCCGCCAGCAATCCCACCATCTCATCGATCCGCACTCTGCGCTACGATATGGGCTATCGCGCCATCGAGATGATCATCGCCGCCTCCAAGGGCGAGCGCCCCGACCCGGCCGTTGTCGATGTGGGCTATGAACTCAAGGCCCGTCAAAGCACGAGCCGAAAACAAGCGTGATGCCCAGGGAGGGCAAGTTCAGACTATGAATATCGTGATTATCGGAGCCGCCGGCATGGTCGGGCGCAAGCTCACGGGTGCGTTGGTCGCATCGGGAACATTGGCCGGCAAAAAGATCGACGGGCTCACGCTGGTCGATGTGATCGAACCCGAAATGCCGCAGGCGGCAGACATCAACATTAGCACGCGGGCGGTCGATATTGCCGATCCGAGCGTGGCCGCAATGCTGATTGCCGGGCGGCCCGATGTGATCTTTCACCTTGCCGCCATTGTTTCGGGGGAGGCCGAGCTCGATTTCGAAAAGGGCTATGCCATCAATCTCGACGGCACGCGGTATCTTTTCGAGGCGATCCGGCAGGCGGGAAAGAGCGCCCCCTATTGCCCGCGTTTTGTCTTTACCTCGTCGATTGCCGTGTTCGGTGCGCCGTTTCCCGAAAAGATCGGGGACGAATTTTTCCAGACGCCGCGCACCAGCTATGGAACGCAGAAGGCGATCGGGGAATTGCTGCTGGCCGACTATTCGCGGCGCGGGTTTCTCGACGGGGTGGGCATTCGTCTGCCGACCATCTGCATCCGTCCGGGCAAGCCCAACAAGGCGGCTTCGGGGTTCTTCTCGTCCATCCTGCGCGAACCTCTGGCGGGGCTCGAGGCGGTGTTGCCGGTCAGTGAGGACGCGCGCCACTGGCACGCCAGCCCGCGCGCGGCGGTGGGGTTTTTAATCCATGCCGCTGAGATGGATACGGCGGTGCTCGGGGCGCGGCGCAGTCTGAACATGCCGGGGCTTTCGGCAACGGTGGGTGAGCAGATCGCGGCGCTGCGGCGGGTGGCCGGGGACGAGGCGGTGGCCCTGATCCGGCGCAAACCCGATCCGATGGTGGCCGAAATGGTCGATGGCTGGGCCAAGGATTTCGACGCGTCGCGGGCGACCTCGCTGGGGTTTAAGGCCGAAGCCTCGTTCGACGAGATCATCGCGATCCATATCGAGGACGAGTTGGGCGGAGACCTGAAGAAATGAAAATTGCAATCGTGACCGGCGGCGGAACCGGGGTGGGCAAGGCAATTGCCAAGTCGCTTTACGCCGACGGGTTTGCGCTGGCGTTGTTGGGGCGTCGGCTGGAGGTGCTCGAAGCCACGGCTGCCGAAATCGATGCGAGCGGCAAACGGGTTCTGGCGGTGTCGGTCGATATCGGCGATCGGGCAGCGGTCGGGGCGGCGTTCGAGACGGTGATCGGGCGCTGGGGCCGGCTCGATGTGTTGGTCAACAACGCGGGGATGAACGCGCCTTCGGTGGCGCTTGAAGATGTTTCGGCAGCGCAGTGGGACGAGGTTGTCGCGGCCAATTTGTCGGGGGCGTTTTTCTGCACGCAATTTGCGTTCCGCCAGTTCAAGGCGCAGAGCCCGCAGGGTGGGCGGATCATCAACAACGGGTCGATTTCGGCCACGACGCCGCGACCGCAATCGGCGCCCTATGCGGCGACCAAGCACGCGATTTCCGGGCTCACCAAGGCTTCGGCGCTTGACGGGCGGGCTTTCAACATTGCGGTGGGGCAGATCGATATCGGCAATGCGTCCACGGACATGACGACGCGGATGTCGTCGGGGGTGTTGCAGGCCGATGGATCAATGGCGGTCGAGCCGACCATCGATGCGAGCCATATCGCAAAAGCGGTGAGCTATATGGCGGGGCTGCCGCTGGAGGCCAATACGCTCAATATGACGGTGATGGCGACGCAGATGCCCTATGTTGGAAGGGGATAGTGACGCCACTGGCTCAGAAAGGCCCCCTCACCCCAGCCCTCTCCCCCAAGGGAGAGGGGGCAGGCCGGGGATCGGGCTGGCTGAGGGTCATAATGCAACCGGTCGATTCTTTACGAAATCGGGCGAGTGGTGGTTTTAGAAAGAGGCAAAGATGGACGGATCAGAGATTTTCAACCAGGGCGTATTTCTGGGCCGGGTGCGGCTGGCGGAGGGTGGGCATCCGCGCATCGTGACGGTGCGGGATGGGCAGGTGGTCGATATTACCGCCAAGGCCGCGCCGACGGTGCGGGACATCTGCGAGATGGACGATCCGGCGGGATATGTGAGAAGCGCTGCGGGTGAGGCAATCGCCGATATCGATGCGCTGATCGCAGGCAGGGCCGATGGGGTGACGCTGCTTTCGCCGGTCGATCTGCAGGCGGTCAAGGCGTCGGGGGTGACGTTCGTTGTCAGCCTGCTCGAGCGGGTGATCGAAGAACAGGCCAAGGGCGACGCGGGGCGGGCGGATGCGCTGCGCGGGGAAATTCTTGCGCTGATCGGGGAGGATTTGTCGCAACTGGTGCCGGGGTCGGATGCGGCCATGGCGGTCAAGGCAAAGCTTGTCGAAAAGGGCGTGTGGAGCCAGTATCTCGAAGTGGGGATTGGGCCGGACGCGGAAATCTTCACCAAATGCCAGCCGATGGCCAGTGTCGGGCATGGGGCCGATGTGGGTCTGCATCCGATTTCGACATGGAACAATCCCGAGCCGGAAGTGGCGCTGATCGTTTCGTCGAGGGGCGCAATCGTCGGGGCGACGCTGGGCAACGACGTCAATCTGCGCGATGTCGAAGGGCGCTCGGCGTTGCTTTTGGGCAAGGCCAAGGACAATAACGCTTCGGCGGCATTGGGGCCGTTCATCAGGCTGTTCGATGGCGGTTTTTCGCTCGACAGCGTCAGGCAGATGGAGATCGCGCTCGAGGTGGCCGGCGAAGACGGGTTCAGGCTCAGCGGGCATTCGTCGATGAGCCAGATTTCGCGGACACCGGAATCGCTGGTGGCGGCGGCGCTGGGGACCCATCACCAATATCCCGACGGGCTGGCGCTCTATCTGGGGACGATGTTCGCGCCGGTGCAGGACCGCGACGGGGCCGGCAAGGGTTTTACCCACAAGCTGGGGGATGTGGTGACGATTTCGACGCCGATGCTGGGGACGCTGGTCAATACGGTTCGGCTGTCCACCGAGTGCGCGCCCTGGACGTATGGACCAAGGGCGCTGATGAGCGATCTGGCAGCGGCGGGGTTGCTGTAGGTCTCAGCGCCGCGGTGGGTCCGGGAACTGGACATCGGGTTCAGGGCTCGGTGGCGTGCCGGGGACGTCGTTTTCGGGTTCCCTGGGTGGTGGCGGTGTGACCGGCCGACCGGGACGTGGATGGGGTTGCGGTGGCGGCGTGTCGCCGAGAGGCGGACGGGGGTTCTGGTCGTCTGGCATGGCTGTCTCCTGGTCTGTGCTGGAGCAATGGCCCGAACGGCAAGCGGTTCCCTTTTTGATACCGGCGGTTGCCAATTGCCGCCGCACTTGTCATCTTGCTCTTTAGATCGATCTAACAACTCAGGATCGGGGGAGGATGATGGGCGAAAAGCCGGCGCGCAAGCCGCGTCCCACGCTTATGGACGTAGCCCGCAAGGCGGGGGTGTCGCGGGCTACCGCGTCGCTGGTGGTGCGCAAGAGCCCGCTGGTGGGGGCCGAAACGCGGGCCAGCGTCGAAGCGGCGATGGCCGAGATCGGCTATGTCTATAATCTGGGGGCTGCCGGAATGCGCGCGGCGCGCAGCCGTACGATCGGAGTGATTATCCCCAACCTTTCCAATCCGTTTTTCGGCGTGTTGCTGGCGGGGATCGACCAGGTGGTCGACGGGGCGGGGCTTGCGACCTTTATCGCCCATTCGGCGGAATCGGCGGCCAAGCAGGACGGGTTCGTCACACGGATGCGCGAGCATGGTGTGGACGGGCTGATTGTCTGCCCGGCTGCGGGAACCGGGCCCAATTTTGTCGAAAGGCTGACCGATTGGGGCATGCCGGTGGTCGAGGCGCTTCGGACGGTGGGGCGCGGCGCCGTCGATTATGTCGGGATGGACCAGAGCGGGGGCATGGATGGCGCGGTGGCGCGGCTGGTGGAACTGAGCCATTCGCGGATCGGGTTCGTGACGGCAAATCTCGACCATTCGGCCCATGACGAAAGGCTTGCCGCGTTTCGGACGGCGACACAGCGGCACGGGGTCAAAGCTGCAATCGAGATCGAAATCGACCCCACCCATGGGGAGGCCATGGCGCTGGCGCGGCGAATGGCGGGGACGGCGAACGCGCCGACCGCCTGGATCTGCCACAACGACGTCATCGGGCTGGGCATGCATCGGGGGTTTTCCGATTGCGGGCTGATGCCGGGGCGGGAGGTGTCGCTGATCGGATTCGACAACGTGGCTGAAACCGACCTTGTGCGGCCGGGACTGGCCTCGGTTGCGACCGAGCCGATCGAGATCGGAGTGCTGGCGGCGCAATTGCTGTTGCGGCGGATCGAGACCCCCGAGGCGGCGATGGAAATCCGCAGGGTCCCGTCCCATTTCGTCGAACGCGGATCGGTCGGGTCCCGGGTCGAGTAACCGGGGTTCATCGGCGGGGTTGACTCGGGATCGTTAAGGATTTTAGATCGATCTAAATTGAAGAAGGCCGGAGCGTCATCCGTTTCCCGGGGGATCGGAACCATCGCTTGAGGACTTAATCTGCAATGCTGGCGGCCCATGATCGGGCTTTTTGCATGCGGGCATTGCGGCGGGAGGAGTGAGCGCGTGAACTATCAGTTCAATTTCGCGCCGGTGATCAACAATTTCGACCAGTTGATCTATGGCGCGCTCATCACGATACAGCTCAGCTTCGGCGCTATCCTGATCGGGACGCTGATCGCGGTCCCGTGCGCTGCCGCCAAGACTGCGGGCATCAAGCCGCTGGCGTGGCTGGTCAACATCTATATCGAGGTGATCCGCAACACCCCGTTCCTGGTCCAGATATTTTTTATCTATTTCTCACTTCCCGCGCTGGGAATCCGGTTCGACCCCAATACGGCGGCGCTGGTGGCGCTGTCGGTCAATGTGGGCGCCTATGCCACCGAAATCGTGCGGGCGGGGATTGAATCGATCAATCGCGGACAGGTGGAAGCGGGCAAGGCGCTGGGGCTCAAGGGGCACCAGATTTTCCGCTATATCATCCTCAAACCAGCGATCCGGACTATCTATCCGGCGCTGACCAGCCAGTTCATCTATCTGATGCTGACCTCGTCTGTTGTCTCGGCGATTTCGGCGACCGACCTTGCGGCGGCGGGCAACAACATCCAGTCGGCGACCTTTGCGGCCTTCGAGGTCTATCTGGTCATAACAGTGATGTATTTCATCCTGTCGCTGGGCTTTTCAGGGCTGTTTTCGGCCATCGGGCGGACAGCGTTCCGCTATCCGCTGGCGCGGTAGGGGACGTCCATGTTCAGAACCTTCGGCCCCAATGAATTCTGGTACATCGTTCTGGCGGTGCAGTGGACGCTGCTGCTCTCGGCGGTGGCGTTTGCCGGCGGCGCGGTGGGCGGGATCGCCATAGCGCTGGGGCGGGTGTCGCCCATCACGCCGCTGCGGTATTTCGCGCTGGCGTTCATCCGGGTGTTTCAGGGCACCCCGTTGCTCATGCAGCTGTTCCTCGTATTTTTCGGGCTCAACATTTTCGGGGTGGGGATCAACCCCTGGGTGGCTGCTGCCGTGGCGCTGACGCTGCATGCCAGCGCCTATCTGGGCGAAATCTGGCGCGGGTGCATCGAAGCGGTGCCGCAGGGCCAGAGCGAAGCGAGCTGGGCGCTGGGTCTGGGCTATCGCGACCGCATGACCCATATCGTTTTGCCGCAGGCGGCCAAGATTTCCGTGGCGCCGACAGTGGGGTTCCTGGTGCAACTGATCAAGGGCACGTCGCTCGCCTCGATCATCGGGTTCGTGGAGCTGACACGGGCCGGCCAGATCATCAACAACGCAACATTCCAACCGCTGACCGTGTTTTCTCTGGTCGCGGCGCTCTATTTCATCTTGTGCTGGCCGCTTTCTTTGTGGGCCAGACACCTGGAGGGGCGATTTGCAATCGCAACCGCGCGTTAGGTGAGGGTGGCCTGCAAATGGCAGTGTTCTGAGCTTCCGGTGCTCACGTACCAAATGTACGCTCCGCTCCGGTTCTCGAAAACCGCCACTTTCGGCTCACGCTGACCTAACTGCCCACATACGCTAGACCACGATGAAATTTAACCAAGGGAGAGAGTAGCATGACACTGAACAAAAAACTGATCGGGCTGGGGGCGGCCGCGGCGCTGGCCGCCGGGCTGGTGGCTGGGCCGGTTGCGGCCCAGACGCCGAGCGAAATTCAGGAGCGCGGCACGGTCAATATCGGGCTGCTCGTCGATTTTCCGCCGTTTGGCATTCTCGATGAAGCGGGCAATCCCGATGGTTATGACGCCGATGTGGCGCGGCTGCTGGCCGAGGACATGGGGGTCGAACTCAACCTCGTGCCGGTGACGGGCCCCAACCGCATTCCCTATCTGGTTTCCAACCAGGTCGATATTCTGGTCGCCTCGCTGGGGATCACGCCCGAGCGCGCCGAGCAGGTCGATTTTTCCGATCCTTACGCCGGCATCGAAATCTTCGTGTTCGGCGATGCCAATCTCGAAGTCGGTGGGCCCGAAGGGCTTTCGGGGCAGAACATCGCGGTGGCCCGGGCTTCGACGCAGGACACCTCGATCACCGAGATCGCGCCGGCCGATGCCAATATCCAGCGGTTCGACGACGACGCCAGTGCCGTGCAGGCGCTGCTTTCGGGCCAGACCCCGCTGATGGGGGCATCGAACGTCGTGATTTCCCAGATCAACGCCATGGCGCCGGACCGATTCGACACCAAGTTCTCGCTGCGCCAGCAGAGCCAGGCGATTGCCGTGCGTCCGGGAAGCGACGAATTGCTCGCCTATATCAACGACTTTCTGGGGCGCGTGAAAGAGGACGGCAGCCTTAACGGCCTGCATGAAGAATGGGTTGGCGGTCCGCTGCCCGAGTTCGTCATCTCCGGGCAGTAACAGATCGCGCGAAAGGACACGCCATGACCAACAATGCTGAGCACAGGGCCGGCAATGCCGCCGTCGAAATGGTCGGCGTCGAGAAATGGTATGGCTCCTTTCATGCGCTCAATTCCATCGACCTGACGGTCGCACGCGGCGAAAAGATCGTCGTGTGCGGCCCCTCGGGGTCGGGGAAATCG
The DNA here is from genome assembly GCF_965249125.1 of Pelagibacterium sp. GTDB lineage: Bacteria > Pseudomonadota > Alphaproteobacteria > Rhizobiales > Devosiaceae > Pelagibacterium. The sequence goes on from NZ_OZ252217.1 coordinate 350,091, forward strand.
ACGCTCATCCGCTGCATCAATCAGCTCGAGAGCGTGCAGAAGGGCACCATCACCGTCGACGGAATCGAACTGACGGCGGGCGCCAGGAACGTCGAGGCGGTGCGCCGCGACGTTGGAATGGTGTTCCAGCAGTTCAACCTGTTTCCGCACATGACGGTGCTGGAAAACTGCATGCTGGCACCCAGAAAGGTGCGGGGCGTCAGCATGGATGAGGCGCAAGCCACGGCGCGCAAATATCTCGAACGGGTGCGCATTCCCGAGCAGGCGGAGAAATATCCGGCCCAGCTGTCGGGCGGCCAGCAACAGCGTGTTGCGATTGCCCGGGCCCTGTGCATGAACCCGAAAATCATGCTGTTCGACGAGCCGACCTCGGCGCTCGACCCGGAAATGGTCAACGAGGTGCTCGACACGATGATCGATCTGGCGCGCGAGGGGATGACCATGCTGGTGGTCACCCACGAGATGGGCTTTGCGCGCAAGGTTGCCGACCGGGTTATCTTCATGGACAAGGGTGAGATTGTCGAGGTGGGCGAGCCCGAGAGCTTCTTTTCCAATCCGCAGAATGAGCGGACCAAGACCTTCCTTGGACAGATTTCGCACTAGGGGCGCCATATCCAGGTGAGGATGGGCTGCAAACAGCGATGTTCTGCGCTTCCGGTTCTCACGTACCTTTAGTACGCTCCGGTCCGGTTCTCGACCATCACCATTTTCGCCTGGTCCTGACCTGGATCTGGCACCCCTAGACCAAATTAAAGAGGTACCTCGTGGCCGAACCTGTCCTGACATTCGATACGATGATCGAGCCGATCGGTTCGGACCTGGCGGAGCGCTATGAGCTGATTCCGGCGGACGACCCCAAGGCAATGGAGCGGCTTTCCGAGTTCCGCGTGGCGATGACCAATGGCGGGCTGGGGATGGAAAGGGCGTGGATCGAAAAGCTGCCGAACCTGGAATTGATCGCGGTCAACGGGGTGGGCACCGACAGGATCGATCTCGATCTTTGCGCGTCGCGATCCATCCATGTAGCGACAACGCTGGGGGTTTTGACCGACGACGTGGCCGATATGGCCATGGGGCTGGTGATCGCCGCGATGCGCGAGTTCGGACAGGGGCAGGCTTTCGTTCGGTCGGGGGACTGGGCGCTGGGCAAGAAGATGGGGCTGGCGCGGGCGCTCAAGGGTAAAAAGTTCGGCATTGTCGGGCTGGGGGCGATCGGGAAAGCGATCGGGGAACGGGCAGAGGCCTTCAAGTTCGATGTCGGGTTCTGGAACCGCTCGGAAAAATCGGTCGATGGCTGGACCGCTTTCGATACGCCTGTGGCGTTAGCGCAATGGGCCGATGTGCTGGTTATCGCAGTGGCGGCAACGGGTGAAACGCAAGGGATGATCGACAAAGAGGTCATTGACGCTGTGGGGCGCGACGGCTTCGTGGTCAATATCGCCCGAGGGAGCGTGATCAATGAAGGCGCGTTGCTCGATGCGTTGGAAGCGAAGGCCATCGCGGGGGCGGGGCTCGATGTGTTTTTGAACGAGCCGCAGATCGATGCGCGGTTTTTGGCGCTCGATAATGTTTTTCTCATCCCCCATCAGGGCAGCGCGACTGTCGAGACGCGCACCGGGATGGCGCAGACGGTCAAGGACAATATCGACGCCTTCTTTGCCGGCAAGGTGCCGCCGACCTCGATCACGGCGAGCCGATTTGGCTGATCGGCCTTGAGCGAACCACTTTAAGCGATAAGGTGGCGAGCGGGCGGAGGGGAGGCCGGCGATGGGCGATCATTTCGGATCGATGGACGGGAAGCGCGTGCTCTATACGGGCGCGGCGGGCGGATTGGGCCTGCCCACGACGCTGAAACTGCTCGAGGCGGGCGCGCAGGTCGTCGTTCTGGACAATGACGCGAAAAAGATCGCGCAACTGGAGGCGGCGGCCGATGGGGCGGCGGGGCTCAAGGTCGTCGAATGCGATCTTTCCGACCTGGAGGGGTTGCGCGCAACGCTCGATGGGCTGATCGCAAAGCATGGCGGGTTCGATGTCGTCATCAACAATGCGGCGATCTATCCTTCAAAGCCGTTCGAGGATTTCACACTCGAAGAGATGCAACTGGTGCACAGGATCAATGTGGAGGCGGCGCTGGTCTGCGTTATGGCCGCGCTGCCATCCATGAAGGCCAAGGGATGGGGACGGATCATCAATGTTTCCTCTATCACCGTTGCGGGTGCGTGGGACAATCTGGTGCCCTATGTGCAATCGAAAGCCGCGCTGATCGGGCTGGCCCGGGGCTGGGCGCGCGAGTTCGGCGTGTACGGGATTACCGTCAATGCGATTGCGCCCGGGGCGTTTCCGACCGATGCGGAGGCGATCCATCCGGACCGGGTGGCTTATGAGAAACGCATCATCGACAGCCAGGCGGTCAAGCGGCGGGGACATCCGGACGACATCGCCAATGCGCTGATGTTTCTGGCCTCGGACGCTTCGGGGTTCATTACGGGCCAGACCATCAATGTCGATGGCGGCTGGATCATGAAATAGAGAGGGCAATATGGCCGATATTTCGGGCAAGACCTGCCTCATAACAGCGGCGGCGCAGGGGATCGGGCGGGCTTCGGCGCTGGCCTTCGCCGCGGCGGGTGCGCGGGTTTTTGCCACTGACATAAATGAGGCGCTTCTGCGCGAACTCGATGACGTCGAGGGAATCGAGACGCGGGTGCTCGACGTGCTCTCGACCGAGGCTGTCGAGGCGCTGGTTTTAGAAATCGGCGTTATCGATATCCTGTTCAATTGCGCCGGGATCGTGCATGGCGGCACGGTGCTCGAGGCCAGCGAAGACGACATCGATTTTGCGCTCGAGCTTAATTTCAAGGCGCAGGCGCGCACCATAAGGGCCGTGCTGCCGGGGATGATCGCGCGCGGGGGCGGGGCGATCATCAATATGAGTTCGGTGGCCTCCTCGGTGACAGGCGTGCCCAACCGGTTCGCCTATACAGCGTCCAAGGCGGCGGTGATCGGGCTGACCAAATCGGTGGCTGCCGATTTCGTGGGGCAGGGCATTCGCTGCAACGCGATTGCGCCGGGGACTGTGGACAGCCCGTCGCTTCAGGAGCGGTTGCGGGCAACTGGCGACTATGAAGCGGCGCGGGCGGCGTTCGAGGCGCGCCAGCCGGTGGGGCGATTGGGAACGCCGCAGGAGATTGCCGATCTGGCCGTTTATCTGGCGGGCGCGACCTATACCACGGGACAGATCTACGCCATCGACGGAGGCTGGACCACTTAGCCATGCCGTAGCGCGGTGATAGAGGGCTGCGAACGGTAATTTGCTGCGCTTCCGGTCCTCACGTACTTTGAGTACGCTCCGGTTCTCGCAAATCACCGTTCTCGCGCCACCCTCGCCGGACTACGACACGCCTAAGCACCAACAACTCGGACAGGAAAAAAGACTATGAAGCTCATGCGCATTGGGGCCAAGGGGGCCGAGAGGCCGGCGGTTTTGCATTCGGACGGGACGATACGGGATTTGAGCGGGATCGTTGACGATATCGCGGGAGAGGTGCTGACGCCCGAGGGGCTGGAAACGTTTGCCGGGGCCGATCTTTCGGGGCTGCCGGAACTGGACAAGAACCAGCGGATCGGGCCGTGCGTGGGGCGGGTTGGCAAGTTCATCTGTGTGGGGCTCAATTATGCCGACCATGCCGCCGAAAGTGGATTGGACGTGCCCAGGGAGCCTGTGCTGTTCATGAAGGCGACCAGTGCGATCTGCGGGCCCAATGACGACGTCATCATTCCGAAAAATTCGACCCAGACCGATTGGGAAGTCGAGCTTGGCGTGGTGATCGGCAGGGAAGCGCGTTATGTGGACGAGGCCGATGCGCTTGAGCATGTGGCAGGGTATTGCGTGGTCAACGATGTGTCCGAGCGCGAATTCCAGACCAAACGGTCAGGGCAATGGGTCAAGGGCAAATCGGCAGATACGTTCGGGCCGATCGGGCCGTGGCTGGTGACCAAAGACGAGATTGCCGATCCACAGAACCTTGGAATGTGGCTCGAAGTCGACGGGCATCGCTACCAGAACGGGTCAACGAAAACGATGGTGTTCGGGGTGGCGCGTGTGGTGAGCTATATCTCCCAATTCATGAGCCTGCAGCCGGGCGACATCATTACCACCGGCACGCCGCCGGGCGTGGGCATGGGCATCAAGCCAGAGCCGGTGTACCTCAAACCTGGCCAGACCATGCGGCTGGGGATTGAGGGCTTGGGCGAGCAGACCCAGAAGACCGTGGCCTGGCAGGGCTGAGCTTGAGGGAGAGGGTGGGGCGTCGTTCTATTTGGTGCCCTGTCCCCCATCGCGTTCGCCGGCGGCTTTTTCGATGGCGACGCTGAGATATTGGGCGCTGTTTTCGATGTGGGCGCGGATCAGGGATTTAGCGCGCTCGACATCGCCTGAACGGATCCGGTTATAGATATCGGCGTGCTCGGAATAGGCCGCTTCGTAGGATTTGGTGGGCACGCGGGAGGTGACGCGGATCACTTCGGTCACCAGCCCATGCAGATTGTTGTAGATGATCGAGAGTACGGTGTTGCCGGCGGCATCGACCAGAGCCTGGTGGAAGGCGGCGTCGGCGGCAGTGAAGCGGGCGAAATCCTCGGCATCGCCGGCGGCCCTCAGGTCGTCGAGGGCATTTTCAACCTTTGAAAGATCGGCATTTTTTTCGGCCATCAGCAGATCGAGCACGTCGCTTTCGATCATCCGGCGTACCACCATCAATTCGGTGAGATAGCGCGGATTGGTGGCCAGCAACTGGCGGACCGTTACTGCCAGTGTCTCCAAAAACTCGCCCACATCGGCCCGGACCACCGTCGTGCGTTCGCCATGGCGGCGGCGCACGAGGCCCTTTGTCTCCAGAATCTGCACGGCCTCGCGGACCGAACGGGTCGAGACGCCGAACTCGCGGGCTAAATCGCTTTCCGAGGGCAGCTTTTCGCCGACCGGCAATTCGCCGGCCAGAATGCGCTCTTCCACCGCACTGGCTATGGTGGAGTGCAATTTGTCGCGGGTCTGAACCGAGCCGGTTGTGGATGTCATAGGGCGTCCTAGCATGCGGGCTCAAATCAAGGGCACCCGCGAACTCAAATTAGTTATGTCATAAGTCCTGTCAAGGCGCGAGGTCAAGTGTTGACATATGACTTATGACATGAGATGACGCCGGGGCTGGCTGTAATCGCTTTGTGCTGCAAAAGCCAGTCTGTGAGCAGCACGGGAGGATATTTGACATGACGATTTTAAAAGCCGTGTTGGCTGCTTCTGTGGCTCTGGGTGGTGCCGTCGGGTTTGCCGGGCAGGCAATGGCGGAATGGCCCGAACGGGCCGTGACCATCATTGTGCCCTGGGCGGCTGGTGGCGGAACCGATGCGACGGCGCGGGCTGTCGCCCAGGAACTCGAAGAGCGTTTCGGGCAACCCTTCAACGTGGTCAATCGCACCGGCGGCGGTGGGTTGGTCGGCCACATCACCATCGCCAATTCGGCACCCGACGGGTACACGCTTGGCGTCATCACCATCGAAACCACGATGTTCGAAGCGCAGGGGCTTCCCGGCGCCGCGCCGGAAAACTTTACGCTGCTGGGCCGGTTCAATGCCGACGCGATCGGGCTCAACGTCAGGGCCGACGCTCCCTATGAAACCGCGCAGGATTTGATCGATGCGGCGCAGGCCAATCCGGGCGAGCTCAAGGCTTCGGGCGCCAACCGGGGCGGGCTTTCGCACCTGGCCTGGGTCGGTTTGCTCAACGAAATGGGCATCGATCCAGAGGCGGGCCCGTGGGTGGCTTCGGATGGGTCGGCTCCGGCCATGCAGCAGCTTGCTGCCAATGCCATCGACATCGTCTCGACGTCACCGGCCGAAGCGCAATCGCTGGTCGATGCGGGCGAGGCCAAGACGCTGGTGTTGCTGGCCGACGAGCGTAGCAGCCTTTATCCCGATATTCCCACGACCGGGGAAGCGCTCGGCATCGAATGGTCCCCGCTTCCCTTCCGGGGCATGGCCGGACCGGCCGAGCTTCCCGAGGAAGTCGTCACCAAGGTGTCCGATGCTCTCGCTGAGATCACCCAGGACGAAGACTTCATCGCCATGATGGAATCGCGTGGGTTCTCGGTCGCCTATCAGGATGCTGAAACCTTCACCCAGACCGTTATGCGTTCGCGCGACGATCTGGTTGGCGCGATGCAGGCCGTCGGCCTGGCGCAATAGGCGAAATAGCGGAGGAGCACCATGCGCATCGACGATCGTATTCTGGGTCTGGGCCTGGTGCTTCTCGCGTTCGGTATCATCTGGCAGGCGCAAGCTATCCCGGCCGTGCCAGGCACAACGTTCGGGCCATCGCTGATGCCCACATTGATCGGGCTGGTTATGGCCGGTTGCGGCCTGGCTGTATTCATTGGTGGCCTGCGTGCCGCCGAAACCGGGCCGCTGGTCGATTTTTCGGTCTGGAAGGGGCAGACGCGCGGACTGGTCTGCGCGGCCTGGGCCATCATCGGTGTGGTGCTGGGCATCGCCTTCATGCCGGCCATCGGCTTTCCGCTGTTCGGGCTGGTTTACGCCTTGCCCCTGATGATCCTCATGGGTGCCCGGCCCGTCGCGGCGGTTCCCGTGGCGCTGGTCGTGGTTTTCAGCGCCTTTCTGGTCTTCAAGCGGTTGCTCTATGTGCCGTTGCCGACCGGTCCTCTGTCTTTCCTGGGTTGATGCCATGAGCATTGATGTCCTGATCGCCGCACTGGGCGTGGTTTTGCAGCCACAGGTGCTAATGGTTGTGCTTCTGGCTTCGCTCTATGGGCTGTTTATCGGCGCCATACCGGGGCTGAGCGCGACAATGGCCACCGCGCTTCTCATACCGCTGACCTTTTACATGGATCCCGTGCCGGCCATCGCAGCGATCGTTGCGACGACGGCGATGGCGATAACGGCGGGCGACATACCGGGCGTTCTGTTGCGCATTCCGGGTACCCCCGCCTCGGCTGCCTATGTGGAAGAGGCCTATGCGCTCAATCTCAAGGGCAAGGCGCAACTGGCGTTGGGAATCGGTATTGCCTTTTCCGCGGCCGGCGGGTTGGTGGGCGCCCTGGTGCTGTTGTTCAGCGCGCCGATATTGGCGCGGGCGGCGCTCAACTTTTCGAGTTTCGAATTTTTCTGGATGGCGCTGCTGGGGCTTCTGACCTCGGCGCTGGTCAGCACCAATGCGCCGGCGCGCGGGCTGTTCTCGCTGAGCCTTGGCCTTCTGATCAGTACGGTCGGGCTCGACGTGACCTCCGGCCAGCCTCGCTTTACCTTCGGCGTTATCGATCTTTATGGCGGGGTGAGCTTCATACCCACCATGATCGGCATGTTCGCGTTCGCCGAGTTGCTGCGCGGGCTCTCGGCGGCGGGGACCGTTCCGCCGGTTCCCGAGAGGCAGAAGTTCTGGAGCAATCCGTTCGCCGGAGTCGGCAAGGCTTTCAGAGCCTATCCGTGGAGTTTTGTACGCGGATCGAGCCTTGGGGCTTCGATCGGGGCGCTGCCGGGTGTGGGCGGCGATCTGGCGGCATGGATCGCTTACGGAATGAGCAAGCGGTTCTCCAAGACGCCCGAAAAATTCGGCACGGGCCACGAAGAGGGGCTGATTGAAGCCAGTTCGTCCAACAATGCCGGGCTTTCGAGTGCCTGGGTTCCGGCGCTGGTTTTCGGGATCCCCGGCGATGCGGTGACGGCGATTGCCATTGGCGTGCTGTTCATGAAGGGGCTTAATCCCGGACCGCAATTGTTCGTGGACAACCCCACGATGCTCACGGCGGTCATCCTGACGTTCGGGCTGGCCAATCTGTTCCTGTTTCCCATCGGCTTTCTGGCGATCAAGGGCGCCCGCTATGTGCTTGCCGTGCCGCGCGGGCTGATCGTGCCGGCCATTCTGGTGTTCTGCGTGGTGGGAGCGTTCGCCATCAACAACACGGTGTTCGATGTCGGGGTGATGCTGGCGGCGGGGCTGGCCGCCTATCTCATGGAATCGAACCGCTTCCCCATCGCTCCGGTCATTCTCGGGCTGGTTCTGGGACCCATCCTCGAGCGCAATTTCATCATGTCGATGCAGATCGCCGATGGAAACCTCCTGGGCTTTTTCAGTCGACCCGTCGCAGCGGGCCTGGGTGTCGTTGTGTGCGCGGTGATCCTCGTCCCGCTCATCCGCTCCCTTTTGCGGACTTTTTCCGGCGCGCCGAAACAGGCGCCCGATACTCCCAACTCCAATTGAGGATTTTTTAGATGCATGATCCGTTTTCCGTCGAGGGCCGCGTTGCCGTTGTGACTGGTGGCCTGGGGCAATTGGGAACGCAGTTTTCCAGGTCGCTGGCTTCGGCCGGGGCCAAGGTTGCGATCTTTTCGCGCCGCCCGTTCAGCAAGGAGCAGATTGCCGAGAAATTCGGCGAATTCGCCGGCAATATCGCCGTCTATGAAGCCAGCGTGACCGATAAGGCCGGGCTTGAAGCGGCGACCGAAAAGCTGGTTGCAGATTGGGGCGTTCCGCACATCCTCGTCAACAATGCCGGGATCGATTCAAAGCCCGACGGATCGGCCGAACAGAACGCGCCGTTCGAGGATTATCCGCAGAAGTACTGGGACGAGATTATCGACACCAATCTGACGGGGGTGATGCTGACCACGCAGGTGGTAGGCAGCCGCATGGCGGCAGAGGGGCGCGGATCGATCATCAATGTGGGGTCAATCTACGGGTTGGTTTCGCCCAATCAGGCGCTTTACGCCTATCGCGAAGAGCGTGACGGGGTGCCGTTCATCAAGGCGATTTCCTATGCCGCCTCGAAATCGGGGCTGGTCAACATGACGCGCTATCTGGCGACGTATTGGGCGAAAAAGAAGGTGCGGGTTAATCTCATCTCGTTCGGTGGCGTTAAGACGGCGAGCTTCGACAAGGAGTTTATCGACGCTTTCCTCGAACGCGTTCCCATGGGGCGGCAGGCCGAGATCGACGAATATAATGGCGTGGTGCGCTTCCTTGCGTCTGATGCCTCGTCCTACATGACGGGCTCCAACGTCGTGGTGGATGGCGGGTTTACGGCCTGGTGATTTCGGCTTTGGGCGCGGGATTGAACAGATGAGCTTTTATTTCGGCATCGATGTGGGCACCAGCAGTGCGCGCGCCGGACTGTTCGACAGTACGGGTCAGTTGCTCGCGGCGGCCAGCAGCCCCATCGAAACCTTTCGCCCCGCTCCCGATTTCGCGCAGCAAAGCTCGGTCGGTATCTGGTCGGCTGTGGCCCGATCGGTGCGGGAGGCGCGCGAAATGGCGCGCGTCCGGGCCGAGGATATCGCGGGGATCGGGTTCGATGCCACTTGTTCGCTGGTTGTCGCCGGAGCCAATGACGCCCCGGTCAGTGTGAGCCCGGACGGGGCCGGGGATCAGGACGTCATCTTGTGGATGGACCATCGGGCCATCGCCGATGCCGAGGCGATCACGGCAACGGGCGCAGCGGTGCTCGACCATATCGGAGGCGTGATGTCGCCCGAGATGGAATTGCCCAAACTGGTCTGGCTCAAGCGCGAATTGCCGCAGAGCTGGGCAAAGGCGCAGCGCCTTTGGGATTTGCCCGACTGGCTGGTCTATCGCGCTACGGGGAGCCAGATGCGCTCGCTTTGCTCGCCGGTCTGCAAATGGACCTATCTGGGGCACAAGGGACTGGCCGGAGAGGGCTGGGACGGGGCGTTTCTCGAGCGCATCGGGCTGGGCGATCTGACGGGCCCAGGGGCCGACAAGATTGGAACGCGGTTTGGCGCGGCCGGAGCGCGGGCCGGCGGGTTGACGGCGGAGGCTGCCGCCGAGTTGGGGCTGGTGCCGGGGACGGCGGTTTCGACGGGGCTGATCGATGCCTATTCGGGGGCGTTGGGCACATTCGGTGTGGCGGACGACCAGGGCGCGACCCGGTTCGAGGGCCGGCTGGCGGTGATCGCGGGCACATCGACCTGTCATATCTCGCTGACGCGGGATCCAGCTTTCGTGCCGGGAGTGTGGGGGCCGTATTATTCGGTTCTGCTCGAAGGGTTCTGGGCCAATGAAGGCGGGCAATCGGCTGCGGGAGCGTTGCTCGATCATGTGATCGCGCGCCATTCGGCTCATGGTGAACTCAAACAGAAGGCCGGGGACAAGCGCCTTGCTGAAATGCTCGACGCGCATCTGGCGCAGATGGGCCCGGAAAGTGCGTTCCTGACGCGCGACCGGCACGTCCAGCCCGATTTCCACGGCAACCGCTCGCCGCTGGCCCAGCCCTGGCGCAAGGGTGCGATCAGCGGGTTGACGCTTTCGGGCGGGATCGACGATCTGGCGCTCGACTATCTGGCGACCCAGCAGGCGCTGGCCTATGGCACGCGACACATCATCGAGGCGTTGCGCAGCAAGGGTGTGGTTATCGACACGCTGGTGGTGAGCGGCGGGCTGGCGCGCAATTCCCTTTATCTGCGCGAACATGCGGATGCGACAGGGTGCCGGGTGGTGGTGCCGGACCAGAGCGAACCTGTGCTGGCCGGATCGGCCATGCTCGGGGCGGCCGCAGCTGGGGATTTTGCCGATATCGCCCAGGCGATGCGGACCATGAGCGGGCAGGCCAGGACCATCGCGCCGCGCGGTGGATCGTTCAAAGCCTATCACGACGCCAAATATGGCGTTTTTCGCCGGATGCAGGACGATTATGCCGCTTATGCCACGCTGATGGCCGGGGCGGGACAATAAACAAGAACACACGGAGACCAGGATCGATGACAACGATCAAGCTCGTCGCCAGCGGCGATCTGCGCGAAAGCGCCAATATCGAATGCTGGCCGGCTCAGAAGGCCATGGAGGACAAGCTCGCCCAGGTGATTGCCGGGATGGGCCATACGCTCGAGCGCGCTCATCCGATCAAGCCCGAGGGCCACGGCTTTATCGCCACCCAGCGCGAGGGCATGGACATATTCGCGACCATCGATCCGGACGCGCCGGTGATCGTCGCCGAAGCGGTTTGGCAGTATTCGCACCATGTGCTGGCTGGACTGGTCGGCCACAGGGGGCCGATCCTGACGGTGGCCAACTGGGCGGGACAGTGGCCGGGGCTGGTGGGCCTGCTCAACCTCAACGGTTCACTGACCAAGGCCGGTGTGCGCTATTGCACTTTATGGAGCGAGGCCTTTGACGATGCCTTCTTTCTCGATGGGCTCAGGACCTGGCTGGAAACGGGAAATCTCGTTCACGACACGTCCCACGTCCGGGCCTATGACGGTCGGGGGACCGGCGGGGACGAGATGACGCTGGCGCAGACCATTGCCGCCGACATCCGCGCCAACAAGGTAATCCTCGGCGTGTTCGATGAAGGCTGCATGGGGATGTATAATGCCATAATACCCGACGAGCTGCTGATGCCGCTGGGTATCTATAAGGAGCGTCTGTCGCAATCGGCGCTTTATCACGCCACTCGACAGGTGCCCGAGGCTGAAGCCCGGGCCGTCTATGAGTGGATGGTAAAAAAGGGAATGAAATTCCATCTGGGCGATGATCCGAAAACCGAGCTGACCGAAGACCAGGTGATCGATCAGTGCCGGATGTATATCGCAGCGGTGCGGATGGGTGACCAGTTTGGCTGCGAGGCCATCGGCATCCAGTACCAGCAGGGGCTCAAGGACCTCTTACCTGCCTCCGATCTCGTCGAGGGCATGCTCAACAATGACGACCGGCCGGACGTCAAACGCGCCGATGGCAGCGTGATCCGGCCGGGCGAGGCCATCGTGCATTTCAACGAAGTGGACGAATGCGCGGCGCTCGACGGCGTTCTGACCAACCGGGTGCATCGCGCGCTGGGCCAGCCGGTGGAAAATACCCTGCACGATCTGCGCTGGGGCGATATGGACCGGTCGGGCTCGCGGGACGATTTTATCTGGGTGTTCGAGATTTCCGGTGCGGCGCCTCCCGCCCACCATGAGGGCGGCTGGGCCGGTTCTGAAAGCCTGCGTCAGCCGCCCATGTTCTTTCCGGCCGGTGGCGGCACGCTGCGCGGCGTCGCCAAGCCCGGTGAACTGGTGTGGAGCCGCATCTTCGTTCAGGGCGGCGCACTGCACATGGATATCGGACGCGGACAGGCCGTCGGACTGCCGGAGGCGGAAACCCGCCGCCGGTCCGAAGCGACCAATCCGCAATGGCCGATCATGCACGCGGTGCTGACCGGTATCGACCGCAATGCAATGATGGCGCGTCACAAGGCCAACCATATCCAGGTCGCATACGCCAACTCGGCGAGTGACGCGGACCGGGCGATGACGACAAAGGCCGAACTCGCAAGGCAACTCGGCATCTCCGTCAACATCTGCGGGCTTTGAACCCTGAAATCTGCAGCGGGCACCGGCCCGTCTCATGGAGCAAAAATATGACTTACGACTATTCCGATACCGATTGGGATTCGATCGAGCGGCTGTCCAAATGGTATTCGGGCGATATCCATGACGTGATGGACCGGTTCGATGCCTATGGGCACCTGAAAGGCATTTCCCTGTTGGGAGTTCTCGCGCCGGGGCAGGTGATCTGCGGGCCTGCGGTGACGGTTCTTTATGAACCCAGCCCGCGCAAGGGCCAGCCACAGGACGTTTATCATGGGGCCATTGATGGCGTCGTGAAAGGCGGAGTCCTGGTGGTGGATTCCTCGTGCGCCGAAGGGTCGGGCACAGGCGAGTTGATGTCGACGGGCGCCAAGGTGGCTGGTGCGGCGGCGACGGTGGTCCATGGCACCGTACGCGATCTCGCCGAAGTACGGCATCTCGAATACCCGTTGTTTGCAAGGGGCTCCAGCCCGGTCGGGGTTTCGGGCCGCATGGAAGCTGCCAAGACCCAGGTCGAACTCGATCTGGACGGCATCAAGGTGCGTCCGGGCGATGTGATTTTTGGCGACGTCAATGGCGTCGTGGTGATCCCGAAGGACCTCGTGAAGGCTGTTGCCGATGCAGCCGATGAATTGGGCAAGAACGAAGCGAGTTGCCGCCAGCGTATCCTGTCGGGTGAAAAGCTGCAGAGCGTCTGGCCGGTGGGCAGTTCGGGGCCCGTTTGAGGCATAACCGCCCTCACCCTTTCGGGGCACCTGGCTCATTCCACAGTGACCGATTTCGCAAGGTTGCGAGGTCGGTCGACGTCATAATTGCGCGCGACCGCCGTGTGGTAGGCCAGCAGCTGAAGTGGGACGGCGGAAACGATCGGGGCGATGGCCGCATCGACCTGGGGCAGGACGATGAGCCTGGCCACGTCGTCGCCGGCAATGGCGGCGCCCTCGGGATCGGTTATGAGGATCACATGCGCTCCCCTTGCGGTGACCTCTTTCAAGTTCGACAGCGTCTTTTCAAACAACTCGTCGGTGGGTGCGAGCACGATTACGGGAGTGCCTTTCTCGATCAAGGCGATCGGCCCGTGCTTGAGTTCGCCCGCCGCATAGCCTTCGGCATGGATGTAGGAAATTTCCTTGAGCTTGAGCGCGCCCTCGAGGGCCAGCGGGTAGAACGTGCCACGCCCCAGATACAGCACGTCGCGCACGTCAGCGAGGCTTTGAGCGACCTCTTTTAAATGCGGTTCCACCTTGAGCGCTTCGGACAGGGCTGCCGGCAGGAGCATAAGCGCCGCGATGCGCTTGCGTAGAATTTCGGGCTCAAGCGTGCCACGCAGTTCAGCAGCCTTGAGGGCAAGGCAAAGCAGCACGGCAAGCTGGGAGGTGAAAGCCTTTGTCGAGGCGACGCCGATTTCGGCGCCGCACAGCAGCGGGAAAATCCCCCTCGACTCGCGGGCCATCGTGGATTCTTCGACATTGACCACTGAAACGATGTGCTGGCCGTTGGCGGCGCAATGGCGCAGCGCCGCAAGGCTGTCGGCTGTTTCGCCGGACTGGGAAATCATCAGCGCCAGGCCGCCCTCGGTCAGGCGCGGGTGGCGATAGCGAAACTCGGACGCAATATCGATATCAAAGGGTAGGGCGGCGTTGTCCTCGAACCAGTATTTTGCCGTCGCGCCCGCATAATAGGCCGATCCGCAGGCAGCCGCGGTAACGCGGGGCAGCGTGGTGAAATCGAAATCGAGCGACGGCAGGGCACGCAATGTGCCGGTGGACATGTCGATGAATTGATTGATGGCGCGGGCGATGGTCTCGGGCTGCTCGTGGATTTCCTTGGCCATGAAATGAGGGTAGGGGAATTTGTCGGCGAGGTCCGCATAGGCGCCGAGTTCGCGTGATGGCCGTTCGACGCGCAGGCCCAGATCGTTGAAAATTTCGGCGCCGTCGGGGGTTATCACCGCCCAGTCGCCGTCCTCGAAATAGGTGATCGTGCGGGTAAAGGGAGCGAGCGCCAGAGCGTCCGAGCCGATATACATTTCGTTTTCGCCATAGCCCAGTGTCAGCGGCGATCCGCGCCGGGCCGCGATCAGTTCGCGGTCATTTTCCCTGAAGAGAAACAGGAGCGCGTACGACCCCCGCAACTGCGCCAGGGTCGACTGGACCGCCTCACGCGGGGTGGCGCCGTTGTCCATTTCCCGCGTTGCCAGAAGCGCGACGACCTCGGTGTCGGTTTCCGTCTCGGCACGATAGCCGTCAAGGGCAAGACCGGAGCGCAACTGCAGATAGTTTTCGATAATGCCGTTATGCACGACCACGACCTGATGGGTGCCGTGGGGATGGGCGTTGTCCTCGGTCGGGGCCCCGTGGGTCGCCCATCGCGTGTGCCCGATCCCGGTGGTTCCTTCCAGCGGCGACTGACCGAGCTTTAAGGCCAGATTTTCGAGCTTGCCCTGCGCGCGGCACCGCATGATCGTGCCCGAGACCTGGGTGGCGATGCCGGCGCTGTCATAGCCGCGATATTCGAGGCGCGAGAGCGCGCTGACGAGCCGTTCGGCCACTGGCCGGTTGCCTGCAATGCCGACAATGCCGCACATGTTGAACTTCCGCGAGAATGGACGAGGTACCAGTGTGGTAATCGAGGCGGGTGTGCCCATTATTGACAATCGTCAAGGTGGCCGCGCCATGCTGTGGGAAAACCGGGATCACGCGTGCTTTCCGGAACCACACTCATGGCATCAAACGACACTCACGGGCGCAAAAGACGCAAGCCCTCGGGACGGGGCTCTGTGGTGGGGCTCGGCCTGCTGAGCATAATTTCCAATCTGTTGCTGCTCACGGGGCCGCTCTTCATGCTCCAGGTCTATGATCGGGTGCTGGCGAGCAAGTCAGTGCCCACCCTCGTCGCACTGACCGGGCTGGTGGTGGGACTTTATGGGTTCTACAGTGTTATCGAGATCGTGCGCAGCCGCATGGCGACGCGGTATTCGGTCCTTGCCGCCGCGCGGCTGACCCGCCCCGTCTTTTCCCAGGTTGTTGCCACCAGCGCGTCGTCCCGCTGGGGAGCCGAAGGCGATCCCGTGCGTGACGTGGAAACCTTGCGCCAGTTCCTGGCGGGAGCGGGGCCCATCGCGTTGCTCGACCTGCCCTGGGTGCCGATCTATCTTTTCATCGTCTTTGCCTTCCATCCTATGCTGGGCTGGCTGGCGGTAGCGGGTGCCGGTGTCGTGACGGTCCTGATGGTCCTCAACGAATGGTCCTCGCGCGGGCCGGCACGTGATGCCAATGCCGCAGCGAATGCCCGCCACAGCCAGCAGACCGACATTGCCGCAAACGCCGAAGCGGTGTTGGCCATGGGGATGCGCGAAACCCTGGCCAACCGGTGGGAAGCGGCCAACACCAAAATGCTGATGACGCAGGCCCGCGCCGCGGACCGCGCGACGGCGTTTTCGGCTCTCACCAAGGCATTCCGGCTGCTCTTGCAATCGGCCGTTCTCGCCATGGGTGCCTATCTGGCCATCGGAGGAGAAATTTCAGCCGGCTTGATGATTGCAGCGTCCATCGCTACGGCCCGCGCCCTTTCTCCGGTCGAACAGGCCGTTTCCAACTGGCGTGGTTTTGTTGCCGCCCGTCAGGCGAAAGCCCGGCTCAAAACCGCGCTGGCCGAAGCAACGGCCAATCCCGAGCGCGTTGCCCTTCCCTTGCCCAAGGCGAGCCTTGCCGTTTCCGATCTCGCTATGTCGCCGTCGCGGGACGGCCCGCCATTGGTATCGGGGATCAGCTTCGCGCTCGGAGCGGGCGAGGCCATGGGCGTTCTGGGAGCGTCTGGGTGCGGGAAATCGTCCCTCGTCCGTACGCTGATGGGAATCTGGCCGGCGCGGGCCGGTGTGGTTCGTCTCGATGGTTCGGAAGTCGGCCATTTCGACCCCGACCGGCTGGGCATGGCGATCGGCTATCTGCCCCAGACCGTGGAACTGTTCGCTGGAACGGTCGCGCAAAATATCGCCCGTTTCCGGCTCGATGGGGAATTCGAGGATGTGCTCAGGGCAGCCCAGGCGGCGGGCGTGCATGAATTGATCGCGTCCCTGCCCCATGGTTACGACACACCGATCGGACCGCAGGGCGCCATGCTTTCGGCTGGACAGCGTCAGCGTATCGGGTTGGCGCGGGCGCTTTATGGGGACCCTTTCCTCGTCGTTCTGGACGAACCGAACTCCAACCTCGATGCCGCAGGGGATGCCGCCTGCAATGCGGCGATCGCCGGGGCCAAAGCGCGCGGAGCGATCGTCGTCATCGTTGCCCACAGGCCAACAGCGATCGCGGCGGTCGATACCATCCTGTTCCTTCAGGACGGTCGACAGGCCGCTTTCGGCCCCAAGGACGCAGTACTGGCATCGATCACGGCGCAGCCGGCCTCCCTCGAGATCGCCCGGAAAGCGAGACGCAAATGAGCGCTGTCGACATTGAATATGTAACCGCGCGAAGCCTCGGCCGGCACGGGTTGCTCGGCTCAGTGGCCATGATCACGCTTGTGGGTGGGCTCGCCTTTTGGGCGGCTATGACGCCGCTATCGGGTGCAGTGGTGGCCGGCGGCAGTGTCGTCGTCGATGGGGGCGTGCGGCGCGTCCAGCATCAGGAAGGTGGTATCGTCAGGGACATTCTCGTGCGAAATGATGCACGGGTCGAGGCTGGCCAGACCCTGGTGGTGCTCGACGGAACATCGGTCGCGGCCAATATGGCGGTCATCGAGGCGCAACTGGGCGAGGCTTATATCCGCCAGGCCCGATTGCTGGCCGAAGCTGCCGATACGGCAGTCATGGAATGGACATCCGCGCTCGATGCCCTGCCGAATATGGAGCACAACCGCGTGCTGTTTGCCGCTGAAGATCGTCTTCGCGCGTCCCGCGCCGCAGCGCTCTCGACCCAGGTGGCGCAACTGGGTGAACAGATCGTCCAACTGGAAAACCAGGTTGCCGGACTCCGGGCCCAGCGCGATGCGGTGCTCGCGCAGACCACAATCCTGAACGAGCAACTCGAACGGCTCTCGGCCCTCCTGTCCCAGGGGTTGGTCGAGGCGAGCCGGGTGAGCGATTTGCGCCGCCAGATCGCGCAACTCGATGGCGAGAGCGCGCGCATCATGACCGAGATAGCGCGCGGCAACGCAGCGACCGCCGAACGCCGGCTACAGGTTTCCCAGGTCCAGGAATCCTATCAAAGCGAGGTGCTGGGGCAACTTCAGGAAACCGGCCAGCAGATCGCCGAACTCGAACAGCAACGGGTTGCCGCCCAGGACCGGCTCGACAGGCTCGTCATACGCGCGCCCATCGCGGGCATCGTGCATCAGATGCAGGTTGCAACGCTGGGTGGTGTCGCCGCAGCGGGGGAAACGCTTATGCAGATCGTGCCGCAAGATGACGAGATCATGGTTGATGTGCGCATCAACCCGCTCGATATCGACAAGCTCGCCGCCGAGCAAACCGTGACGCTGCGGCTTTCGAGCTTCAATTCGCGCTCGACGCCCGAACTGGTGGGGCTGGTGGACAGGATATCTCCGGACTTGACGCGGGATAGCGCCTCGGGAACGCAGTTTTATGTCGTGCGGGTTCGCCTGCCATCAGACGAACTCGACAGATTGCCTGAGACGGCCCGGCTCATCCCCGGGATGCCGGTTGAGGCCTTCTTTGCGACAGGGGAGAAGACGGTGCTGAGCTATCTCACCAAGCCGGTGATGGATCAACTGGCGCTGGCGTTCCGAGAGGATTGAGGCAACGTCAATCGCCTGGAACGAAAAAGGGGGAAGCCCCCTTTTTTAATGCGGGTGGATAGGGAGGGAAGCGGCGCGCCGAGAGGGCGCCGCCTCTGCTCAGAGAATGAAGTCGGCGGCTGTGAGATCGATCAAGCCGGTGAGTTCAATATGGAAGTCGGCGACCTGATCGCCATTGACGTCTCCGGCGACGATGGTTCTGTCATTTTCGGTGCCCTCAACGTCCTCGAAAGCAAAATTGAGTTCTCCCGCCAGGCCGGTAAAGGCTGCGCCGACGCCGGCCAGGAATATGAAGGTCTGGTTCCCCAAGATGGCGGTGTTGGCATCGATAATCGACACATCGATAGTATCTTGGCCCTGGGTGAAATCAGTAATGACATCGCGACTGGCCGTGCCGGGTGCCGAGTGTGTGACGTTGCGGAAGATAAATACGTCATTGTCGGCTCCGCCGGTGAGGATGTCCTTGCCGCCCATGCCATCAAGGATGTCGTTTCCGGCGCCGCCAGAGAGGTCATCGTCGCCTGCCCAGCCCTCCAGGACATCGTTGCCTTGTCCACCATCGAGAATGTTGGCTCCGCCCGTACCAATTATCCGATCATTGCCCGATCCGCCGATGATATTTTCGATGGAGCGTACGATGTCGGTGCCTGTCTGGACGCTGGTCACAGTGCTGGCCCTCAGATCGGCGTTCACGTCTGCAGAAATGCGAGACAGGTCCAAGGTATCAATGCCTAGGCCGCCGTCATAGGTGTCGTCTCCGTCATCGAGCGTTGCCACGAACGTGTCGTGGCCGCCCATACCTTCCACGATATCGTTCCCTTCATCACCAAACAGAACATCGTTACCTCCCCACCCCTTTATGACGTCGTCACCTTTTCCGCCCCAAAGGGTGTTGGCTCCGCCCGAGCCGGTCAGTTGGTCATTGCCTGAGCCACCGACGATATTTTCGATATTGCTGAGAGTATCCGTCCCTGTTTGAGCACTGGTCGCCGTGCCGGCTTTGAGGTCTGCGACGATATTCGCGGAAATGCGAGAGAAATCGAGAGTGTCAATGGCGCCACCTCCATTGTAGGCGTCGTTGCCGTCGTTGAGGGTCGCAACGATTACGTCGTCACCCGAACCGGCATGGATCGTGTCGTTACCACCATCGCCAAAAAGGATATCGTCGCCGCCTCCAGCCTGTACGGTGTCGTCACCATCCCCGCCATGATACTGGTCGGAGGTTGCCTTGGCGGCGAGATTATCGGCTGCTTCAGTCCCCATGATGTCGGTCATGCCGACCAGGTCGAGTGTGGCGCTGGCGAGGTCGGTTCCGTTGGGAGTGGTGATCGAATAGGTGAAGGTCACCTCGGTATCGTCATTGAGATCGGGGATGAACAACCATGATCCATCGTCGTTCTGAGTCAAAGTGCCCGAGGAGGCGGCAAGACCCACAATGGCGAAGGTCATACCCGTATAGGCCGATCCTACAAGGTCACGGGGATTGATCGTTCGTGTCATGTCCTCGGTGAGTGGGGCCAGTGTTACCGGCGGCACCACGTCGGCCACGGGGGGTGTCGCTGCCGAGGCCACGCTTTCGGGAGTGCCGCCGAGGTCGATGTAACTTACGACCACCCGCACCAGGGCTTGCGCGTCATCATCGGTAAGCGTGTAGGTGGATGCCGTCGCACCGGCGATATCGCTAAATCCAGATCCGGTGTCACGTTGCCATTGATAGCCGAGCGCTCCCAGTCCGTCGGGATCACCAAGGGTGCTGACGTCGGCGCTGAGCGTCTGGTTCTCGGCGGCGTCACCAAGGATCGATACGCCGCCTTGGGGCGCATCGTTGGCATCGGAAACCTCGATCGAGATTTCCTTTTCAAAGACCAGCGATCCGTCGGTTGCCGTGATCGTCAGACCGATTGCGGGTTCGGTTTCAAAATCGAATGCAACGCCTGCCTTGCGGTAGAGTGCGCCATCGACCGGGTCGATCTCGAAGCGTTCATCGGAAACAGTCAGAACGTTCTGGCGTTTGTCGGCATCGAGGTTGGGATCGACAACGAGAAGATCGGCAACTTTCACACGATCGAGCATGATCTCGGGAATTGCGATCACGTTGGACAGCATGATGTCGGTGGGTGCCAGATTTTCGGCATCGACCCGCGTGAGACTGACCGTATGATTGCCCAGGCCGACGAGCCTGAGGGTCATGATGCCGTCAACGACGCTGACGATTTCGGCGCCTGAAACGATAAACTCGCTGTTTGGCACGCCGGCCAGGTCGATGGACACCAACCCCTCGCCATACATGGTAAAGGCGAGATTGACGCCATCCCCTTCAAGGGTCATCAATTGCATCCGGGCGCCAATGGCGGTGATGTGGGTTACATCGGTCTGGCTCGAGCCCAGCTTGATCTCGAAAGTGCCACCATCGGCGTCGAGAAAGACCGAATCGCCGTCATAGGCATACCAATTGGTGACGGCCTGGATGGTCTGGGCGCCCAGGGAATCGAGATTGACGGCAAATGTGCCCAACGTGCCGCTCTGCGGCGTTGCCGTAACGGTGATCGTATCACCGTTGACGGTGTAGGCGAGGTCGGTTTTTTCGAAGGTCGATATGCGGGCGGCCAGATCAGCGAGCGTTACGAATTCGGAACCGGCTGCATGAGCGGCACTGAGGAATTCGGCGAACATTGACAGTTCGTAGGGCGAAGACCCGATATCATCGACATCCCAGGCGGTGACGCCATAGTCGTGCCATGGCCACACGACGATCGGCAGGTCTGAATTGATCGACAAATCCTCAAATTCAGCGATCCATTTTGCCGCGGCTTGCGCGGCCGTCAGGCCCAGCCAGCCAAGCAAGGTGAAATCAAAGCTCATATTGGGGGCGAGATAGACCTTGCCGGCATCCTGGGGCGAAAGGTAACCGAACGCTCCGGGGTAACCAGCGCCGACCATGGAGGCTCCGCCCGTGAGGTAGTCGTAATACTGGATGATCTGACGAGCCGTTTCCAGCGATTCCGGCATTCCCGGCACGGCGGCGCCGCCTACGACAATTCCGAGATTGTTTTCGATGACGTGACGCGATGTCTCGAACTGGAATTTGAACGAAGCTTCGAGAATGGCCTTGGACACCGGATCGAGATCCATCGGATCGGGTGCCGCAAGAGCCGCTTGCAGCGTGGCGTTGATCTGGTCGACGCTCATCCCCGCAAGGGCGTCGATGACCGCCTGGTCGGCGTCTTCACGCATACAGTAGGGGCAGAAACATGCCGAGGGGTTGTCGAGAAGGGCCGCGTAGGCGGCAATGCGCTGATCGAGAATCTCCTGGGTGACCTCGTCGGGCAACAAGAGATTGGTGTCCGAGGGGTGGGAGTAGGAGTGGGATCCGATTTCGCTGCCCATCGCCAGAAGCTGCTGGTAGTAGGTCGACGAGATGAACCAGTTGGTGTCCTGGTCGGGACTGTAGAGCCCGACATTGATGTAGTAGGAGCCGACGAAATTGTAGTCGGCTTTCCACTGTTCGATAATTGGCAGCATGGCGTCATAGATGCCGCCGTCCACATCGAAGGTTTCCTGGGATTGGTCCATATCGTTGCGCGAGGCAACTATGGCGTTGTCGCGGCTCATCGACAGCGAAACCTTCGGCCCGTCTAGACTCTGGGTGACCCAGTCGATCGACTGGCCGAGCAGGTTGTTGTCGGCCAGCATACCCTCGGTGGCAAAGTGGACGTTGCGTCCGCCGGTGGTGGTTGAGATCACGGCGTCGTGGCTGATGCCATTGACCACCTGCTGGGCGATCACCGTTCCGGTGTCCGGGGCGACCGTCGAAAAATACGACGTCGCTCCACCGGTATAGGTATGGATCGTGCCATCAGTGTACCCGGCGGTGATCTCGTGGCTTCCAGAGGTGACCAGATTGACGTCAACCCCGCTTTCGCCGCCGGTCCGCGTCAATCCCAAAAGGGTTTGCATGCGTTCGTAGGGATTGGCCGACAGGGCATCGCCATCAGCCGCGTTTGTCATGAAGTCGCCTGCGGTGATGATGGGAACGTCATAATCGTAGACCAGCTGGTTCAGCGTTGCCGCAATCTCAGCGTAATTATCGGGCGCATTGCGGAACGAGGGGAATACCAGGGCCTTGTATTGGGACAGCAATTCGAGATTTGTGAGGTCCGCCTCGCCGATGAGATCGAAGGGGATGCCGGCACTCATGGCCTGGCTCTGAGCGGCCATGACCAGCTGTGAATAGGCCATCTCCGAGAAATAGGCGCCAGCCGTGGTTGCCGAATAGACGATGGCGACCTTGTAGTTGGAACCCGATGCGGGGGGCAGGCTCGAGCTATCGGTGATCGTATAGGCTGGCTGGGTATAGTCGGATGGCAGGTGCACGAGATCGTTTACATCGGCCATCAAACCGATTTTCTCGATGCCTTCTCCCAACAGGGATTTGGGAATGGCAAGCTCGATGGTCCTGTTGTCTGGCCCGATCGCGAAGTCGATCTCTGCAACCAGTGTCTGCCCGGCGTCTCCGGTGTATAGACGCGCGATGCCGTCACTGCCGATATTGATGTTGAACTCGGCACCCGTCGCCCAGCCGAACACCAGATGGCCGGTCGATGTGTCGTTATCGGTGTTGAGCCAGAAGGTGGTGTTGGGTCCGATGTCGATCTCGCTTCTGAGCGCGATGACGAAGGCATCATTGGCTACGGTGCCATAGAGTTCATAGCCGGCGACGTGGGTGGTGGGGGTTTCGAGGCGCTGATCCTCGGTCCATTCACTGAGAATGCCATCAAATGCGCTGACGGGCGGTAATGCTATCGTGTATCCACCATAACCGTAGTTGTTTGGAAGAAACACCGTGTCGTTGACGTCGGCGAGCACGGCGATCTGTTCGATGCCGCTACCGAGCAGGGCCTTTGGAACTGCAAATTCAAGAGTGGTTCCGTCGGGGCCAAATGCGTGGTCGAGGTCGGCCACGAAGATTTCGCCAGCCGCGCCGAAATAGAGCCGGGCGATGCCGTCTGCACCTATATTGACGTTGAATTCCGCCCCGCCGGCCCAACCCCATATCTGGTGGCCGGTGGTGGCGTCACCATCTGTATTGATCCAGAAGGTCGTGTTGGGACCGATCGGCTGAGCGCTCTTGAGCGCAACGACAAAATCGTCGGGATCGACCCGGCCATAGAGCTCATAACCATCGACGCCGGTGTCGGGGGCTTCGAGACGCTGGTCTTGGGTCCATTCGGGGAGAAGGCCGTCAAAACTGGACGCCTGGGGCTCGGCCAGCGTGTAGCCGCCGGTGGCGAAATCGGGCGGAAGAAATACCGAATCGTTGATGTCGGCCAGAATCTGCAAAGATTGGATCGAACCCAGCACCTGCCGGGAGACAGCAAATTCAATGCTCATTCCATCCGGTGCCATGGCGAAGTCGATGTCGGCGACCAATATTTCGCCGGCCGCACCGGAATAGAGCCGGGCAATGCCATCAGCATCGATATGGACGTTGAATTCGGCCCCCGCCGTCGATCCGAATACCTGATATCCGGTGGCCGCGTCGCCGTCAGTGTTGAACCAGAAGGTCGATCCCGGTGCGATCGACTGGGCACTTGAAAGAGCGAACACGAACTGATCGGGCTCGACCCGCCCATACATCGCGTACCCCTCAACGGGCGTCGACTGGGTATCGAGACGCTGGTCTTGGGTCCATTCGGTCAAGAGGCCGTCAAATGAGCTCGCGGGAGGCTGGGTGACGAGATACCCACCTTCCGCATATGACGATGGGAGAAATACCGAGTTGTTGATGTCTGCATAGACCGTGAGCGAGGTCACTGCGAGTCCGACCAGCGCCTGAGGCAGTCTCATTTCCAGCGTCATCCCCCCGGCGCCAATGACATATTCGATTTCAGCAACCAGGGTCGCCCCTTCCGAGCCTGAATAGAGCCGGGCCACCCCGTCATCGCCGAAATTGATGTTGAACTCGGCGCCCACCGCCCAATCGAAGACCAGATGTCCGGTCTCGGCGTTTGCGTCGGTGTTGAGCCAGAATGTCGTATTGGGTCCGATGGGTATTGCGCTTTCGAGCGCAATCAGGAAGGCCCCGTCCTCGTACCGGCCATAGAGCGCATAGCCCTCGACCAGGGTTTCGGGCCGCTCGAGCCGATCGGACGGCGACCAGTCGGTGAGGGTTCCATCAACGGTGATGGTCATTGGGATCTCTCCTGTGCAGAAAGGTTGTCTATGAGCGCCGATGATCGCCACTCGGCGGTTTCATCCATCGCAAGTGCTGATTTGAGGCGTTCGAGCCGCGCGAGGTCGTGCTGGCTGGCCAGCCCGCTCGCGCGGCCCAATTCGATTGTCGCGCGCTCACCGGTCCGGTCGCCTTCGAGCCGGTACAGTCCGATCAGGCGACGATAGTCGGCGGCCGTGGGCGCGCGGCTAAAGATTTGCGCGAGGATGCGGGCCTCGTTGCCGTAGGATTTTTGGGCCCGATAAAGTTCGACCAGCAGGGGACGCGCCCAGTCACTTTGCGGGCGGATTGCGATTTCGTCTTCGAGCAGGTGCGTGAGCGGGCCGGTTTCACCCTGGGCCTTATAAAGTCCGGCCAGCGAATAGGCCTCGAACGGGTTGAGCCGTGTCGTTTCGCGCTTGGTTTCATAAAGCGCAATGGCTTCGCCAACACGTCCCTGCGAGAGCAGAACCTGCGCCTTTTCCTCGGTGTTGGGGAGCATGGCAATCGCCGCGATGATGGTGACGACGACGATTACCGCAACGAAGATCCTGGTCCGTTCGGGTGGATCCATGCGCGACAGGAAGGCCAGAGGGCCAACACCGGAAAGCCAGACCGGCCGGTAGGGTGCGCGGTGGTCAGCGAGAGTGGGCATCGTCAAGCTCCCTGTCGCCTATGAACAGCACCACGCCGAGCGTTGCGGCATCGTCGCGGGCCTGGGCAATATCGGATGAGGCCGTGAGATATTCGGTCAGGAACACAGGCTTGCCTTCAGCTGTGAGGCGCGAGATCAGCTCGAGCGAAGCGCGCAGTGTCCCAAGGCTGTTGCGCTGCTGGTCCTCTTCGGCGCCATACAGCAGGTCCTCCTTGGCCATCGCGTCGATGGAGCGGCGGTACGAAGGATCGCTGAGAAGCTCTTCGCCGTTCTGGGGCACGACCAGAAACTGGGGGGCGCCGGCGCGGGCGTAGGCGGCTAGACTGTTGACGAAGGCCACCATCGCGCTCTTGCGGTGGGCGGAACTGAGCTGGGGATCGTTGCGCTCGAATGCATCGACCCTGTCGAGATAAACGCCGTCGAAGCCGGCCGCGACAATCTGGTCGAGATAGCTGGTGGGCTGGCCGAAAATGATTGCCTGCCAGGCGGGATCCCAGTAGCGGATTCCGTAATTGTCCTCCCATTCGGGGTTCTCGCCAAACAGCCAGGATGGGCGATCTCGCGCCCATGCGTCCTGCCAGTAAAACCGGTAACTTTCGGCTTCACCTATTGAGAGATAGGCAAGAACAAAGCGCTGTGATCCATCGGGCTTGGTCTTGAGGGCGGCGATTTGGGATGCGGAAAAGGCGCCTGCCGCCGTTCCATCGCGCGAATAGTCGATGACCAGAAGGTCAGAATTTGTAGCGGCAAGGACACGCAGATCGATCCCCTGGAGCTGATAGGTCCAGGATTGAACACCGGCCAGCGCCGAAGTCGCTCCACCGATCGCATGCGGCGAAAGCATAAGCGGAAATGCGGCCAGGACAGCGGCCAGTCCGGCCATGCGTATCCCCATGATGCATGTCTCCCTTTCGCCCGATCAATCGCTCGGGCGATCTGGACACTATGGGGGCGGCGCTGGCGCAATGTTGACATTCATCAACTCGCGGTCCGCTTGGACGCGACATTATTGGGCCAGTTGTCACAAGACGTTCGAGAACCCGAACACAGAAAACAGGGTGGCCATGATGGCACAGACCAATCCGAGATCTTCGCGGGCAAAATCCGAGCCTCTTCCCGAAAGGCCGGCGGCACGGGCGCTATTTACGGCGCTCAAAACCTTTGTCTTCGCAACCGAACTGGTTGGCATCATTTTTTTCGTGCTCGGCCATATCGATCTGGGAACAGCGCTTTTCCTCCATCTCGGCTATTGCGCCGTACTGCTCGGGACCATCCTCGTGGCCGAGCGCAGTGGCATCTATTCGGGCGATCTGCAGTCCTTCGCGCTCCAGGTGCTGGTGGCCGGCCCGTTCGGGGCAGCCTCGGCCATGATCGACGAGCAACTTTCGTCCCGCGTGCGCGCAGAACACCTTCAAGGCTGGTACGATACCATAGCGCCGCCGCTCAAACCGGCGGTGACGCTGGCCGATCGTATCCGTGACGATCAGGTCGTCCGGCCAGCGGCGCGATTGCCGAAATCTGTCGACAAGCTGATTACCTCGGGGTCGATGCGCGAAAAGCAGGCGCTGTTCGCCTCGATCGTCGCCGAAGGCCCAGCCGAGGGCTTCAATTTGATCGAGAAGGCGTTGCGCAGCCGCGATCAGCGGGTGCGCGTCCAGGCGGCCGCCGTTTCCGCCCTGTTTCGCTCCAAGGTTCGCAACAGCGCTGGTCTACGTCATCAACCGAGCATTGCCGTTCCAGCCAATGACTCCACGCCACCCGCAGGATAGGGGCTGAAAACAATGGAAATGCCCTCCTGGTTCGTGCCCGCGTGGCGCAACCCCGAGCCTGAAACCGATGTGTGCCTTATTGCAGAGGGCTGCTACCCCTATGTTGCGGGAGGCGTCTCCACCTGGATCGACTGGCTCATCAGAAGCCATCCGGATCTGACCTTTTCGGTGCTGGCCATTTTGCCCAGCCTGCCTCTGACCGAACCTCGCTACGAGCGTCCGGCCAATCTGAGGGCCATCGATCATCTGTATCTCGACGATAAGAGCACGGGCCAGCGCAACGCCTGGCCGGCGATGACGCCGCAATGGTTTGCCGATACGCTCACCGCAATCCTCGATCATGGCGATCCGGCGGCGTTTCACGGCTTGCTCGGCAAGCTGGGGGCGGCAAGACGCCGTCCTGCGGTCTCGGCGCTTCTTGACTCTCCCCAAGCCTGGCAGGCGCTTTCGGAGGGGTATGGGCGGATGCCACAGACGGCGTTCATTTCCTATTTCTGGGCGTGGCGCGCCCTGGCCGGGGGTTTGCTGCGCACGCTGGTCAGCCCGCTTCCCAGCGCCAGGCTCTACCATTCGGTTTCCACGGGTTATGCGGGTCTGATTGCAGCACGCGCCGCCCATGATACCGGACGTCCGGTGATGATTACCGAGCACGGGATTTATTCCAACGAGCGACGCGTGGAAATCCTGATGGCCGACTGGATCAGGAACAGCATTGAAACCGGGCTCGATTTTACCGACGAGCGCCACGATGTCCGTGATTTCTGGGCCGACGCGTTTGAGAGCTTTGCGCGCATCGCCTACAGCGGTGCTAACGAAGTTATCGCGCTCTATGGCGACAACAACGCCTTTCAGCTGGCCCTTGGTGCCGACGCCAAGAAGCTTACGGTGGTCCCCAACGGGGTCGATGTCGAACGCTTCAATACCCTGCCCGAGCGGGTTTCAAAACGGCCCACCATGGCTTTTATCGGTCGCGTTGCGCCCATCAAGGACGTCCAGACATTCATTGATGTCGCCGAGAGGGCGGCATCGAAGGTTCCGGGCCTGCGCGCGTTTATAATAGGGCCGATGGATGAAGACCCCGAATATGCCCAAAGCTGCATTGATGCGGTCAACGAGCGCGGGCTTGGCGACACCATAATTTTTACCGGTGCAGTCGATGTGCGCGACTATATGGCCGAAATCGATGTTCTCATGCTCACCTCGATTTCCGAGGCGCTGCCGCTGGTTATTCTTGAAGCGGGAGCGGCGGGTGTTCCGTGCATTGCAACCGATGTGGGGGCCTGTCGGGAAATTCTGGGGTGTCCGGGCAGCCCGGGGCAGTCCGCGGTTGCGGGCATAGGGGGCATGGTCGCTCCGGTGGGTGACGTGGGGTCGCTTGTTTCGGCGGCCGTGCACCTGCTCAACAGTCCGATGGTGCGCGAGCAGATGGGTGCGGCGCTGCGCTCCAAGGTGCGGATCCAGTATCGGTCCGACACCATCGCTGCCGCCTACACAAAGCTCTACGACCGACATCTTTCCCCTTATGCCAGGATGGAGGCCTAGAAATGGCCGGTATCGGGTTTGCCCTTTCCAAGCTGCGCAGCCAGAACAACCTGGCGGGGCACTCCATTGCCACCGGCCATGCGATCATGATCACGGCCGGGCCATGGATTGTCATCATGGTCGGCCTGGCGCTGATTTCATGGCTCGGCGTCCCGCTGGTGGGGCTGGAGATGACGACGACCTTCCGGGTCCTGGTCATCTATTGCTTTGCCCTCTCTCTTGTCGTGACGGCTCCCATCGCGCTCGAACTTAATCTGCGCGTTTCGGCTCAATTGTTCGAACGGCACTTCGAGCGGGTGCATGGTATCTATAATGGAGCTCTCGGGGTCACGGCCCTGATTACGGTGGTTCTCGCCTGGGTCCTGTTTTTCGTCGTCATCGGGCTGGACATGTCGACGGCGACAGCCGCCACATTCTGTGTTTTGCAGGTGTCACTGCTCTGGCTCACCATGTCCATGGTCGCAGCCATTCGCCAATACACCACAGTGACGACAGGCTTTACCATTGGTTTGAGCGTGTCGGTCGTGCTCGGCCTGTCGCTCGCAAGCATGGGCTACGGCGTTGCGGGTCTGCTTGCCGGGTTCGGGGCAGGACTGTTTCTGGCTTTTGCCATTCTGCACGGGCTGATTGTTCAGACCTTTCCCGGGCGGGTGCGCAGTTTAACCGACGGGATACGGGCGCTGTTCACCCACCCGATGCGCTCTCGCACCTTCGCGATCGCTGGCCTGTCGAGCGCGCTTGCCGTGTGGATCGACAAGCTGGTCGTCTGGCAATCGTATGAGGCAACGTCCATCGCGTACGGGCTTATCCACGCGCCGCGGTACGACGTGCCCATGTTCATCGCCTATCTCTCGATCGTGCCGCTGATGAGTATCGTTTCCATCTGGCTCGAGACCGATTTTTTCACAGCCTACCGCAAGTATCGCGACATCGTGCATTCGGGAGGTACGCTCCGCCATATCGATGCGCAACGCCGGGCCATCACTTGGCAGACCACAAATACAATCTTTTCCGCCTTCGTTATCCAGATCACGATCAGCCTCGTTCTGGCGCTGGCCGGCCCCTGGATCGTCGGTTTTCTCGGACTTGGGCTCGAGACGCTGCAAGTCCTGCGTTTCGCGCTGATCGGCGCGGCGTTTCACTTCCTGTTTCTCGCGTGTGTCGGGGTCATTCTCTTTGTGCAGTACGCGCGTGCCTACTTTCTGCTGCAGGCCACCTTCCTCGTGCTCAACGGCGGGCTGACCTATGTGCTGCTTGCCAATCCGGACGCCCTGGGTCTGGGCTATGTGATTGCAACCGGCGGCGCTGCGATCCTGGCCTACGGCGTCATGGTCAACACGCTCAAGGTGATGAACAGGCTTACATTTATCGACAACAACCCGGCGGTTGCAGGCTAGGCACTGCGCCGCCCAAGGAACCAAGGATAACGACAGTGAACGTCCATAATCCAAAACGCGCGGGTCCCAGGGTTTTTTGGGAGAGACTTCCAACCGATCCTCAAATCATTGGGTGGGAGTGGTTGAAGGCGCCGTGCTGATCGGTGGCGTGTTTGCCGTTGAACGGCTGGGGCTGTTCGATCTTCAGGTCCTGCCTCTCCATCCACTGGTTCTGGCCGTGGCGCTGATTGCCGCTCAATACGGTGCTTCGGGTGGCATCATGGCCGCCGCCATGGCCTCCGCTCTTGCCCTGTTGGGCGGCACGCTGCCCCAAAGGGTAGTGGGTGAGGGCTATTTCGAATATCTCGCCGCTGTGTGGACGACGCCTCTGGCCTGGCTGATCATCGCGGTACTTGTCGGGATCATCTCAGATGGTCATCGGCGGCTGTTGCAGCGCTCCGAGCAAGCGCTTTTTGAAACGCAAAAAGAGCGTGACCTGATTTCAGCGCAGTATGAGGCTCTGGCGGCTCGTGCCAAGCGGCTCGAAAGGCGCGTTGCCGGGATTGAAAGCCACTCGTCGTCACGGACATGAAAACGACGGTGCCGTCAATATCGTAGAATCACTAGTGGGAGAACCGGAATTTATTAACAAATGTTTAATAACCATAATGACGAAAAACAAGAGGGGACAAACAGATGTTAATACAAAAGGATTTCCGCAATCCGAGTTCTGCCATCGGTTCAACCGGATATTTGGGACTTCCGAACGGCATCAAGCTCGGCGGCACCAATCGGCATAGGGAGAAGGAGTTGCTCTATGCGCAGGGGGACCTAGCTGGCGACATCTTTATCGTCGAGTTCGGTTGCATCCGCGTCTCCCGGATAACGCTGGAGGGCCGTCGACTGGTTACCGGCTTTTATTTTGCCGGAGATGTCTTCGGCTTTGAAACGGGTGCTGAGCGGCAATGCTACGCGGAAGCTCTGGAATATTCAGGGACGCGGAAATTTCATCTCGACGAGAGGGATTTGGCGAATCCGCAGATTGCCGACATGCTGTTCGGCTACCTTGAAAGCATTCAGCAGCACCTGCTGATTTTGGGAACCCAGAACGCTATCGAACGGGTGGCCGCATTTCTCGTGGGGATTGCTGATCGCCGCGGAGGCGAGGGTCCCCGAGCCCGTCTTCCGATGTCGCGATGCGATATCGCCGATCATCTTGGGCTGACGCTGGAAACGGTATCGCGCGCAATTCACCGCCTGCAGGTTCTCAAGCTCATCACCCTGGTGGGTGCACGCGATGTCATCCTGCTCGACCGGGATGCCTTGATAGATTTGGGCGCCTAGACCATTTTGTGCGGTTACGAGGCGAAAGTTATGCGCCATAGTCAGGGATCGGTCCAGTTCGGCCCAGGCGTGCTCAGATAAAGTGATGGACGCTTTATCTGAGCACGCGCGCGCCAGAGCCGTTCGGGATTTGATTGAATCAAATCCTTGTCTCTAAACCTTTGTTTTGTCGCGTGTCCGAACCGCAAAACCGTTTCCATCCCCCATCGGGTCGAGGACATGCTTTTGCTGGACACGCGCTAGTCGCGCCCTACGTACTGGTCGGAGCCCTCAACGGCCATTCGCACCAGTTCGGCAAGACTGTGGGCATGCATCTTGGTCATGATCGTGGCGCGATAGACTTCCACCGTACGGGGGCTCAGGCCCAGATTGCGGGCAATAGACTTGTTGGGAAGTCCGTTGACGACCCCATCGAGGACCTGACGTTCACGGGTGCTCAGTGACTCCAGCTTCTCGCGCGCCATCTGGTGCTGGTGACGAACCTGGCTTTTTTCCTGGGCGGCGGCACAGACCCTGGTGAGGGTTGCCAGCATGGCCTCTTCACTGAACGGCTTTTCAATGAAATCGCTGGCGCCCGCCTTCATGGCATCAACGGCAGCCAGCACGTCGCCGTGACCTGTGACAACGATCACCGGCAGGGTATTCCCATTCTTGCGCAGGCGCTGCAGAAGTTCGATTCCGTTCATTTCAGACATGCGAAGATCGGTTACGAGGCATGCGTCTTCCAGATCTTCCGCCGTATCTAGAAACTCGGCCGCCGACGCGTATTTCCGTGATCGCCATCCCGAGGCGGCGAGCAGAAAAGATAGCGACTGACGAACCGGTTCTTCGTCGTCTACGATGTGGATCAGGAAATCATTCGTCATGGGCCTGAATCTCTCTGTCGACCAAGGGAAGGGTGAAGGTGAAGATCGTTTCCCGGCCCGGAATCGAGCGGGCGTTTATCGCCCCCCCATGGGCTTCAATGATCCGCTTGGAAATCGAAAGCCCGACGCCCATGCCACGCCGTTTCGTCGTTACGAAGGCCTTGAAGATTTCCTCGCCGAAGTCGGGGGGAATGCCTTGCCCGGTATCGGCGAGTTCGACACGCGCGAATTGACCACTGCGGCGGGTTCTGACAGTGATGACCTTGCGCTCGCTGGTCCGCACCGCGTCGGCGGCATTGCGCAGGAGATTGACGATGACCTGTTGGATCTGGGTCGGGTTGCCCAGTGCTTCAAGCGGGCCGGACGCCAGGTCAAGTTCGGCCAGAATGCCGTCTTCCCGGGTGCCGGCCAGCGCGAGTGCCATGGCGCCTTCGATCAGGGTGTTGACGTTCACGATCTCCTTGTCGATTTCGCCTTGCGCCATGAAAATACGAAGGTGGTGGATGATGTCGCCGGCGCGCAGGGCCTGGGTTGCGGCAGCCGCAAGCGACTCGCGCAGGGCAGGCAACATTGCGGCATCGAAAACCTCGAGCATGCGCTTGGCGCCTTGCACGTAATTGCTGACCGCCGAAAGCGGCTGGTTGATTTCATGGGCGAGGGCCGAAGCCATTTCCCCCATCTCGCTCATGCGCGACAGCCGAGCCAGTTCGGCTTCGGTCTGTTCGAGTCGGGTTGCCGCACGCTCACGCTCGGTCATGTCTCGCGCGAAGGCGATAAACAGCAGCCCCTCGCCGGTCGCAATCCTGACCACGTCAATGCTCATGGGGAAGGTCGTTCCATCGCTGCGCCTGCCTCGCACCAAACGATTGCGGCCGAGAAACCGGGCAAAGCCGGCGGGCGGATGGTCGGCGCTGCCGATGCGGTTGGGCTGAAGGGGGTCGGCCATCAGGAGCTGGACGCTGCGGGTCAGCACCACCTTTTCGCGATAGCCAAATAATCTTTCGGCCGCAGCGTTGAATGAAACGATTTCCCCGCTCGGTTTGCTAGCGATGGTCGCATCCGAGATGGTGTCGAGGATGGCCTGCAGGTAACTCTCGCGGCGTTGCAGGAGTTTGCTGGCCATAAGAGCCTTGTTGCGTTCCTCGCGCAGGACGCCACCGAGCCAGGCGATTCCGAAGCCGACGCCTGCGAACAAGATGAGATCCGGCCCCTGCGACGTGCTTGTTTCCTCGGTGAAAAAATACACCAGCGGCAGCGCAAGCACCATGGTGAACACGCCGGGCGCCATGCCGCCCATGCCGGCTGCCAGCAGGATGGCCAGGGAGAAAAACAGACCGTTAAATGAGGAGTTGAAAACCGGGGTGATGGCCAGCTTCAGGGTACTAACAAGGATTAGTCCCGCTAGTCCAACCACATAAGCAATTATGATGTCCCGCGGCAGCCCCATAACGACAGTAGCATCCGGTTTCCCGGCGCAAGTTAAAATCTTGTCGGAAAAGCGGCAAGTAAATTTATAAAGAGCGTATTGCCGGCGTGCGGGCTATGGCTTGGCAGTAGCTGGCTCACTGGGCCTTATGCGCAAGGCGCCAATGGCAAGGATTGTGGCGCTGATGGGGCGTTCGAAAAACACCCTGGGACCGCCGCGCGAGAGCAGCGGCGAGCGGCGCAGATTGGTTTCGATCAGCGGGCCGGGCCGCAGGTCTAGTTATTGCCGAAAAGGCGCGTGGCGAAATAGCCGGCGGTGGCGGCGGTGCCCGTAAGGGCCGCGCCCCATACGATATCGATGATCGTGACACTGACCGACCAGTTCCGGATGGTGGCCAGATTGGTCATGTCGTAGGTGCCGTAGGCGACAAGGCCCAGAATGGCACCGGCGATAAGTGCTTGTGTCCAGTTGCCCGATTGCATCGCCGGGGCAACGGCAAAATAGACGATACCGCCGATGTAAAAGAGATAGAATGCTCCCGCGGCAGCGAGATTGGGCTGGTCGACAAGTACGTGACCGATCTGTTCGCGGTAAAAACCGAAGGCGACCCGCGAGAGCCAGATATAGTCGATGGCGAAAAAGACGATGGCCGTTCCGATATAGGCGACGACGTAAGGCATGTGTTCCCTCATATCCCCAGCATTGGCTGGAACAGACGCACGAGCCAACTCTTGAATTTGAGCGGCGCTTCAGTGACGGCCAGGCAGATGCAATCAGCATCGTTTGTGGCGACGGGTTGATGAGTCAGACTGCCATCGGCGACCTCGATATCGCCGCGCGCAAAGGTGCCGTCTTCATCGGAAAACGCCCCCGAGATAACCAGGGTCATTTCGATGCCGCGATGAGTATGCTCAGGTACGGGCTTGCCGGCCGGAATGCGCAGCAGCCGCGCGACCGAGCGCCCATCACGGGTGGGAATGATGAACTGAGAAGCCCCCGGCATGGCCTTCCAGCGGATGGCATCGACATCCGAACCGACATAGGAGCGCAAGGGTTCGGGCAGGATGGGAGGCGATTTGCCAGCAACGCCGCGCCGCGCAGGTTTTGCGGCGGGCAAGGGAGCATCGGCGATGCGAGCCTTGAGAGCTTTCCAGGCGGCATCGCTCTCGGGGGCGGTATCGATGGTATCGAGCAGTTCGCCGCCCGCGCCCTCGATCACGGCGTAGCGTTCGCGGCAGTCAGGGCAGATGGCCAGATGGGTAGCGACGGCGAGCGCAAAGCCCTCGGCCAGCGTGCCGGCGGCATAATCGAGCAGGATGTCGGCCTCGAGGTGGTGGACGATGCTCATGAGCGATCCTCCAGCGCGGCGCGCAGCTTGGCGAAAGCCAGCCGGATCCGGGATTTGACGGTGCCCAGGGGCAAGCCGAGCCTTTCGGATATCGAACCGTGCGAGGCTTCCTCGAAAAATGAGAGCTTCAGGAGTTCGAGCTGTTCGGAGGGAAGGGTCTCCATGGCGCGATGAAGCCGGTCGGCGTCCTCATTGATGTCGAAGGCCGCGTCGGCGGGCTTGATTTCGGCGGGAACGAAAGCGGGATCGTTGGGGTCGAAATCAGGACGATTTGTCTTGCGCCAATGATCGATGCGCTGGTTGCGCGCGATGGTGAAAATCCAGGTCGAGACGTTACCCTTGTCTGGGCTGTATTGAGCGGCCTTGTTCCAGACCGCCACCATGGTTTCCTGCATCAATTCCTCGGCGAGCTGCCCATCGCGGGAGAGCTTGGCCATGTAGGCGCGCACCCGGGGGCCGTAATAGCGGAACAGCTCTTCAAAAGCGGCAACGTCACGCGACGTGGCGACGGCAAACAGTTTCTGGCGCATCGCGATATTGAGCGCCTTCTTGTCACTGGGATCGACAGCCATCTTGTCGGTACGCGCAATTCCTCTGGGGGCCGGACGCGCAGCGTACTCATGCTGCGCCGCCAAGGGCTTTGGAGTGTGGCATGCGGCCGGATCGATTGAAAGGACTGTCGTCATGCACCGATCTACGGCGGCACAATGTGGGCGGATCACTGGAGGGAAAAGAAAAATATCTTTTCGCGTGCATCCGTTTTGGCGTCTCGCTCGTACCTTAGTGGAAGCCAAACAAGGACAAGCCGACCCATGTATCTCGATGCTGGCCCCAAGGGACCGAAAAGCACAAGACGTATCGCCGTGATCGGAAGCGGAATTTCAGGGCTTTCGGCGGCCTGGCTGATGAGCCAGACCCACGATGTGACGCTCTATGAAGCCGATTCACGGATTGGGGGGCATTCCAATACGGTCGAGGTCGACTACAACGGCAAGACGATTCCGGTCGATACCGGCTTTATCGTTTACAATGAAGCGAACTATCCCAATCTCGTTGCAATGTTTGACCATCTGGGCGTGAAAACGGCGCTGTCGTGGATGTCGTTCGGGGCTTCGATCGACGGCGGGGCCTTCGAATATTGCTCGGACCCGTTGGGGCTGATCGGGCAGAAATCGAATGTGGTGCGACCGCGTTTCTGGCGGATGCTCTCCGACATCGTGAAGTTTTCCCGCTCACACCGCGAGATCCTCGCCGATGGCAGCCTGACCCAGGTTGGGCTGGCCGACTATCTGGCGGATAACGGATATTCGGAAAGCTACATCGAGGATCATATCCTGCCCATGGCGGCGGCGATCTGGTCCTCATCGGCGACAGATATCCGCAATTATCCCGTGCAGGCCTTTGTGCGGTTCTTTCTCAATCACGGTTTGCTCGATCTCTATAACCGTCCGTTGTGGCGCACCGTCGAGGGCGGCAGCCGCGAATATGTTTCGCGCCTGGTATCGGACTTTAAGGGAACGGTGCGGCTTTCGACCGGGGTAAGCCGCATCGAGCGGCATTCGGGCGTGGTGACGGTGACCGATACGCGCGGGCACAAGGACATCTTTACCGATGTGCTGATCGCCACTCATGCGGATCAGGCGCTGGCGATGCTATCGGATGCCGATGAGGACGAGCGCGCAGTGCTGGGGGCTTTCCAATACACCGACAACAAGGCTGTGCTGCACACCGACCGGCGTCTGATGCCCAAGCGCAAATCGGTCTGGTCGAGCTGGAACTATATCGGCGAGCGGGAATGGGATGGAAACGGCCCGTTATGCGTGACCTACTGGATGAACAAGCTCCAGAATATCGACAAGAAATACCCCCTGTTCGTGACCCTCAATCCAAGCCGGGAGATCGATCCGGCCACGATATTTGAGACGTATGACTACACTCATCCGCTTTTCGACCAGAAGGCGATGGCGGCGCAAAAGGAACTGTGGCGCCTGCAAGGGCGTGGCGGGGTGTGGTTCGCCGGTGCGCATTTTGGTTCCGGGTTCCACGAGGACGGGTTGCAGTCCGGGCTCGCGGCTGCGGAAGATCTGGCCGGAGTGAAGCGCCCCTGGGCGGTGGAAAACGCCTCGGGTCGCATCCATATCCATACCGAAAGGGTGGCTGCCGAATGAGCGATGGCGCGATCTACGCGGGGGAAGTTGTGCATGTGCGGCACAGGCCGCGCGCGCATACGCTCCGCTATCGCGTTTTTTCGCTTCTGCTCGATCTGGACCGGCTCGAAGCGCTCGATAAGAAGCTCAAGCTCTTTTCCCACAACCGGTTCGGTGTGTTCGGCTTTCGCGATGACGATCATGGCGACGGAGTTACGGGCGGATTGCGCGGTTGGGCCGAGCGTCTGCTGACCGACGCGGGAATCGCGGGAGAAAACCTGACGATCGAGATGCTCTGTTATCCGAGAATTTTCGGATATGTCTTCAATCCGATCACCGTTTATTTCTGTTCGGACGCGCAGGGGTTGCGGGCCATTCTTTACGAGGTGTGCAACACGTTTTACGAGCGGCACACCTATGTGATCCCGGTGAGCCATCGGCCTGAGGGGGCGGTGCGCCAGTCCTGTGCCAAGGAACTTTACGTCTCCCCGTTCGTCCCTATGCGGGCGCAATACGATTTCAAGATCACCCCGCCCAGCGACAAGGTTCAGATTGCCATCAATGAGCATGACGCCGAGGGCGCGCTGCTCTATGCCGCGTTTACCGGCAAACGCGAGGAATTGAGCGACAAGAGCCTTGGGCGCGCGCTGTTGCGCTATCCGCTAATGACGCTGAAAATCATGGGCGGTATCCACTGGGAGGCGCTCAAGCTGTGGCTCAAGGGCAATCCCGTGTTCATGCACGAAAAGGCAGAGCAAAAGATTTCCCACTCGGTGATCGGCGCGGCGCCGGCCGAATAGCTATCAGCGCCGCTCATAGATCCATCACCAATCGGCGTTTTGACCGAAGCAGCGCTTCCTTTAAGCTTGGCGGAAACCAGCCCTCGAAGGCTGTCGATCATGCAAAGAGGAAACATCGATGTCCCATGCCGATATTCTTTCAGCCGCGATGCTGGATGCTGCCGATCTGACCGGCGGCGCGCTCAAGGTGCACTCGCCTGTTGACGGCGCGCTGATTGGAGAGGTTGCAACCCATTCGGGCGCCGATGTTGAAAAGATGATCGGCCGGGCCAAATCCGCATTCGCGGACTGGAGGCTGGTGCCGGCGCCGCGGCGGGGCGAACTGGTCCGGCTGTTCGGCGAGGAATTGCGCAACGCCAAGGAAGCCCTGGGCATGCTTGTGTCCCTCGAAGCGGGCAAGATTTTTCAGGAAGGGCTGGGCGAAGTCCAGGAGATGATCGATATCTGCGATCTGGCCGTTGGCCAGTCGCGGCAATTGTTCGGGCTGACCATTGCTTCGGAGCGGCCGGGCCATTCGATGCGGGAAACCTGGCATCCGCTGGGGGTGACGGGCGTCATATCGGCGTTCAATTTCCCCGTGGCGGTCTTTGCGTGGAATTTTGCGCTGGCCACTGTGTGCGGCAATAGCACGATCTGGAAGCCTTCGGAAAAAACACCGCTGACCGCGCTGGCGGTCAGGAAGATCTTTGAAAAGGCGGCGGCCAGGTTCGCGGATGCGCCCGAGGGGCTGCTGCAGGTGGCCATCGGCGGGGCCGATGTGGGCGAAGCGCTGACCACTTCGAAAGACGTGCCGCTCATATCGGCAACCGGGTCGACCCGGATGGGGCGGATCGTGGGGCCAAAGGTGGCCGAGCGGTTTGGCAAGTCCATTCTGGAACTTGGCGGCAACAACGCGATGATCGTTGCGCCATCGGCCGATCTGGACAATGCGGTTCGGGCCATCGTCTTTTCGGCGGTCGGCACTTGCGGCCAGCGCTGCACGAGCCTGCGGCGGCTGATCGTGCACGAGGACATTCGCGACCAACTTGTGGAAAAGCTCAAGGCGGTTTACGGCAAGCTGCCGATCGGAAGTCCGCTGGAGCGGGGTGTTCTGGTTGGACCGCTGATCGACAAGGCGGCGTATGACGGAATGCAGCACGCGCTGGAAAAAGCGCGGGCCGAAGGCGGCAGGGTCACCGGTGGGGAACGGGTCAACGCTGTGGAGGGCGGGCACTATGTGCGTCCGGCCATTGTCGAAATGGTCGAGCAGACCGCTATCGTCAAGCACGAGACTTTCGCCCCGATCCTTTACGTGCTGACCTACAAAACGCTTGAGGAAGCCATCGCGCTGCAGAACGATGTGCCCCAGGGGCTTTCGAGCTGCATCTTTTCGACCGATGTGCGCGAAACCGAAATTTTCCTTTCTGCGGCGGGATCCGATTGCGGCATCGCCAACGTCAATATCGGTCCCTCTGGGGCCGAGATCGGCGGAGCGTTCGGCGGCGAAAAGGAAACCGGCGGTGGGCGCGAAAGCGGGTCGGATGCCTGGAAGGCCTATATGCGCCGCCAGACCAACACGGTCAATTATTCGCGCGAGTTGCCGCTCGCTCAGGGGATCAAGTTCGACATCTGATCGCTTGTTTGTCGCGTGTCTCTGTTTTGTCACGATTCCCGCAAGGCCCGGTTAACCCTCGGGGCCGTGGCCATGTGGGAAGCGGGGAAAAGACAGACTTCGTTAATCTCTGGGACTTCACACTCTTTGGTGCGGGACGGCTCGAAAGCCGCCTGATCGGGGGAACACGATCCGGGGGTGCAGAATGCGCGACGGACGAAAAGCGAGCGGATTTCTATCCGCAAATCCGAGCCGGCTCGATTTCATCGAGTTGACGATGGCGCGCACGGATCGGGCCATCCTGATTTCGGATGCTGGCGGGCATCCGTGCTATGTCAATCCCGCCTTCGAGGTTCTGTTCGGCTATGGGCTGGACGATTTTTCCGGGCAGCCCGCATGGCGACTGCTGGTCGGGCCGATGAGCGATGAGCGGTTGGACCAGCGGATACGAGCTTGCGCGGAAACCGGAGAAGGGTTTTCCGACGATTTGCTGTTGCGCACGCGTTCTGGCGAACCGGTTTGGGTTTCGGCGAAAATCGACCCTGTGCACGATGCCGATGGGCGCTTTACCCATCTTGTGGCCATGCTGTCCGACATTACCCAATCCAAGCGACTGCGCGGGTTCCAGCGCGACCTGCTCGACGCGCTGAGCCGCGACATGCCGCTTGCCGAGTTCATGGAGTATATCTGCGAGCGGGTACAGGCATTGGCGCCCGACGCCGTCTGTTCGGTCCTGCGGGTCGATGAAGAGCTGAAACTGCGGCCGCTGGCGGCGCCGAGCCTGCCGGACTCGGTGGCGAAAAGCATCGACGGGATCGAGATCGGGCCGCGGGCGGGAAGCTGTGGCACCGCCGCGTGGCGGGGCGAGCCGGTTGTTGTCGAAGACATCGAAGTCGATCCGCTCTGGGCCGACTTCAAGCATCTGGTTCTGCCGTTGGGGCTGAGGGCCTGCTGGTCCTATCCGATGGTGCTGCGCAACGGGCGTGTCGCCGGAACGTTCGCTTTCTATTTTCCCCAATGCCGACCCCCCAGCGAATGGCACCTGCGGCTGGTGGAGACGTGCCTGAGCCTTTGTGTGATGGCGATCGAGCGGCATGAAGCGCGCACGAAAATCCGGCGTCTCGCCTATTACGACGCTCTCACCGGGCTGCCCAACCGTGTCCTGATGCGTCAGCGGGTCGAGCAGACTTTGGCCAGCGATCCGCAGCGCAGGAAATCCCTGGCCTGCCTGTGCCTGGATCTCGACAGGTTCAAGGACATCAATGAAGCCTATGGCTTGCCGGCGGGGGACATGCTGCTTGAGGCGGTGAGCCAGCGGCTGCTCGATCGGGCCTCCTCATCGGACATGGTTGCGCGGATGAGCGCGGATACCTTCATCATACTGCTCGACGATTGCCGGGCTGAAGAAGCGGCCGCTGCTGCTCAAGAGCTGCTGGCGAGCCTGAAGGAGCCCTTTACGGTCGGCGAAACGGCACTGTCGCTGTCCGGGTCGATCGGTATCGCACTTTATCCGGACGATGCGACAGAGGTTGAAACTCTGGTCAATCGTTGCGAGACGGCGATGTTTGAGGCCAAGGACGCGGGACGCGCAAACTATCACTTCTTTTCGCCGGAAATGAATGTCGCCAATCGCGACCGGCTCGAACTGGGTGCGGCGCTGCGCGAAGCGTTGTCGGGCAATCAGCTCTCGCTTGCCTTCCAGCCGCAGATCGACCGCACCAGCGGTGCCGTATACGGAGTGGAGGCGCTGGCGCGCTGGACCCATCCACAACTGGGAGTGGTCGGCCCCGACAGGTTCATTCCAGTGGCCGAACAGATCGGGCTGATCGAGGACCTTGGATTGTGGGCGCTGAACCGTGCGTGCGCGCAGCTTGGGCGCTGGCGAGTCGAGGGGCGCTCCATACCTTCCATCTCGGTCAATATCTCCGCGCAACAGTTCCGCAATAGCCAATTCTGCAATCAGGTGGCCGAGACACTGATCTCTCACGGCCTGGAACCGTCCGATCTTACAATCGAAATCACCGAAAGCCTTATGCTCGACCAGACGGCGTCTGTGACCAGCAACACCGAAAGGCTGAGCGAAATGGGCGTCAATCTGTCGATGGATGATTTTGGAACCGGCTATTCCTCGCTTTCGCTCATTGCCCGGCTTCCGGTCAACGAACTCAAGATCGACAGGGCCTTCATCGACAAGCTGGCAAGCGATGCCGGGGCACAGGCCGTGGCAACGGCGGTTATCTGTATCGGGCAGAGTCTCAATATGCGCGTGGTTGCCGAGGGTGTGGAAACCGATGCCCAGCGCCGGTTTCTCGACGCACTCGGATGCGATGCCCAGCAGGGCTATCTCTATTCAAAGCCGCTCAGCGCCGATGCCATGGACGCTTGGCTGGACGCCAATGACAAGCGGCCTGCAAGGCACCAAAAAAGGGCATAAGCGCCGGAGGGCGCCTTCCGAAAATTATGCGGTTCCGCCTTCCGGTGGTGAATTGCGCAACCGGTCATCGGCAAGCTGACGGATTTCGGTCAATTCGGTGATGGTCGTCTCAAGATCGGCCAATTGGGCGCGCAGCAGGTCAAGCCGTTCATCGACTTTTTCGATCAGCAGTTTGACCTGGGCCGTGCGCGTGCCATCGGCGTCGTAGAGGCTGAGATATTCGGATATGTCGCGCAGGGTAAAGCCCAGCCGCTTGCCACGCAAAATAAGGATCAGCCGGGCGCGATCCCGTCTGCGGAACACGCGCGTCGACCCCAGGCGGTCAGGCTTCAAGAGCCCCTTGGTTTCGTAGAACCGGATAGCGCGGGTGGAAATCCCGAACTCGTTTGCCAAATCTGCGATGGCGAACAGGTCGCGCTTGTCCGCATCGTGCTTGTTCAATGCTATCTCCCGGCCTTGACGTTGTTCTCGTAGTCCTCGCGAAGATCCTTTTTGGACTGCTTGCCGATCATGGTCTTGGGCAACTCGTCGCGGAAAATGATTTCGCGAGGCATTTCGAGTTTGGAGAGACGGTCCTCAAGGAAGGATTTCAATTCTCCTTGGGTGAGCGATTGCCCCTCCTTGAGCTTAACATAGGCGACCGGAACCTCTCCGCGATATTCGTCCTTTACCCCGATCACGTTGGTTTCGTCCACGGCGGGGTGGTGATAAATGGCATCCTCGATGGTGCGGGGATAGACGTTGAAACCCGAGCAGATGATCAGGTCCTTGATGCGGTCGACAAGGAAGACATAGCCGTCTTCGTCGAGATAGCCGACATCGGCGGTGCGCAAATAGCCATCGGCGGTAAAAGCGGCCTTGGTGGCTTCCTCATCGTTGAAATAGCCGAGCATGACCTGTGGGCCTTTGAGAACGAGTTCGCCCCGCTCTGCCTGGGCCACCTCGCGCTCGGGGTTGTCGAGATCGACAAAGCGCACATCGGTGGCGGGAAGCGGCAATCCGATCGACCCGGATTTCGAGGGCACGCGCAGGGCGGCGCAGGTGACGACCGGGGAAGCTTCTGTCAGGCCATATCCTTCGGCGAGGATGGCATCGGATTTTCGAGCGAACGCTTCGCGGGTCTCGCCGGGCAGGCCAGCGCCGCCGGAAATTGCGACCTCGATCGGCGCAAGGATTTCGGCAGTCGCCGTGTCCTTTGTGGCCAGGGCGTGCAACAGCGTCGGGACGGCAGGCAGGACATTGGGTTTGGTGCGCTTCATGAGGGACAGGAAGGCCTTCATTTCAAAGCGCGGAAGCATGACGACCTGGGCACCCGAACACAGCGGGACGTTCATGCACACCGTCATCGCAAAGATATGGAAGAACGGCAGTACCGCGACGATTTTGGATGGAGGGTAGAACAGCCCGCACCCCCATTTGTCGATCTGGCTCATATTGGCGGCGATATTGGCATGGCTGAGCATGGCGCCTTTTGGGGTGCCCGTGGTGCCGCCCGTATATTGCTGGACGGCGACATCCGTTTCGGGATCGATCCGGATCGGCGTAGGGGCCTTGCCCCTGGCCATCAGCTCCTCGAAGGATATGACGGCGTTTGCAGCGGCAGAGTCCGCCGGTTTGACGAGGTCCTTACCCTTGAGCAGCGAGAACAGGATTTTTTTCAGGCCCGGCAAGGCGTTGGGGAAATGGGCAACGACGAGTTTCTCGATGTGCCCCTGGCTGACAAGTTTTTCGGCGTTGGGATAGGTTGCCTTGAGATCGAGCGTAATGAGG
Organism: Pelagibacterium sp.; assembly: GCF_965249125.1. Classification (GTDB taxonomy): domain Bacteria; phylum Pseudomonadota; class Alphaproteobacteria; order Rhizobiales; family Devosiaceae; genus Pelagibacterium. Next base: position 393,493 of record NZ_OZ252217.1, read on the forward strand.
ACGGAAGCGCCGGAGTTGGAAACGATGTGGCTGAGTTCGCCCAGAGAATAGAGCGGATTGCAGTTTACAACGGTGGCGCCGATGCGCAGCACTGCGAAGTAAGCAATCACATAGAACGGGGTGTTGGGCATCAGCAGCGCAACGCGGTCACCCTTTTTGACGCCGAGTTCGGATTGCAAGGCACCGGCGAACGCGTTGACCTGCTCGCCAAGCCGGCGGAACGACGTGGTGGCGCCCATAAAATCGAGTGCCGTGGCGTCGCCCATCTTGGCGCAGGAGGCCAGGAGTTGCTCGTGCACGGGCGTGGTATCGATGGGCACATCCCATTCGATGCCGTCGGGATAAGCGGCTATCCAAGGATGGGGGGCGGTGATCGGCTTATTCATGTTCTCTCCTCCGGCGGATCTTTGCGTCCGAGCCTGTTTTGAAAACATGCCACGGACTGACGTTAACGTCAAACGATGCACGTTGGGCAAGGTTCCTTACCTATTTCCCGCGGCGCCGATGTGGAGAACACGGGTTGCTCGCTTTGGGGCGGGAAGGTTTGGCGCACTTGAAACGAATCTGTAGCGAATGCGTTCTAGGTTAGGGCGCGCAACTTCGAGGCTGGGCCGGACGATATCTTGCGGTGTATGACCTTTAAGGCATCAAGTTGACGTTTGCGTCCACAGGTGTATGCTTGGTTTGATTTCAGCTGCGCCGATACAGGTGCGGAGTAAGGGCCCAGGTTCGAATTTCGGGGCTCTGGGTCGATATTTCGTTGCGTGCGGACATTGACCGGGCGCTTCAGGTCAGGGGAGGCCGCCTAATGGTTGTGGCACTTATCGTGATTAGCGTCGTCGCGTTTTTCGTTCTGGCGGTCCGTCAGTCGCCAGTATGGCAATGGGCGTTGGCCGCCGCGGTAATCGGTGTGCTCGCCATGCTGCGGCCCGACGATGGGCTTGCGCTGTCGACAAGCGTTGGCGGGTGGATGCTGGCTCTGTTGCCGGCGGTGGTATTGGGATTGCTGGCCGTTCCGGCCATCCGGCAGCTGATCCTGACCGGCCCGGCCTATTCTATGGTCAAATCCATCCTGCCGCGCATTTCGCGGACCGAGCAGGAAGCGCTCGACGCTGGAACGGTTGGTTGGGACGCGGAAATTTTCTCGGGTCGTCCCGACTGGGACAAGCTGCTCGACATCCGCAAGCCCGACCTGACCGATGAGGAGCAGGCGTTTCTCGATGGGCCCTGTGAAGAGGTCTGCGCGATGATCGATGATTGGGACACGCGCAACAACCGCATGGATATGCCGCCCGAGGTCTGGCAATTCCTCAAGGACAAGGGGTTCCTTGGCATGCTTATCGGCAAGGGGCATGGGGGTTTGGGCTTTTCGGCACAGGCCCAGAGCCAGGTTGTATCAAAGATCGGCTCGCGCTCGATTGCGGCGGGTATTACCGTGATGGTGCCCAACTCGCTCGGGCCGGGCGAACTGCTCGAGAAATACGGCACGCCCGAACAGCAGGGCAAATATCTCCATAGGCTGGCAAAGGGCCAGGAAGTTCCGTGTTTCGCGCTGACTGGCGCTCATGCTGGGTCGGACGCGGCGAGTATGCGCGACGTTGGCGTCGTGACCTATGGCGAATACCAAGGCAAGCAGGTGCTCGGCGTCCGCCTCTCCTGGGACAAGCGCTACATCACGTTGGCCCCGGTTGCCACGCTGCTCGGCGTGGCCTTCAATCTCTATGACCCTGACAATCATCTGGGTAAGGGCGAGGAAGTGGGCATTACACTGGCGCTGGTTCCGGCCGACCATCCGGGCGTGGTGATCGGGCGGCGGCATCTGCCGGCGCGTTCGGCCTTCATGAACGGACCGACGTCGGGCAAGGATGTGTTCGTGCCAATGGAGTTTTTGATCGGCGGTACCGAATATGCCGGGCAGGGCTGGCGCATGCTGATGGAGTGCCTTGCGACGGGCCGGGCGATTTCGCTGCCGGCCATCGGCACGGTTTCGATCAAAATGGCTCTGCGTACCACGTCCGCCTATGCGCGCATCCGCCGCCAGTTCGGCATTTCCATCGGCATGATGGAAGGGGTCGGCGAGGGCATGGCAAGGCTTGTCAAATCGGCCTACCAGTTCGAGGCGTCGCGGGCGATGACGGCTGCGATCGTCGATGACGGGCAAAAACCGGCGGTGATTTCAGCGGCGCTCAAATACCGTACGACCGAGGAAATGCGCGGGCGGGTCGATGATGCCATGGATATCCATGGCGGGCGCGCTGTGCAGGACGGGCCGTCGAATTATCTGTTTGCCGGATATCAGACCATTCCCGTTGCGATCACCGTGGAAGGCGCTAACATTCTGACGCGGACGCTTATTACCTTTGCGCAAGGCGCGCTGCGGGCTCATCCTTATCTGCTCAAGGAAGTTCAATCGGCCCAGAACCCCGACAAACGCCAGGGGCTGAAAGATTTCGATGCGGCGTTCTCGGGCCATATCGGCTTCATGCTGCGCAATATGACGGCCTCCTGGTGGCACAGCCTGACCTTCGGGCGGTTCGCCTCGAGCCCGGTCGAACACGAGCTTAAGGGCTGGTATCGTGAACTGCACCGTTATTCGCAGAGCTTTGCGCTGGCCGGCGACTGGACCGTGGCGTTTCTCGGCGGCGACCTGAAGCGCAAGCAGATGTTGTCGGGCCGTATGGCGGATGTTTTTTCCGAACTCTATCTGCTCTCGACGGCGCTCAAGCGCTATGAGGATGACGGGCGGATGCCTGAGGATATTGCGGTGATCAATGCGATCGCGCGTGACAGGATCGCAGGAATCGAAAAGGGGCTGGGAGAGGTTATCGACAATTTCCCCAACCCGTTCCTCAAATTCGCGCTGGGTGCGCTGATCTTTCCGCTCGGACGTCGTGCGCGGCCATCGCGCGACCGCGATAACTACCGGCTGGCGCGGTCGGTGCTCGGGCAGTCGGCGTTCCGCGACCGGTTGACACGCGGGGTGTATCTGACCTTCGATCCGGCCGACCGCACGGGCCTGCTCGAAGACGCGCTGGTCAAAGTCGAGGCAGCGGCCGAGATCGAAAAGAAATTCTTCCGGGCCATAAAGAAGGGCGAGATTGACCGCCGTCTCGATCGGGACGCCATCGAGGATGTCGTCTCCAACGGTATCCTTACCGCTGAGGAAGCACAGATCATGCGGGTGGCCGATGAGGCCACCGACCGGGTCATCAAGGTGGATGATTTTGCGCCGGACGAATTGGCCCGGCCTGCCGTCAAATCCCCGAGCGACTATACCGCGGCCGCCGAATAGGCGGTTGCGGAACCTATCGCTTCCCTCCACCCTTGTTCCGACCGAGAGAAAACGAGAGGAGCCATGCCTTGGCGCAAGCTGATACGCCGCAAACCCGACACTGGGACTTTTCAATCGATGTCGAGCAGATCGGCTGGCTGACGCTGGACGTTCAGGATAATTCGGTCAACGTCTTGAGCCGGGAGGTGATTTCCGAGCTCGAGGTGCTGGTTGGTCATATTGAACGGCTGGGTCAGGCCGGTAGCCTGATCGGGGTCGTCCTGCTTTCGGGAAAGCCGGGCTTTATTGCCGGGGCCGATATCTCCGAGTTCGACCAGATGAGCGATCCGGCCGTCCTGCCCGAGGCGCTGCACCGAACTCATGCGGTGTTCCAGCGGATCGAAGACCTCAAGATCGCGTTCGTTTGCGGCATTTCGGGGTTCTGTGTGGGGGGTGGTCTGGAACTGGCGCTGGCGTGTCACTATCGCATCGCGGTCAATGACGATGCGACCAAGCTGGGCTTTCCAGAAGTCAATCTGGGAATTTTCCCGGGTTTTGCCGGTACGGGCCGCTCGATCCGCCAGGCGGGGCCGGTTGACGCCATGCAGTTGATGCTGACGGGCAAAATCCTGCGGGCATCGCAGGCGAGAAAACTCAATCTTGTCGACAAGCTGGTGCGGCACCGCGACATGCTGCGCTGGGAGGGCCGCAAGGCGGTGCTGTCCAAGCGCAAATCCGATCCCGCGCCCTTCACCAAGCGGGCGATGGCTCTGGGACCGATCCGGTCGCGCATAGCCGCCAAGATGCGCGAGGAAGCGGGCAAAAAGGCGCCGAAAAATCACTATCCCGCGCCCCATGCGCTGATCGATCTTTTCGAGAAATATGGCGACGATCCCACGAAGATGATCGCCCATGAGATCGATGCCTTCGTGCCGCTGATGGCTTCGCCCACGGCGCAGAATCTGCGCCGCGTGTTCTTTTTGTCCGAAAGCCTGAAACGGCTCGGCGTCAAGGGTAAGGATAAGCCAAAGTTTTCCCGCGTACATGTTGTGGGCGCCGGGGTGATGGGTGGCGATATCGCGGCGTGGTGCGCCTATCGCGGGTTGGCGGTGACGCTCCAGGATATGGATATGGACCGCATAAAGCCGGCGTTGGACCGCGCCAGAAAACTGTTCAAGAAGCGTCTCAAGACCAGACAGGCCGTCGATGCCGCGATGGCGCGGCTGGAACCCGATGTCGAGGGCAAGGGGATAGCCCGGTGTGATGTGCTGATCGAAGCGGTGGTGGAAAAACTCGAGGTCAAGCAACAGATATTTTCCAATGCCGAAACCCAATTGAAGCCGAATGCGATCATGGCGACCAATACGTCATCGATCGAACTGGAGCGGATTGCGGAGGCACTGGACAATCCCAACCGGTTGATCGGGCTGCATTTCTTCAACCCGGTGGCGCAATTGCCGCTGGTCGAGGTTATCCGCTCGACGCTCAATGACGATGAGGCGATCCGTGTTGGCGCATCGTTCGTTCTTGCCATCGGCAAGAGCCCAGTGGTGGTCAAGTCCAAGCCGGGGTTCCTGGTCAACCGGGCGCTCATGCCCTACATGCTCGAAGCCATCGACCGGGTGGAAAAGGGCGAAAGCCCCGAACAGCTCGATGCGGCGGCGGTCGCCTTCGGGATGCCCATGGGGCCCATCGAATTGATGGACACCGTGGGCCTCGATGTCGGGGCGTTCGTTGCAAAGGAACTGGGCCAGAAAGTTCCTGAGGACAGCAAGTTCGCGCGGCTGGTCGCTGCCGGAAAACTGGGCCGCAAGTCGGGGCAGGGTTTTTACAAATGGGTCGACGGCAAGGCGGAAAAGGAAAAGCCGCCTGCCCACGCCAATCTCGAGGGGTTGGGACGCGATCTCGTCCAGCCGCTTGTCGATACAGCAGAAGTTATCGTTTCCGAGGGCGTGGTCGAAAGCGCCGACATGGCCGATATCGGCATGATCCTAGGGACCGGCTTTGCGCCGTTCCTGGGCGGACCGCTCAAGGCACGCGAGGACGGAAGGGCTTAAATCATGACACAGACACTGCGCAAAGTCGCCATCGTAGGATCGGCGCGCATTCCGTTCTGCCGGGCTTACACGGGCTATGAAAATGAAACCAATCTCTCGATGCTCTCGACCGCGATCGGCGGTCTGGCAGAGAAATACGGGCTCAAGGGCCAGCGGATCGGCGAGGTGATGGCCGGGTCGGTCATTTCCCATTCGAAAGATTTCAATCTGGCGCGCGAGGCACTGCTCGATGCGGGGCTGTCGCCACAAACGCCGGGCACGACCATCCAGATCGCCTGCGGCACCTCATTACAGGCGGCGCTGACGCTGGGCGCCAAGATCGCGACCGGAGAGATCGACAGCGGGATCGCCGCGGGGTCCGATACAGTTTCCGACAGTCCCGTCGTTCTTGGTCCGAAAATGCAAAAGCGCATGATCGCCATGTCTCGGGCCCGCACAACGGGGGAGAAGCTTTCCGCCTTCAAGGGCTTCAACTTCGGCGAGATCGCGCCGATCGCCCCCTCGACCCAGGAGCCCCGGACGGGATTGTCCATGGGCGAGCATTGCGAGTTGATGGCCAAGCAATGGGGAATTTCGCGCGAGGCGCAGGATGTTCTCGCCCTGCGCAGCCATCAGAATGCGGCGGCCGCCTATGATGACGGGTTTCACGACGATCTGATCGTACCCTGTGCCGGCATCTACAAGGACAACAACGTCCGCCCCGATACGAGCCTCGAAAAAATGGCCACCATGAAGCCGGCATTCGATAAGAAATCGGGCAGCGGCACGCTCACGGCTGCCAATTCGACGCCGCTGACAGACGGGGCGTCCTCGGTGCTGCTGGCCAGCGAGGAGTGGGCACGCGAACGCGGCCTGCCCATCCAGGGGTACCTGACCATGGGAGCAGTTTCGGCAAATGATTTTGCCCATGGCGACGGGTTGTTGATGGCGCCGACAATCGCGGTTTCGGACCTGATGCGGCGCGCGAATCTAAGCTTTGCCGACATCGACCTGTTCGAGCTCCATGAGGCTTTCGCCGCTCAGGTGCTCTGCACGCTGGCTGCATGGGAAGATCCTGACTACAATCGGGCCGTTTTGGGGCGAGATGATCCGCTTGGGGCCGTTCCTGTGGATAAAATTAACGTGTTTGGTTCCTCTTTGGCATATGGTCATCCCTTTGCAGCAACGGGCGCGCGTATTCTTGGGATGACGGCCAAGATGTTGAATAGTCTGGAGAAAAACCGCGCGTTGATTTCAGTATGCACAGCCGGCGGCATGGGCGTTGCCGCGATTGTGGAGAAAGCGTCTTAATCAGTGCTTGTCAAAGCCGATTGAGCAAGGATAGGCTCGCTGTCCAGATCAACGGGGAATGATTTTCCCCGTTGTTCTTTGTTTGAGCTGCTCCGTTTCAAAAAAGAGGGCAGCCATGGGCTGGAAGCATCACTAACGTCCAAATACTAAAAAGGAGACGACCATTATGACACGTACTACCAAGCTATTGGCGGCGCTTGCTGCGACGACGTTTCTCGTCGCGCCCGCCTTTGCAGCCAATGTCCCCGACGGCGTAACGCTGGCCGAAGACCAGAGCTTTACCTATCGCGTTCTTGACGAGCACAGCTCGGTCGATCCCCAGATCGTTGAAGACGTTTCGGGCTCGGAAATCGTGCGCGACCTGTTCGAGGGCCTGCTGAACCAGAACGCCGATGGTGAACTGGTAGGCGGCGTGGCCACCGAGTGGACCGCCAACGAAGACAACACCGAATGGACCTTCACCCTGCGTGACGACGCCATGTGGTCGGATGAAACTCCGGTTACCGCCGGCGATTTCGTTTATGCCTGGCAGCGCCTTGTCGACCCTGAACTGGCCTCGCCCTATGCATGGTTCGGCGAGTTGATGTCGATCGAAAATGCCGGCGCCATCATCGCTGGCGAAATGGAGCCTTCCGAGCTCGGGGTCGAAGCTGTCGACGATCACACGCTGGTCGTTCGCCTGACCGACCCGCTCCCCTATTTCCCGGCCATGACCACCCACGCCTCGACCTTCCCCTCCCCCAGCTGGGTGATCGAAGAGCATGGCGACCAGTGGACCCGTCCGGAAAACATCGTCACCAACGGCGCTTATACGCTCTCCGAACACGTTCCGCAGGAACGTTCGGTCCGCGTCAAGTCCGATACGTACTGGGATGCGGAGAACACCGTTCTCGAAACCGTTACGGCTCTCGTCATCAACGACGAAAACCAGGCTCTGACGCGCTTCCTCGCCGGTGAACTCGATCGTACGGAAATCCCGACCGGCGAATATCCGCGCCTGGCCGAGGAATATCCCGAGACTGCGATTTCGTTCCCGCGCCTTTGCACTTACTACTACAACATCAACCTGCGCGACGCCGGTCCGGAATCGCTCAAGGACGTCAATGTCCGCAAGGCTCTGGCCTATGCGATCGATCGCAACGTGATCACCGACCAGATCCTGCAGGGCGGCCAGATCCCGGCGTATACCTTTACCCCGGGCGCAACGGCCAACTTCCAAGTGCCCACGGTCGAATTCGGTGAAATGACCCAGGCCGAACGGGACGAAATGGCCGTGCAGCTGCTTGAAGAAGCCGGCTACGGGTCGGACAACCCGCTCCAGCTGTCGATCCTGTACAACACCGACGAAGCTCACCGCGAACTGGCCACCGTCATCTCTCAGATGTGGCAGCAGAAGCTGGGCGTGCAGACCACGCTCGACAACATGGAATGGAACACGTTCCTTGAAGCACGCGGCAATGGCGACTACGAAATCGCCCGCGCCGGCTGGTGCGGTGACTATAACGAAGCCTCCACGTTCCTCGACCTGATGGACACGGATTCGGGTTACAACGACTCCGCGTATTCCAATCCGGAAGTCGACGAGCTTCTTGCTGAAGCCAAGACCATGTCCGATCCGAGCGAAAACTACACGCAGATCGAGCAGATTGTCGCCGAGGATATGCCTGTTCTTCCGCTCTACCACTATGCCGGTGTCTACATGCTGAATCCGCAGATTCAGGAATGGCCCGTCAATAACGTCGAGCAGAACTGGTACTCGAAAGACCTCTACAAGGTCGCTGCCGAGTAATTCAGGCCAATCACAGGCGTCCCGCACCCTTGGCGGGACGCCCCCTTTTCGGGGTAAAGAAATGACAGGGCGCCGCCTCACACGCGCCTTTGCACCAATATTGCAAAGCGCTGTTTTCCGCTTCGTCGGACCCTTGGCTGCGCCGTGCGCGCACGGACTTTCGACATGTTGAAATACATCCTCCAGCGCCTCGGGGTCGCCATCCCGACGCTTTTGCTTTTGATCATCTTTTCGTTCGTTCTGATGCGGCTGGCCCCCGGCGGGCCGTTCAACTCCGAGCGTCCGCTGCCGGCGCAGGTGTTGGCCAATATCGAAGCCAAATACGGCCTCGACCAGCCCTGGCACATGCAGCTCTGGGAATACATGGTCGGGATCATAACGCGCTTTGATTTCGGGCCGTCCTTTGCCTATACCGACCGCACGGTCAATGACATCATCGCGCAGGGCTTCCCGGTCACGCTGACCTATGGAACCTGGTCGTTCGTTCTCGCCGTTCTGATCGGCTGTTCGCTGGGGATCGCCGCGGCGGTGCGCCACAATTCATGGCTCGATTATTTCTCGGTCGGCACTTCGATCGGCGCGCAGGTGCTGCCGAACTTCGTCATGGCGCCCATTCTGGTGATCATCTTCACGCTCTGGCTGCGCTGGTTGCCCGGTGGGGGGTGGTATGGCGGTCAGTGGAACTACGTCATCATGCCAGTGATCGCGCTGGGGACGAGCTATATGGCTTCGATCGCCCGCATCACGCGCTCATCGATGCTCGAAGTGCTCAATTCCAACTTTATCCGCACGGCGCGCGCCAAGGGTATGCCGGCCAGTCATGTCATTATCAGGCATGCGCTCAAGCCGGCCCTGATGCCGCTGCTGTCCTATCTCGGCCCGGCCTTTGTGGGCATGGTTACCGGATCGGTGATCATCGACGTCTATTTCTCCACGGGTGGCATCGGGCAATTGTTCACCAATTCAGCCTTCAACCGGGACTATTCGGTCATCATGGGCATCACGATCCTTCTGGGCACGCTGACCATCGCGTTCAACCTGATCGTGGACATACTCTATGCGTGGATCGACCCACGCATCAGGTACTAGGAGGCCGACAATGGTATTGAGGCCAGTACGGGTCGAAGCTTCGGCCGAAGCCATCGACGTTGACGACGCCAACTATGAAATCGCCACCAAGGGTCGATCCCTTTGGGCAGACGCGGCGCGGCGGTTCTTCAAGCATGCTCCATCGGTTGTCAGCCTTGTGGTTCTGATTCTCGTGGCGCTCTTTGCGTTCACCGGTCATTTCTTTGCGGCATGGTCCAATGAGGAAATCGATTGGTCGGTGCTCGGAAACGTGCGCACCGCGGGCGCGCCTTCGCTTGAATCGGGGCACTATTTCGGCACCGACGATCTTGGGCGAGATCTTTTTTCCCGCGTCGTCCAGGGCAGCCAGATTTCGCTGATGGTCGGGTTCGTGGGCGCTGGGATTGCCGTCATCGTGGGGACGTTCTACGGCGCGGTGGCGGGATATTTCGGCGGCCGGATCGACTCGTTCATGATGCGGATCGTCGATATCCTGCTTTCGATCCCTTACATGTTCGTCCTCATCCTGCTGCTTGTGGTGTTCGGGCGCTCGATCACCATGCTCTATGTCGGTATCGGACTGCTTTCATGGCTGGACATGTCGCGTATCGTGCGCGGGCAGACGCTGTCGCTCAAGGAAAAGGAATTCGTCGAGGCGGCACGAGCCGGTGGCGCCGGGCACTTCACGATCATCTTCAGGCACATCGTGCCCAATTTGATGGGCATCGTCGTGGTCTATGCGACACTTCTGGTGCCCCAGATGATCCTGACGGAGAGCTTTATTTCCTTCCTGGGCCTTGGTGTTCAGGAGCCTCTGACCTCCTGGGGTGCGCTGATTTCCCAGGGTGCGGGCACCGTGATGTACGGAACGCTGTGGCAGCTCGTGTTTCCGCTGTTCTTCTTCGTCGTCACCCTGTTCAGCTTCTACTTCATCGGCGACGGTCTGCGCGATGCGCTCGACCCGCGTGACCGGTGAGGAAAGGACGATCATGACTATGCTTGAAGTCACCGACCTCTCGGTGTCGTTCAAAACGCCCGACGGCACCGTACGGGCCGTCAACAAGATGAACTTTTCCATCGGGCCGGGACAGACGCTGGCCATCGTTGGGGAATCGGGGTCGGGCAAGAGCCAGACGGTGATGGCCGCCATGGGGCTTCTGGCGGGAAATGGCGAGGTCGAGGGGTCGGTCAAGCTCGATGGCCAGGAACTGATCGGCATGAAGCCCAAGGATCTCAACAAGATCCGCGGCCGCGACATGGCTATGATCTTCCAGGATCCGATGACCTCGCTCAATCCGTATCTGAGCATCGCGGACCAGATGACCGAAGTGCTCATGTTCCACAAGCGCATGAAGCGCGCCGAGGCGATGGACAGATCCGAGGAGATGCTCAGGACGGTGCATCTTCCCGATCCAAGGCGCATCCTTCGCCGCTATCCGCACGAGCTTTCTGGCGGGCAGCGCCAGCGCGTGATGATCGCCATGGCGCTCCTTTGCGATCCCAAGGTACTGATCGCGGACGAGCCGACCACGGCGCTCGACGTGACGGTGCAGGCGCAAATGCTCAAGCTGTTCGAGGAGTTGACCGACAAGTTCAACACAGCGCTCATCATCATCACCCACGATCTGGGCGTGGTGGCCGGTCTGGCCGATGAAATGATGGTGATGTATGCCGGGCGCGTCGTCGAGCAGGGGCCCGTCGAGGGCCTGTTTTACGATCCGCGCCATCCCTATACGTTCGGGCTTTTGCATTCGACGCCCCATTTGAAAGAGGGCAAAGACCGGCTGGCGCCGATCAGGGGGCTGCCGCCCAACCTCACGAATCTTCCACCCGGCTGTGCCTTCAACCCGCGATGCCCGTACCGGTTCGACCGGTGCATCAAGGAGCGGCCGCAGCTGATCGTGCGCGAGCATGACAGGCTCAGCGCCTGCTTCTACGAGGGCGAAATGACAGAAGCGGACATGGAAAAGGAATTGGCGGTCAAATGAACGATCAAACGCCAATATTGCTCAACGTCGAACACCTCACCAAACGCTTCGCGATTGCCAACGGGTTCTTCAACAAGCCGCTGATGCTGACTGCGGTCGACGATGTCAGTTTCTCCGTAAAACGCGGCGAGACCGTCGGGATTGTGGGTGAATCGGGGTGCGGGAAATCCACGCTGGGGCGCTGCATCCTGCAGCTCATCCAGCCCGATGACGGCAAGGTGGTCTGGCTGGGTAAGGATCTGACGGAATTTTCCAAGGACCAGATGCGCAAGGCGCGCACCGACCTCCAGATCATCTTCCAGGACCCGCTCGCCTCGCTCAATCCTCGCATGACCGTGGGCGAGATCATCGCCGACCCGCTTCGGACGCTCAAGCCGGAGATGAACGGTGAGCAACGCCGCAAGCGCGTTCGCGAGGTGATGGATGCCGTGGGCCTGCTGCCCGAAATGGTCAACCGCTACCCTCACGAGTTCTCAGGCGGGCAGGCGCAGCGTATCGGCATCGCCCGTGCGCTGGTGACGGGCCCCAAGCTGATCCTGTGCGATGAGCCTGTCTCGGCGCTCGACGTCTCGATCCAGGCACAGATTCTCAATCTTTTGGCCGACCTCAAGGAAGAATTCGGGCTGACGCTTATCTTTATCAGTCACGACCTTTCCGTGGTGCGGCACGTGTCAGATCGCATTCTTGTGCTGTATCTGGGCCGCATTGCCGAACTGGCCGACAGCGAGACCCTTTATACCGATCCGCGTCATCCCTATAGCCGGGCGCTGCTGACAGCGGTTCCGATTGCGGATCCCAAGCTGGCGCGCGGGCACCAGATCGAAGGGTTGGAGGGAGAAATTCCGTCGCCCATCAATCCGCCGTCCGGGTGTTATTTCCGGACGCGGTGTCCTTACGCCGTCGATCGGTGCGCACAGGTTGTCCCCCCGCTCGAGGCTACCGACAATGGTTCGGACGTGTCGTGCATTCGCTGGGAGGAAATCCTGGCCGATCCGGTGGGCAAGCGCACCCGGGCGCCGAGCTGATCGCTACGGTGCCTTCGGTGACCGGTTGATCGGCGCGCGCCGGTCCTCGCCGTCGATAGGTTCTTCCTGGCGCCGGCGGTCGGGACCTGCATAATCGGGGGCAACCACGAAAGGTCGTGGGGTGGCAATGGCGGATTCGAGCCGGGAGGCGAGAATCTGAGCTGTGGCGGGTAGGCGGACGAACTCATCGATTCCGGCGTCCTGAGCCTCCCGGCCCTGTTCGGGCGGCATGTCGCCTGAAACCATAACGACAGCCATGCCGCGATGGGGAGCGGCGGCGTTGAGACGAACACGGCGTGTTACGGCTATTCCATCCTCGGGGCCGATTGCGTTGTCGATGATCATGGCGTCGTAGGGCGATTGGCTCAAAAGGCGGAAGACCTCGGCACTGTCGCGTGCCACACGCGTGTTGGTCAGTCCCAGCCGGCGCAACATGGCGGCAAGCGTGCTGGAAAGCTCTCCATTGGCGGTGGCAATCAAAACAGAAAGGCGTGGCGGAAGCGTCGTGCTCATGGGTCTAACCTACACCAATGCGAGGTCTGCGCAAAATGTCGGGGTTGCCCAGCGACTCGCGTTGACAGTCGATACCTTTGCCCCTATGTTCCGGCCAACTTTGGGATCGCTTCAGCATTGCTGGAGCGATCCCGGTCGTTAGTTGGTCGCGTTTCCAAGCCGGACAAGTGGCGAACACTTGTCCTGGAAACGCTCCGAAGCGGTGCCTTGAGCTCCGCAGATCTCTTATTGTCTGAGGTTAAAATGAAAATCCGCAATTCGCTCAAGGCGCTCATGACCCGTCACCGGGACAACAAGCTGGTTCGCCGTCGTGGCCGCGTCTACATCATCAACAAGGTCAACAAGCGCATGAAGGCCCGCCAGGGCTGATCGGCGCTTTTCGATCCTTTGAATTTCGAAGCGGGGTTTGCAGGTTTGCGAGCCCCGCTTTGTTTTGTGGACCGCGCAACAAAAAGGCCGGGGAGAACCCCGGCCTTTTTAATAGCGTTCAAGGGCGCGTCAGGAGCCGCCGGCGCCGTCCTGGCCGACAAATGCGATGCGCAGCATGTTGGTGGCGCCGGGTGTGCCCAACGGCACGCCTGCGGTGATCGCCACGCGATCGCCGGGACGGGCAAGGCCCTCGACATAGGCAATCGAGCAGGCGCGATCGACCATGTCGTCGAGCGAGATTGCGTCTTCGGTCTGCACACAGTGCAGGCCCCAGACGATCGAAAGGCGGCGCACCGTGGTCAGTTTGGGTGACAGCGCGATGATGGGCTTGGACGGCCGTTCGCGGCTGGCGCGGATGCCCGTGGAGCCCGACGAGGTGTAGGTTACGATGGCCGCCAGATCGAGCGTTTCGGCCACCTGTCGGGTGGCGGCCGAAATGGCGTCGGCGGCTGTCGCTTCGGGCTCGGTTGCCTGGGAGCGGATAATGCCCGGATAGAGCGGGTCCTGCTCGACGGCTTCAGCGATGTTGTTCATCGTGGTGACGGCCTGCACCGGGTAGGAACCCGAGGCGCTTTCGGCCGACAGCATAACGGCATCGGCGCCCTCGAAAACGGCGATTGAGACGTCGGAAACCTCGGCGCGGGTGGGGACGGGCGCGGTGATCATGGATTCGAGCATCTGGGTGGCGATGACTACCGGCTTACCGAGGCGACGGCACATGCGGGTGATGCGCTTTTGGGTGCCGGGCACGGTTTCAAGCGGCATTTCCACGCCCAGATCGCCACGCGCTACCATGATGGCGTCGGAAAGCCGGATGATCTCTTCGAGGCGATCGATGGCCTGGGGCTTTTCGATCTTGGCGAGCACCCCGGCGCGGCCCTGAACGAGCTTGCGCACTTCGATCATGTCTTCGGGGCGCTGGACAAAAGAAAGGGCTATCCAGTCGATTTCCTCGCCAAGTGCCGCCTGAAGATCGGCGCGGTCCTTTTCGGTCAACACGCCTACCGAGAGGATGGTATCGGGCAGCGAGACGCCCTTTTTGTCGGAGAGCTTGCCGCCGTAAACGACAGTGGTGTTGATCGCTTCGGGCGAGATGGCCGAGATGCGCAACTCAATCTTGCCATCGTCGAGCAGCAGTCGATCGCCGGTCTTGACCGAGGAGAAGATCTCGGGATGGGGCAAATGGATGCGCGTCTTGTCGCCGGGGGCGTCGGAGGTGTCGAGGGTGAAGGTTTCGCCCTTGGCCAGCATGACCGAGCCTTCGGCGAAGGTGCCGATGCGCAGCTTGGGGCCTTGAAGATCGACGAGAATGCCGATGGGGTAGCGTACAGTGCGCTCGACGGCGCGAATTTTAGCCACAGTGTCGCGCATCACGTCATGGCTCGCGTGACTCATGTTGATGCGGAAAACGTCTGCCCCTGCGCGGACGAGTTCCTCGATGACCTTGGGGTCGTTGGAGGCCGGCCCGAGCGTGGCGAGGATCTTTACGCGGCGCGATCTTTTCATTGAGGATCCAGACTGTTTGAATTGTTTTCGGTCAATTGCATGGTCCAATCGGTGCGGCCCTGGGTGTCGATCTCAAAAAAGCCCGTGCGCTCATAGCCACGGGCCAGACAGTCCTCGACACCGAAAATGGTGAAGCTCGAATCCTGGGTGCACATGAAAACCGAGCCATCCCAGGCGCCGCCGGCGAGATCGTCTACGGCATAGAGGTAATAATATCGTGACGTCAGGTCCCCCTGGTACACGATGGCGCAGGCATCGGCGCCGGCCACCCACCAGCCTTCCGATTGCCAGCCTGATTCGGCGCGGTAGCCGAAGGCTATGGAAATGGTGCTCGAGGTCTGGTTGCACACGCGCAGATCGGCAAGGGCGGGCCGCGGCAGCGCGACGGATGCCGGGAGCAGCGTGATGGCAGCGATCAAGAGAGTGCGGAAAAACGATTGCACGGCGTTGGGTCGCATATGGAAAATGAAAGCCATGGTGTTTCTGGGCAAGGGGTCCGGATATGTCAATGGGTGGAAGCTATTACCCGATTATAGCATCGAGAGAAGGGCGGCAGCGAGGCGACGATTCAGTGCGGTGTCGCGCCTTGCTTGTGGGATTTGCATCGGACGGCTTGAAGTCGCCTTGCCAATGGGATTGATAGGGCGCTCAAACAATTTCTTTGCGGAAAGACTGATTCATGGCTGACCACGGCATCGCGCGCGACCAGTTGCGCGCCTTCATCGAACGCATCGAACGGCTGGAAGAAGAAAAGAAGGCTATCGCCGACGATATCAAGGAAGTCTATGCCGAGGCCAAGGGGTCGGGCTTTGACACCAAGGTGATGCGGCAGATCGTGCGCATTCGCAAGCAGGATCGCAATGAGCGCGCGGAACAGGAAGCGATCCTCGATCTGTATATGCATGCGCTCGGCATGGCCGACGCAGGCTCGCAAGCCGAGTATGACGAGGCTGCCGAATAAGACGCCCGGCGGTTGCGGACCAAAAAAAATGCCGCGCGCATATTTGCGTGAAATGGCGATTGCCCTAGGCACGATTGGATGTTTGGGCCCTGCGTTTGCACCTTTTGGAGTTTCAGGGCAAACTTGAGCCAATAGTCGGCTATCGCATGCTCCGAGGGGATCGATATTGGTTGCAAGCCAGCGCGACACCAGCCGAAGTGCATTCCGCGCCGTTTCGACGCGGGCGGTGCGCAAGCGGGACAGGTTTGATTATTGGCAGAGCCAGTTTTCTCGTGTCGCGCTTAGGCCAGGCGATCTTGGGCAGGCTCGCAATTTCGACGGCCACATGCGCTATTTCAACAGTGAGGAGGGTGCAACCTTCTCGCTGGCGCGCAACGGCGACACGATTGCCGATTTCGCAAAACCCGACGGCGAGTTTTTGCTCATAAGCCAGGCAATTGCCGGCGGGGCAAAAATTGTGGGGGCCGATGGCGAGGAAATGGAGATTTCTCCGCTATCCGGGATCACGGTGGTCGACGGCACCCGCCCGGTCACCACCCGGTCGCAAAGGCACGTTCAGTTGTGCCTGGTCATTCCACGAGCCTTCGCCTTGAATGCGCTTGATGCGGACATCGATTTTCCCGATCGAGGCGTGTTTACCCTTAAGAGTTCAGGCATGGCGCGCATGCTCGCGGCCCAGATGGCCAACTTCGCGCGCGAAGCCGATTTTCTTAAGGCCGATGAAGCGAGGCTGGTCATGCGCGGTCTTGTCGATATTGCGCTGGGCGCTGTCGCGGGGGCGGGGGACGCCCGAGCCAACGAGCCGGAAGCCGGTGGCGCTTTGTTTGGAGCTGCTGTGCGTCTTATCGCTGCCAATTTCAGCGATCCGAACATGACCGCGGCGACAATCGCCCAGGCCATGGGCTGCTCGCGCGCCCGACTTTTCCGCGAGTTTGAACGGTGCGGCGAGACCGTGGGCCAAACAATCCGGAAATACCGAATGGAACACGCCTCCAACATTATCGTTGCGCCGCGACCCGAAACCATCGATCAGATCGCCTATAAGTGCGGCTATCGCAGCGCGTCCGCATTCACCCGGGCGTTCAAGGGCCATTTCGGGATAGCGCCGCTGCACTATCGGAATCGATCCGCTCCCTGATCGTCTCGGAGTGGCGCCAGCGTGTCAGCACGGGCTGGATTTAGACGATCTGCATATGATTGAGACGCACTGCACGGCGCTCCTCCTCTATGGTTCCCTCCGACGACACGAGGGATCTCGCAAGGGGGGTATTTGATGAAGATTGGTTCAAACGGGCCAGGACACAGTCTTCGGCGCGGCGCTTGTGGTGGTCTGTCAGTGGCATTGGCTGGCATGGCGCTCGGCTTTTTGGCGTCGCCGGCAATTGCGCAGGACAGTTCGGTTTATCTTGCGACTCAGGAGATGGAACCCGCTCAGGCGTTCGAACTCTACGGGGTGTTCTCGGAGCTCAATTTTTCCAGCATTTCGCAGGACAACAGCGTTTCCCATCCGGTCAGCTCGCGCAACATCGGCCTGCGGGTCGGAGCCATTGTCGTGGCCGCTCCGCTCAATTCGGTTATTGTCCCGTCCGTGACCGTGAACGGAATATCGGGGTCAACCACAAATCCATTCGCGACGATCGATACCACGGGCCGAGCCGTGGGAGCGGATGTCTTTGCCAGCTATGCGCTCACGGAAAAGATAGATCTGACGGCGGGGGCCGGCATAAGCATTGGCCGCAACGAGCTGACCTTCAATGGGGGGGCGGTGCCATCGATCACCAATCTGCAGACCTATTTCGCGAGCCTGGGTCTTGGATATGTGCTGTACCAGAGCGAGGGGATGACCGTCAGGCTGAGCGATCGGTTGACTTTCGGGTACACCCACGCCGATTACGATCCGCTCAACTCGGTCGACGAAAGCTCGGCGCGTACACTGGAAAATCGTCTTTCTTTGTCGGCCTTTTACGATTTGACGGACGCCACCACACTGGACGCCGACATCAGCCTGGTCAATCTGATCGTCGCTCAGCAGCTGGAAGCCGAAAATCCGCCCGATCGCATGTACGGGCTTGTTTCGCTCGGCATTTCTCACGAGGTCGCCGACAACATCGATATTTATGGACGCGGCAGCATTGTTGCCGGCGGCACGCGCACCGGCTCGGTGCTCGGCCAGATCGGGATCAGGACACGGTTTTAGGGGGTCGTTATGAAGGACGCTACGAGACGCAAACTGGCACTGGCATTTGTGCTGTTCATTCCGTGCATGGGGCGCCCGCCGGTCATGTCGGAACAATCCTACTACCAGCGATTGGATGAAGATCTCAGTGCCGCGGAAATGGCGCGGCTCTATCAGCAATATCTGGCGCAATCGGGATTTCGCACCGGGACGTAAGCGGCGCCCGCCGCAGGTTCCGACAGATTTTCCGGGGCGCCCAGGCGCCCCATTTCTTTGCCATGACGGGCGTGATGCACCGGGGTGTCAGAGCCCGGTCGTTCCAGGCGCCTGAAGACCGCGAAAGGCGGGCTCCTTTGCGCCGATCGCCGTCAATGCGGTTGCGACGATGCCGAACCGATCGAGACCGGCCTGCGCGTACATATCGCCTTGACCAGCCTGTTCAATATAGCGGTCGGGCATGACGATCGGTCGGAATTTCAAACCGCTGTCGAGCAGGCCAAGCTGGGCCATGCGGGTTGCGACATGCGATCCAAAACCGCCCATGGCACCTTCTTCTACGGTTATGAGCACAGCGTGATCGCGGGCGAGGCGTGCAAGCAGATCCTCGTCGAGCGGCTTGGCAAAGCGGGCATCGGCAACCGTCGTTGAAAAGCCGTATGCACCGAGCGTTTCGGCGGCGGCCATACATTCGGCAAGGCGCGTCCCCAACGACAGCAGCGCGATGGTCGTGCCTTCCTTGAGGACGCGGCCCTTGCCAATGGTGAGCGGGACACCGGTCTCGGGCATTTCCACGCCGACACCTTCACCGCGCGGATACCGGAATGCTATGGGACCCTCATCATAGGCAGCAGCGGTCGCCACCATGTGGCGCAATTCGGCTTCGTCGCCGGCAGCCATCACCACCATTGAAGGCAGGGTGGCGAGATAGGCGATGTCGAACGCGCCCGCATGGGTCGGGCCATCGGCGCCGACATAGCCGGCCCTGTCGATGGGAAAGCGCACAGGCAGTTTCTGGATCGCCACATCGTGGATGACCTGGTCATAGGCGCGCTGGAGAAAGGTCGAATAGATTGTGCAGAAGGGTTTGAGACCTTCGGTCGCCAGCCCGGCGGCAAAGGTCACGGCGTGCTGTTCGGCGATACCCACATCGAAGCTGCGCTCGGGGAACTGTTTTGAAAACTTGTCTATGCCGGTGCCGCCCGGCATAGCGGCCGTGATCGCCACAATGGCTTCGTCCTTTTTCGCCTCGGCGATCAGGCTCTCGGCAAATACCGAGGTGTAAGATGGCGCATTTGAAGGCGCCTTGGCCTGCGCGCCGGTGATGACGTTGAACTTCGAGACGCCGTGATATTTGTCCGCGGACTCTTCGGCAGGAGCGTAGCCCTTGCCCTTTTGCGTCACGACGTGGACAAGGATCGGGCCGGTTTCGGCATCGCGCACATTGCGCAGCACGGGCAGCAGATGATCGAGATTGTGGCCGTCGATGGGGCCGACATAATAAAAGCCCAACTCCTCGAACAGCGTGCCGCCGGTCCAGAAACCGCGGGCATATTCCTCGGTCTTGCGCGCCTTGTCTTTGATGAAGGGGGGCATGACGCTGTCGACGAACTGCTTTGCGGCATCGCGCAGCCCGCGATAGGCGGGGCCGGAGACCAGCTTGGCGAGGTAGGCGCTCATCGCCCCGGTCGGGGGCGCGATGGACATGTCGTTGTCGTTTAATATGACGATGAGGCGCGCATCCATGGCACCGGCATTGTTCATGGCTTCATAGGCCATGCCGGCGGAAATGGCGCCGTCGCCGATAACGGCGACCACATTGCGTTTCTCGCCCTTGAGGGCCGAGCCCACGGCCATGCCGAGACCGGCCGAGATCGATGTCGATGAATGGCCGGCGCCGAACGGGTCATATTCGCTCTCGCCGCGCTTGGTGAAGCCCGAGAGACCGTCCTTCTGGCGCAGGCTGCGGATGCGATCGCGACGGCCGGTGAGAACCTTGTGCGGGTAAGCCTGATGGCCGACGTCGAAGATGATGCGGTCGTTGGGCGTATCGAAAATATGATGCAGGGCCACGGTGAGTTCGACAACACCAAGACCGGCGCCCAGATGACCGCCGGTGACCGAAACCGCATCGATCACCTCGGCCCGCAACTCGTTGGCAAGCTCGATCAACTGCTCGCGCTTCAATCCCTTGAGATCGGCTGGAGACGCGATCGTATCGAGCAGCGGAGTGGCGGGTTTGTCGGACACTTAGTTGGCCTTATGACTGACTTCAGACGGCATCACCATGCTGACCTGATGTAGTCAGCCGGCGCCGTTTTGGCAACCAAAGAGGACAAGACTGTGTCAGTTGGCCCGGCTGTCGTAATGAACCCAGATGGTTTGGCCCTGCGTGAATTGCGAGCTCGAATGGCCAAGCGAGGCCGTACGGGTAAAGCCGTTCGCAAGCGTTACGTCGTCGCTTCCTGCCCCCGTGGCATCGGCGGCGCCGTCGAAGGCGAACTGGCTGCTCGATAGGGTCGCCGATGTCAGTAGTGTCGCATCGCTGGCTGTCAGCTGCGGCGCAAAGAGCGTTCCGGCATCGACGGTGAGGCTGGCCATGGCATTGGCCGTGGCGGCGTCGAGTTCGGTGGATGCCGTGACCTCTGTGCCCGGCATGACGGCGCCCTCAAACAGCGAGGCGAAGGCGTCAAGTTCGGAGGCCGGGTCGAGCGAGGCAGCCTCGATGGCATCGCCAAAGCTGGGGCGCATCGGGAGTTCGGCCGTTGGGAGCGGGGCTGAGGGGGCCACCGAGGCGGCCACGGCAGGAGTAAACCGGGGGCGCGGCTGGGGCGTGGGTGCATCCTGGACATTGGCCACGTCAAAGGTACCGCCACCCGAGGGTGCGTATGCCGAGGGAGTTGATGCGCGCAACTCAGCCATGGCCCGCGACATGGAAGGGGGCAGGGGCGCGTCTTCAAGCGTTGCGGACGTATCGGCCATGGCGACCTGTCGGGTCATTTCGGCGGCATCGATCACCTGGAAGGGGATGGTCTGAGGCGCGGGCGCATCGGCAACCATGGTGCCGGCGATCAGATCGGCCGGGCGGACTGGCGGAGCGGGCGGTTCGATGCTGGCAAGCTGGACGGGCGCTGCCGTCGCAGCCGCAGCTTGAGATGATGCGGGCCGGGTCGGTGCCGAAGCCACAGCCTGCGGGGCGGGCTGTGGCGCAGCGCTGTTTTCATTGCCACCGGTAATCATGTCCCAGAGCGTGCGGGGACGATCGCTGTCGGCTACCTGCACGGCCCCCCCGGTCATTGCAGCGCCCGCATTGCAGGGCACACGATGGCAGCGCTGCCATTCGGCCTGGGCTGCCTGATAGCCCTGCTGGGACAGCACGCGGCCATTGGAGGCCACATGCATTGTGCGGCCATCTGGAAAAATGTCGCGAAGCTGGGCTTCTGTCATGCGCGGCCAGGCGCGCACCGAACCTGTATCGAGATGGACGAAGGGGCTGCCCGATGTGGGATAATATCCCACGCCGCCGACCTGCTTGCGCATACCCAGGGCGCGCAGCGTGGCGATTGGCACGCCGGGAATGAAAAAGTCTATCGCCTTGCCCTTCATGTGCTGGGAATTTTCGGCAACGCCGGACGAATTGGCAGCCAGCATGGCGTTGGTCTGGGGCGAGCGGTAGGCCGAAACGATGTGGATGGGCTGGGTGGCGCGGCTCTCCTGATAGACTTCCCACAAAAGATCGAACAACGCGGGGTCCATGTTGGCCGGCTCGTTGCGGCGCCAGTCGCGCAAAAAGACGTTCAGCGTCTGAATAGCCGACTGAATGAAGCGCCCGTCGCGCTTGTAGACGATGCGGATCGTTTCTTTGGTGTGGGTGTAATAGAGATAGATCTCGCGCTCGCTGGCAGCCTGAGCCGGCATGGTGAACGGCAACAGACTGGCCAATGCGATTGCCACGGCCAGAATTGTCCGCATTACCCGATCGACTGGTTGGAAAGCCCTACTACGCGTCACGCCCGGTTGGCCCGTTTTTGTGTCAAACTCGATGGCACCCTAGCAACAAACTCATGCGAGATTGTTAACGCTAACGGGATGTGTACGCCACCCCTGTGCCTTGCCCAGAACTATGGAGCCTAGCGGAAAAAGGCGGCGCGAGGATGGCGGGAAACTTACCGAAGGCTTAACCTGTCCGGATGCCTCTCCTGCTAAAGCCCCAACATTTCAATGATTTTGGCGTTGTGGCCGTAAAGATCGGCAAACGAGCGCACGGTGCCATCGGGGCTGATCCTCAAAGTGAAATAAGCCAGATGGACGGGCACCTGCCGGTCCATATTGAACCAGCGCTCGCCCCCGCCCAGCGTTCCCTCGAGCGAGGCAACGCTCAGGCTGGGCTCATACTGGAGCAGGGCTTCGGCAAAACCGAACGGGTCCTGAACGCGCACGCAGCCATGGCTGAGCGCCCGCATGGAGCGGTCGAACAGATAGCGGGCATTGGTGTCGTGCAGATAGACGTCATGGGAATTGGGGAAAAGGAATTTCACCTGCCCCAGGGCGTTCGACGCGCCCGGCTTCTGGCGCACCCGGAACATGGACGGGCTGGCGCGCGACCAGTCCACCATCCAGGGATCGATCGCCTGGCCCTGATAGAGCAACTCCATGTTCTGGCTGGCGATGTAATTGGGATTGCGCGATACCTGGGGGAAGATTTCGGCCGAAAGAATTGAAGATGGCACGTTCCAGTAGGGGTTGGTGACCACGTGGCGGATCATGTCGGAAAACAGTGGCGTCTGGTTCTTGGTCGTACCCACGATGATCCGGGTGTTCCAGACCGAACGGCCTTCCCTGTTCACGTCGAGGCGGAATTCGGGAATGTTGACGAAGACATTGAATTCGCCGAGGTCCTCGGGCATCCAGCGCCAGCGTTCCATATTGGCGACGATATCGGCGCGGGTGGCGCCGTTTGCCCCGTTGATGGCGGCAATGGTCGCCGGACCGACGACGCCATCGGGGTTTAAACCGATGGTGTTCTGGAACGTTTCGACCGCCCCGGCAAGAGCGGCATCGTATAGGAGAGGATCGGTTTGTGCTGCGCCAAGGCCGAGACGCTCCCGCAGCGCAGGAACGCGCGGGTCGGTCATGCCCAGCTTAATGAGCTTGCCATCGGCGATCGGGGGGAGATCCTCGATATCGCCGGCGTAATGGCTGGCCAGCAGTTCGCGCAGGGCGACAAATTCGGGATGGGTCGGATGATAGCTCAAGAGCACGGCAGCAGGATCACTCGCCTGAGCGACCGCCGAAAACAGTTCGGCCTCGTTTACGCTCTTGGGGGCCACGTCGATATAGCCAGAGACCGAACGCGGATCGAGCCGGCCGGCGTAGGCGTCATTGGCATACTGGAGGATGGCGGCGGAAAATCCGGTCTCAAGCGAAGCCAGCGCCGCAGGGTCGCCGGAGGCCGCATCCAACGCTGCCATATCGATCATATAATCGTCCGGATTGAGGCCCTGGAGATACGCGTCCTCGAAAACGGCCAGTACCTGCTTGGCGGCGCCGGAGAAAGCGATACCGTCATCGGTTTGGGTCAGCCATAGCGGTTCGAAATGACGCGCGCCGTAGAAATAATAGAGCCGGGATGCGTCGTCGGCTGAGCGGCCGGAGCGTGCCTCGGTCATCGACTCGCGCAAGCCATCGCGAATGGTTTGCTCAAGCACGTTGCGCGGCGGCGCAATCATTATGCGCGTCGCCTGGACGCCGTCGATCATCACCGTCTCGAACGCGGTGGCCGTCGCGCTGAAAGATAGAAGTGAAATGCCCGCGAGAGCCCCCAAAAGGAGCGCTTTGAGCCCTGAGTTCAAAGTCTTCATCATGCCGCACCAAGCCATTGGCGCACCCGTCCGCCCTGCCGGCGAATCTTTGCTGTGCGCGAACAAGAGAAAGTTTACCGGCTTTGCTTGATCCCGCAAGCAACGTACCGGCTTGGTGAACGTGTTCGTGAGGTCTTTGCGGCTTTCAGGCAACATCGGCATCTCCCTCAAGTCCGTATTCCTTGAGCTTTCGGTAAAGGGTTGAACGCCCGATGCCCAATTGCCGGGCGACCTGCGCCATGCGCCCCGCATTGTGGTCGATGGCAAAGGCAATCAGGTCCTTTTCGATATCGGCCAGCGGCAGCACGTTGCCGGTGGCGTCGAGGAAGCGATCGGGGATGGCTGCAGGTGTTGCGTCGGGCATTCGTGGCAACCCCATAGCGTTATCGATATGGACCGGCGCTGCAGGCGTAAAGCCGGCGGGACGATCTCCCTGGGCGACGCTGCGGCCCTTTTCGGTGGCCAGGATCTGCGGAAAATCTTCGGGCCGCAGTATCGGGTGCTCGGCCAGCACCACGGCGCGGAACACGGCGTTTTCGAGCTGACGGATATTGCCGGGCCAGTCAAAGCCACAAAGCATACCGAGCGCCTGGGGCGAGATCGCCGTGACCCGGCGGCCCTCTTCTGCGGCGAAGCGGGCAATGAAATGATCGACCAGATTGGCGATGTCATCGCGGCGCTCGCGAAGGGGCGGCAGGTAAATGGGAAAGACATTGAGGCGGTAAAAAAGATCCTCGCGGAACGCGCCATCGCGGGCAAGATTGAGCAGGCGCCGGTTGGTGGCCGAGATCACCCGTACGTTGACCTTTATGGGACGAGTGGCGCCGACCGGTTCGATCTCGCCCTCCTGGAGGGCGCGCAGCAGCTTGACCTGGGTATCGAGGGGGAGTTCTCCCACTTCGTCGAGAAACAGCGTCCCGTTATGGGCTTCGCGGAATTTTCCGGCCGCGTCGGACACTGCACCGGTAAAGGCGCCCCTGACGTGGCCGAACAGTGTCGATTCCACCAGATTTGCGGGGATGGCACCGCAATTGACGGTAATGAACGGCTTGCCGGAACGGTCGCCCGAACCCTGGATGGCGCGGGCCAGCAATTCCTTGCCCACACCGGTTTCGCCTTCGATCAAAACGGGAATGGTGCTGGCCGCGGCCTTTTTGCCCAGCGCCATGGTGCGCGCCATTGCATCGCTTTTGGCGATGATGTGGGCAAACGAGAAGCTGCCGTCACGCCGTGCGCGCTCGGCCTTGAGGCTGGATTCGAGGGTGCCGAGCTTGAGGGCATTGCGTAGCGAGATGGTGATGCGCTCGGGTGCCACGGGTTTGACGAAGAAATCGACGGCGCCAAGCCGCATGGCGGAAATGACGGTATCCAGTGAGGTCTGAGCAGTCTGGACGATCACGGGGATGGCGATGGTTTCGCGCCGCAGCGCCTCGAGCACGGCCATCCCGTCCATCTCGGGCATCACCATATCGAGGATCACGGCGCCGATGCCGGGTTTTGTGCGGAGCAGGTCGAGGGCTTTTGCGCCGGAGTCCGCTGTCAGTGCGGTAAACCCGGCCTTGGCGACGACTTCCGAGGTCAGACGAGATTGAACCGGATCATCGTCGACGATCAGAACCTTATGCATATGCAACACAACTCCAGCCTAAAAACGCCGGCGCACGCGAATCGAGAGTGTGCCGATTTGGGTCAGGCTAGGCTTGATCGATTAACAGGGTTTTAAGGGTGGGCCTGCTGGAAGGTCGGAGGCGATGAGGATAATGTCGGCACCACAGCGGGGAATCTACGGAGCGGCGATGCAGCGGCCAAAACCCTTGCGGCAGGACCAGTTGGATGGCCTGATCGCCTTCAGTGTTCTTGCGAGAACGCTAAACTTCCGGGCTGCGGCACGAGAGTTGGGCATTTCGCCTTCTGCCATGAGCCATGCGATCCGGTCGCTGGAAGACCGTTTGGGCGTTGCCCTGTTTGCAAGGACCACCCGCCAGGTCGGGCTGACCGAGGCCGGGGTCCGATTCTGCCAAGCGCTCCTGCCTGCCCTTGATGGCATTGCCGACGCCATTGGTGCGATCGAACTGTTGGCGACCGAGGTGTCCGGAGAGCTCAGGCTCAACGTTCCCATCGCCGTTGCGCCGAAGCTTGTTGCGGACATTGTGGTGCCCTTCATGGCGAAGTACCCGGACGTCCACGTGGAGGTGCACGCGAGCGACAGTTTCGATCCGGTCTTCCAGGACGGGTTCGACGCTGGCGTGCGGTTTGGCGAAACGCTCGATCCCGACGCCGTGGCGATCCGGTTGACCGAGCCGTTCCCCATCGGCTGTTACGGCAGCCCGGCCTATATCGGATCGCGTGGTGAGCCTGTCGCTCCCGGTGACCTCGATTGTCACGCCTGTGTCGGGTTTCGCGGTGCTGACGGACACGTCCAGCCATGGAACCTGATCGTAGACGGCGAGCATCGCGATTTTACCGTCGCCGGAGGTCTTACCGTCAGCGACGCCACCTCCAATCTTGCTGCCGGGGTAGCAGGTGCGGGGCTCATACACGCAGCCGCGCCGCTGGCAGAGCACTTTGTGTCTTCGGGCGCGCTGGTGCCGGTTCTCGGGCCGTACTGGCCCATGACCTCGGGCCTTTTTATCTATTATTCCGGGCGCCGGCAAAAACTTGCCAAGCTTGCTGCCCTGATTGCCTTCGTGATGGCACGAACCGCTCAAAGCGCGGCCGTCATTCCGCCATCGACGAACACGGCCGACCCTGTAAGATAAGTCATTTCGGGTGCGCACAGAGACAGAGCGGCCCGGGCCATCTCCTCGGCAGATGCTATGCGCTTGAGCGCATGGACGTTGGATTGGGCCCAGACGCCCACACCAGCCTGCCAGACGGCGTCCGGCGCGTTCTCCATGCCGGATTGGCGCCGGATCATCGGTGTATCGGTGGCTCCGGGGCACAGGGCGTTGATGCGGATGTTGTCAGCCGCATATTCGAGCGCCGCGGTCTGGACGAGGCCGACCAGCGCCCGTTTGGATGCGTTGTAGGCGACAAGGCCGGGCCGGGCTCCCTCAGCATTGGCCGAGGAGGTGACAAGAATAGTGCCGCCGCCATTTTCCCGCATCAGCGGGATCTGGGCTTGCATGCACAGAAAGACACCGCGCACATTGGTATCCTGGATATCGTTCCAATCCTCGAGGCGCGTTTCGTGGAAGGGCTGGCTGGCGCTGATGCCGGCATTGTTGAAAGCGATATCGGGTGGACCGAAATGCTCAAGGCTTCGGTCGATAAAATTTGTCACCGACTCGGGATCACGCACGTCCGCACGGATATATACAGCGTCTCCGCCGGCGGCAGCGATCTCTGCCTGGAGCCCGGTTCCCAGGTGTTCGCGGCGCCCACAAAAGCTGACGCGGGCGCCCTCGGCGGCGAAGGCGAGAGCGGCTGCCCTCCCGATTCCCGAGGTGGCGCCGGTAATCATGACGGATCGACCCACGAACCGCCGCTGCTCGCCGGGCACTTT
This sequence comes from Pelagibacterium sp., assembly GCF_965249125.1. GTDB lineage: Bacteria > Pseudomonadota > Alphaproteobacteria > Rhizobiales > Devosiaceae > Pelagibacterium. Next base: position 420,929 of record NZ_OZ252217.1, read on the forward strand.
GACGATGTCGGGTCCCGGACGCAGCGCGCCTGCGGCCAGTGCACCGGCGGCGGCTCCCGCCGCACCTGCCCCGGCCAGGGCTCCACCAAAGAACAGACGGCGAGACAGTTTTGGTGCTTCGGGCATGGCAAAGTCTCCTGATTGATTTCAGGTGCCATAGTGTGCGGGGTTGGTTGTGTTCATAAGCCCGATTATTTCGCACGCCCTGTGTGGGTCGCACGCACAATCCCGCCCGTGGCAGGGGCGCTTGGCACGCTGGCGCTCAACGATTAAGGTCGCCGCAAAATCCAACCCCGGAATTTCGCCCATGACTTTGTCCCAGCCGCAATCGACCCACAACCAGTTCGGCCAATTGCCCGAATGGGATTTGAGCGACCTCTATCCTGGCGTCGAGTCCGACGCGCTGAAGGCCGACATGGCGTTGCTCGAAAAAGAGACCAGGGCGTTCGAGGCGGACTATAAGGGCAAGCTCGAGAAACTGGCGAAAGAAGGCGGTCTCGTCGATGCGGTCAGGCGCTATGAAAAGCTCGATGAGGTTTTCGGACGTCTGGGATCGTTCGCCTATCTCAATTATGCGCAGAACACCGGCGACGGAGACCGGGTGAAATTTCTCGGCGACACGCAGGACAAGATGACCGGGCTTTCGACCCGGACGCTGTTTTTCACGCTCGAGATCAACCGGATAGAGGATGAAGTGCTCGCTGCGGCGTTCGAAAGTAGCGCCGATCTGGCCCATTACAAGCCGTGGTTTGACGAGTTGCGCAAGTCGCGACCCTACCAGCTCGAGGACCGGGTGGAAGAGTTGTTCCACGACAAATACGTCACCGGACACGCCGCATGGAACCGACTGTTCGATGAGACGATGGCGGCGCTCAAATTCGAAATCGACGGTGAAACACTCGGGCTCGAACAGACGCTCAATCTCTTGAGTGACAAACAGGAGGGCAAGCGCGCGGCGGCGTTCAAGGCTTTGAGCGTGACGCTTTCGGCCAACAAGAAGCTCTTTGCCCACATCACCAATGTGATGGCCAAGGACAAGGAAATCTCCGACCGCTGGCGCGGCTACGAGGATGTGGCCGATAGCCGGCACCTCGCCAATTCGGTGGAGCGTGAAGTCGTCGATGCGCTCGAGAAAGCGGTGCGGGAAGCCTATCCGCGCCTGTCGCATCGCTACTATCAGATGAGGGCGAAATGGTTCGGCAAGGACAAGCTGGACGCCTGGGACCGCAATGCGCCGCTGCCGACTTCGGATGATCGCATATTTGATTGGGAGACGGCCAAGACCACCGTGCTCGATGCCTATGGCCGGTTTTCACCCAAGCTGGTCGAGGTGGCGCAGCCGTTTTTCGATAGCGGGTGGATCGATGCCGCTGTCAAGCCCAACAAGGCGCCGGGCGCCTTTGCGCACCCAACCGTCACCACCGCGCATCCATACCTGATGCTGAACTATATGGGACGTACCCGCGACGTGATGACGCTGGCCCACGAGTTGGGGCATGGCGTGCACCAGCGCCTTGCGGCGGGGCAGGGCGAGCTGATGGCGCCCACGCCGTTGACGCTGGCGGAGACGGCGAGCGTCTTCGGGGAGATGCTGACCTTCCGCGCCATTCTCGATGTGACGAGCGATCCGAAACAGCGCTTTGCCCTGATTGCCTCGAAAATCGAGGACATGCTCAACACCGTGGTGCGGCAGATCTCGTTCTATACGCTGGAGCGCAAGATCCATCTGGCGCGGCGCGAGGGCGAATTGCGGCCCGAGGAGATCGATGCGTTCTGGATGGAAATCTCCACCGAAAGCCTCGGGCCGGGGATCAGGCTCAACGATGGCTATGAGGTTCTGTGGAGCTATATCGGGCATTTCATTCACGCTCCGTTCTATGTCTATGCCTATGCGTTCGGCGATTGCCTTGTGAACTCGCTCTACGCACAGTATGAAAAGTCCAGTGCCGGGTTTGCCGAAAAGTATTTCGACATGCTGAGCGCCGGGGGCTCGAAACATCATTCGGAACTTCTGGCGCCGTTCGGACTGGATGCCCGCGATCCGCAATTCTGGTCGTTGGGTCTGTCTATGATCGAAAGACTCATTGACGAACTTGAACAAACTCAGCCCTAAAGGGCACCAATTCAGACTCGAAAAATTCAGGGGAAAGCTGCGATGGCCGAACAACAGGTCGCAACTTATTCAGACAAGCCGATCAGCGAAAAGCAGAAGGAAAAGGAATTCGACGAGCATACGAGCACGTATGCAGCGTTCCTTTCCGGTACCAAGTGGAGCGTCATCTCCACAGCAGCAATCCTGGTGATCCTGTATCTGATCTTCGTCCACTAAATCTCCCGACCCTTGGGGGAAGTGGCCATTTTGCTGCGGGCCATAAGAGGTAGAGTTTCATGAAAATTGCCGTAATGCGCGAGCGCGCGGGGGGAGAAACCCGCGTTGCAGCGACGCCGGAGACGGTTGCCAAGCTCATCGGGTTTGGTGCGACCGTCAGCGTCGAAAAAGGGGCAGGGGAAGCGTCGCGCATCCTCGATCAGTTTTACAAGGATACCGGGGCAAGCGTGGAAGCGAGCGCCGCGGCGACCGTCAAGGGCGCCGACGTGATCCTTTCGGTCCGACGTCCCGAGGCATCGGCGCTGACCGGGGCCGCCAAAGGCGCGCTGGTTCTGGCCACAGCCGATCCGTTTGGCAATGAAGCTGCGTTGGCGGCATTGGCCAAGGCCGGGCTTTGTGTTTTCGCCATGGAGCTAATGCCGCGCATCACGCGGGCCCAGGTCATGGATATCCTGTCCAGCCAGGCCAATCTCGCCGGCTATCAGGCGGTGATCGAAGCATCGATGGTCTATGATCGGGCGCTGCCGATGATGATGACGGCGGCGGGCACTGTGCGCGCCGCAAAGGTATTCGTCATGGGAGCCGGTGTTGCCGGGCTGCAGGCGATCGCTACCGCAAAGCGCCTTGGCGCGGCGGTCTCAGCCACCGACGTGCGGGCTGCGGCGGGCGAGCAGGTGGAATCGCTCGGTGCGAAATTTATCATGACCGAAGCGCTCAAGGATGCTTCGGGCACTGGTGGATATGCGCGCGAATTGACCAAGGACGAGCAGGCTGCGCAAGCCGAACTGGTCTCGGGCCATATCGCCAAGCAGGACATCGTCATCACCACGGCGCTGATCCCTGGGCGCCCCGCGCCAAAGCTCATTACCAAGGCGATGGTTGAATCGATGGCGCCGGGTTCGGTGCTTGTCGACCTGGCAGCCGAGCGTGGCGGCAATATCGAATTGACGGTTCCGGGACAAACGACCGTCCACAAGGACGTAACGATCATCGGGTTGCTCAATCTGCAGGGCAAGATCGGAGCGACGGCGTCCCAGCTCTATTCCAAGAACCTTCTGGCCTTCCTGGAAACCATGATCGACAAGGAGGCCAAGGGTCTGAAAGTCGATTGGGAGGACGAGCTGGTCAAGGCAACGCTCCTGACACGCGACGGCGCAGTCGTGCATCCCAATTTTGCCGGGTCTGCCGATGCGGCACCGGCGGCGAAAAAGGCTCCCGCCAAGGCTGCTGCCAAGGCGCCGGCCAAAACGGCCGCCACCGGCAAGACAGCCGCTCCCAAGGCAGCACCGAAGGCCGAAAGCAAGCCGGTCACCAAGGCACCTGCCAAGTCCGGCGCTTCGGGCAAGGGCCGGGCGGCCAAGGTGGCAACTGCGGGCGCGGTTTCGGTTCCGGCCGACGAGACGCCGGCGGTCAAGCCCGCCGCAAAATCGACGGCGGCAAAGAGCGCTGCCGCAAGCACGGCAAAATCCAAGGCATCAGCGGCCAAAAAGCCGGTAGCAAAAAGCGCTGCGGCGAGCAAAGCGCCGTCCAAGAGCACAGCAGCCAAAAAGCCGGCGGCGAAAAAGCCCGCGGCCAAAAAGACGGATGGAGACGTATAATGGGCGGTGTCGTCGATCCCTTTTTCTTTTTCCTCTCGGTGTTCGTCCTGGCGATCTTCGTGGGCTACTACGTCGTCTGGTCGGTAACCCCGGCCCTTCACACCCCCCTTATGGCGGTGACCAACGCGATCTCTTCGGTGATCGTGGTGGGCGCGCTTTTGGCCGTGGGCGTGGCCAGTGTCGGTGAACCCGGCCCGGCGCGCTGGTTCGGTTTCGTTGCGCTGATCCTGGCATCGGTCAACATTTTCGGGGGCTTCCTCGTCACCCAGCGCATGCTGGCGATGTACAAGAAGAAGGGCTAGGACCATGATTTCCGCAAATATCGCGGCCCTGGCCTATCTGGTCGCCGGGGCACTGTTCATTCTCGCGCTGCGCGGGCTGTCCTCGCCCACCACGGCGCGCCGGGGCAACACGATGGGCATGGTCGGCATGACCATCGCCGTTCTGACCACGCTGGCCATCGCAGCACCCACCGATCCGTTCGCCTGGGTGCTGATCATCGGCGGGCTGGCCATCGGTGGTGGCATCGGTGCGTTTATCGCGCGCGGCGTCCCCATGACGGCAATGCCGCAGCTGGTTGCGGCCTTCCACTCGCTGGTCGGCCTTGCCGCCGTGTTCGTGGCGGCTGCGGCCCTTTATGCACCGGTCGCGTTCGGGATCGGCGAGCCGGGGCATATCCATGTGCAGGCGCTCATCGAAATGAGCATCGGCACGGCGATTGGCGCGTTCACCTTTACCGGCTCGGTCATCGCTTTCGCCAAGCTCGACGGCCGCATGAGCGGCAAGCCGATCCTGTTGCCGGCCCGACATCTGCTCCATCTGGGCCTGGGTGCGCTGCTGGTCATTCTGATCGGTGTGTTCTCGGTGACGCAGGATCCGATCCTGTTCTGGGTCATCACCCTGATCGCGCTGGCGCTGGGCGGGCTTATGATCATCCCGATCGGCGGGGCTGACATGCCCGTGGTCGTTTCGATGCTCAATTCCTATTCGGGTTGGGCGGCGGCCGGCATCGGGTTCACGCTGGGCAATACGGCGCTGATCATCACAGGCGCGTTGGTGGGGTCTTCGGGTGCTATCCTTTCCTACATCATGTGCCGGGCCATGAACCGGAGTTTTATCTCGGTCATTCTTGGCGGCTTCGGGGGCGATGACGCCGCTGCGGCCTCCGGTGATGTGGAAGAGCGCCCGGTCAAGCAGGGGTCGGCCGAAGACGCAGCGTTCATCATGCAGAACGCCTCGAAAGTCATCATCGTGCCCGGTTACGGGATGGCGGTGGCCCAGGCCCAGCACGCGGTGCGAGAGATGGCCGACGAACTCAAGGCTGCCGGCGTCGAGGTTTCCTACGCCATCCATCCCGTGGCGGGCCGTATGCCGGGGCACATGAACGTGCTGCTGGCCGAGGCCAACGTGCCGTACGACGAAGTGTTCGAGCTCGAGGATATCAACTCCGAGTTTGCCCAGGCCGACGTGGCGTTCGTGATCGGCGCCAACGACGTCACCAACCCCTCGGCCAAGACCGACAAGACCTCGCCGATCTACGGCATGCCGGTTCTGGACGTCGAAAAGGCGGGCACCGTGCTGTTCATCAAGCGCGGCATGGCAGCCGGGTATGCTGGGGTCCAGAACGAACTCTTCTTCCGCGACAACACAATGATGCTGTTCGGAGACGCCAAGAAGATGACTGAATCCATCGTCAAGGCGATCGGGCATTGAGCGGGCCCATCCTTACTTGAGAAAAGGGCGGCGTTCGAGCCGCCCTTTTTTTACGTGCAGCCGCGGTCCGGCGGGCATACAGTAGCAGCCTTGCTCTCAAGTGCCGGAGGACGACGATGAGCATCTTGATGAATCCCTATCTAGGTTTTTCAGGCGAGGCGCGCGACGCGCTGGCCTTTTATGCGGGTATTTTCGGTGGCGAGCCGACCATGATGACGTTTGCCCAGGGCGGCATGCCGCATAAGCCCGGGCAGGAGGATCTGATCATGCACGGCCAGCTCGACACGCCCGATGGCATGACGCTGATGGTATCGGACGGGTCGCGCACGCCGGGGCAATCCCAGGACGGTTATTCTATTTCGCTCAGCGGTGACGACGACGCCAAACTGAGCGGTTTCTGGGAAGGCTTGAGCGCGGGAGGCGAGGTGATGCAGCCGCTCGTGCCCGCTCCGTGGGGCGACAAGTTCGGCATGCTGCGCGACCGGTTCGGCACCAACTGGATGGTCAATATCGCGGGGCAGATGCAGTAACATTTCTGTGCGTACTTGAGCGGTCTGTCGCCAATGGCCATGTTGGCGCCAACGCAAAGGACAGAATATGACTCAATCCATCCGCATCGACCTGTTCACCGACATCATTTGCCCCTGGTGCCTGATCGGCACCGCAAGGCTCGATCAGGCACTGGCGACGTTGCCCGAGGGCGTGAACGTCGAGATATTACACCATCCATTTCTGCTCGACCCCTCGACACCGCAGGAAGGGGAGAACACCAGGAAAAGGCTCAAGGCGAAATATGGCGGCGATATCGACGCCATGCAGGCGCGCGTTCAGACCGCTGCGCGGGATGCCGGGGTGCCGCTGGATATGAGCGTGCAGCCAATGAGCTATCCCACCATCATGCCCCACACGCTGATCCGTTCGGCGGCACCCGAGCACCAGTATGGTTTGGCCAAGGCATTCGCCGACGCCTATTTCCTTGAGGGCAGGAACATTACCGATAAAGAGCTGCTAGCCGACATCGCCGCCGAGCACGGGTTCACGCGCGAGGCGGCGCTGACGCTGATTGAAGACGAAGCGGAAAACGACATCACCAAGGCCATGGCGGTTTCGGCCAGCCAGCAGGGCATCAACGGCGTACCCTTCTTCATCTTCAACAATCAGTTCGCCATTTCCGGCGGTCAGCCATTGGAGGTGTTTCAGCGGGCTTTTCGCGTCGCACTGGGCGAAGAAGAGTTGACCTAGACGAGCTAATCTTCCGGCGGTATCAGGGAGCGGGGGTGCTGGAGGAAAGTCGAAAATGCTCAAGAAGATCGCTGTCGGCGTACTGGTTCTCGCGCTGGTCATTTACGGCGGACTGCTAGCCTTTCTCTACGTCAACCAGCGGGCGTTTTTCTTCAATCCGGCCGGAGAGATTTTCGATCCCGATGCCGTCGGTCTCGATGCCGAGATCGTCATGATCCCAACGAGCGACGATGAGGTCATCACCGGATGGTATGCGCCGCCGTCGGGTGATGAACCTACTATTTTGTATCTCAAGGGCAATTCGGGAAGCTTTTCGGCCGAGTACGAACGTTTCGTTTCGTTCACCGATGCGGGATATGGCTTTTTGTCGGTCGACTATCGCGGCTTTCCGCTGTCACCGGGCGAAATCACCCAGGACAATCTACTGGCCGACGCTCTTGCGGCATTCGACTGGCTGGCTGAGCGCGAGGAGGAGATTGTCGTTTGGGGCCGTTCGCTGGGCGCTTCCCCGGCCGTGTGGGTGGCCAGCCAGCGCGATGCGGAGGCGCTGCTGTTGGAGACTCCCTTCTATTCGGCGGTCAGTGTGGCGGCGGAGCGCTACCCTTTCGCACCCGTTGCATGGTTGATGCTCGACCAGTTTCACACCAACGATTGGATCGGGGCTGTCGAGGAACCGGTATTCGTGGCGCATGGCACTGCCGACAGGACGGTCAGCGTCTCAAATGGCGAGCGGTTATATGCTGAAGCACCAAATCCCCATCAGATCTGGATCGAGGAGGGTGCGGATCACTCCGACCTCTGGGCGCGAGGGATTTGGGAGCGGGCTCAGGTGTTCTTTAACGAGGCAGAACAGGGAGGCTGAACATGCCGAAATTTCTGGCGATCTATACTGGAACAGCGACGGCCACCGAGAAGGCGCAGGCGGCGGGCCGAATAGACCAGGCAGCGGGGATGACGGCCTGGGGCGAATGGATGGAGACCAACGCTGCGCGCGTGGTTGATCCAGGCGGGCCTTTGGGAAAGACAAAGAAGGTGGGGCCTGACGGTATCGCCGACATCACCAATACGGCGGCGGCCTATGTCATCGTCGAAGCGGCCGACCATCAGGCAGCCGCGGAAATGTTTCGCAATCACGCCCATTTCACCCATTTTCCGGGCGAGGGCGTTGAGGTGATGCCGATCCTGGAAACGCCGGGGAGCGGGGCAAAATAAAAACGCCGCCCCAAAGGACGGCGCTTTTTGCAAATACGTTCATGTCGAACAGTCGCAGATGCAAAGAGATTTCGCGCTTTGCGAAGCCCTCTTAGCGACGACCGCCGGTTACAACACCAGCCTCGCGCTGTGCACGCTTACGAGCAAGCTTGCGGGCCCGGCGGATTGCCTCAGCCTTCTGCCGTGCCTTCTTTTCAGAGGGCTTCTCGTAATAGTTGCGCAGCTTCATTTCGCGAAACACACCTTCGCGCTGCAACTTCTTTTTCAGCGCCCGAAGCGCCTGATCGACATTGTTATCGCGAACGACTACTTGCACGCGGAACACCCGCCCTTTCGGTTAGAATTTCGGCTGATATCAAACGCCGGAGGCCAAAAGCGATCCAGCGCCGACCGACACTTGCCGGTCACCGTGGCCGCGCTAGTTACCAGAAGAGTCGGGCCATGTCCACCTGCGAGGCCCGGAATCTGTGCTTTTGTCAGTCCTGGGGGAGCCTGACGATGTTGAGGTGTCCCATCTTGCGCCCATCGCGCGCTTCGGCCTTGCCATAAACGTGGGGCTGAGTGCCACCGGTCGCGCGCGAGGCTGCGGCAAAGATTTCCTCGCCGAGCAGATTTTCCATTACCACGCCGGCAAGCCGGGTCGTATCGCCCAGCGGCCAGCCGCAGATGGCGCGGATATGGTTCTCGAACTGGTCGGTAACGCAGACGGCTTGTGTCCAATGACCCGAATTGTGAACGCGGGGGGCGATTTCGTTGACCAGGATTTGCGGATCGTCGCCATCGGATACGACGAAAAACTCAACGCCCATGGTGCCGATATAGTCGAGCGCGGCCGCAATGTCGGCGGCGACGGTCCGGGCCTTGATCACGGCGGCATCGGAAACAGAGGCCGGCAGGGTGGAAGTCTTGAGGATGTGGTTGCGATGAACGTTTTCGGCCGGATCGTAGGTGACCACGGATCCATCGACGCCGCGCACCACAATGACCGAGATTTCCTTTTCAAACGGAACATAAGCCTCGAGCACCAGCGGAGCGCCGGGTTCGAGTTCGGCAAAGGCACCCTCAATATCGTCGGGCTTACCGATCATGCGCTGGCCCTTGCCGTCATAGCCCAGCCGTGTGGTCTTGAGGACGGCCGGAAGCCCGATTTCGGTGACGGCCGTCTGCAATTCCCCGAGATCGCCGACAGGACGATAGGGCGCGATGGCAACGCCGGCTCGCCCAAGAAAGCCCTTCTCGGCGAGGCGGTCCTGGCTGACCTCGAGCGCCCTGGCACCAGGGTGCAGCGGCACGTTGTCGGCGATGACTTTAGCGGTGGCGAGGGGCACGTTCTCGAACTCATAGGTCACCACATCGACGCCGCCGGCAAAGGCGCGCAGCGCCGCGACATCGTCATAGCCGGCTATGGTTTTGTTGGGGGTGACATCGAAAGCGGGGCTTTCGGGGTCGGGGCAGAAGATATGGGTTTTCATGCCCAACTGGCTGGCTGCAAGAGAGAGCATGCGCCCGAGCTGGCCGCCGCCCAGAATGCCGATGCGGCTTCCGGGCTGGAGAGGGTGGCTTTCAGTCATCGTCCTTGGGGAACTCCGCAACTGCGTTGGTCTGGCGGGCGCGCCATTCGGCGAGCCGTGCCGCAAGCTCTTGATCGGCAAGTGAGAGGATCGAGGCTGCCAGAAGCGCCGCATTGATGGCGCCTGCCTTGCCGATGGCCAGAGTGCCCACAGGTACGCCACCCGGCATCTGGACAATGGAGAGCAAGCTGTCCTGCCCGTGAAGCGCCTTGCTTTCCACGGGCACACCGAGCACCGGCAAAGTCGTCATCGATGCGATCATGCCCGGCAGGTGGGCAGCCCCGCCAGCCCCGGCAATGATGACTTTGAAGCCGTCGTCGCGCGCAGTCGTGGCGAAATCGACCATGCGCAGCGGGGTCCGGTGTGCGGAGACGATACGCGCCTCGTAGTCGAGCCTTAGCGCTTCGAGCGTTTCGGCTGCAAAACGCATAGTGGGCCAGTCCGACTGGCTACCCATGACGATGGCGATAGGAGGAGATGAAACCAAGAGCCCGGCCCTCAATTGGCTAAAGCGTGGCTGTATCCGATAAGCCCCGAAGGTTCAAGCCGCTGCATCTGTTGGGCGGCGGCGGGGAACGAAACCCAGGGCATGGCGTTTTGAAATCGCGGGGTCCTAACGGGCTTGGATTGGGAAAAAGCATGGACACGAAACCGCCGGTCGGCCCGGGGCCCTCGCTGATGGGCTTCCAGCCCTTGGTAGCGATCCTGACCTTCGTTCTAATTGTCGCCGTGCTCTATCTGGGGCGCGGTATTTTCGTGCCGCTGGTCCTGGCCGTGCTGCTCGCCTTTGCGCTGGGGCCGGTGGTCCACAGCCTGCGCCGGGTCGGAACGCCCCATATCGCTGCCGTTATCGCATCGGTTCTTGCGGTCCTGGCGCTGATTTCGGGCGTCGCATATCTGGCATTTTCACAGATGCTTTCGCTGGCATCCGACCTGCCTCGCTATCAGGCAACGATCAGCGAAAAGCTCCGGATGCTGCAGGAGACGTTCGGGGGCGGCCAGGTCATCGACCGGCTGGTCGCCACCGTCGAGCGGTTGGGTGCGCAGGTCGGGGCCAGCGCCGACAATCTGGCCGAGCAGGGTCCCGAGCCGATCCAGGTGGTGATTGCCGATGGCGGAATGGGCTCGCTGGAAACGGCGCAGACGGTGTTTTTCTCGATCATCGGTCCGCTCGCCTCGGTTCTTATCGTGACGATCTTCCTCATATTCCTGTTGCTCGAGCGCGAGGAGTTGCGCGACCGTTTCCTCAAGCTGGCCAGTCGCGGCGATCTGCGCGCAAGCACCGAGGCAATGAACGAGGCCAGTAGCCGGGTGGGACGCTATCTGCTGGCGCAGGCAACGATCAGCGCCGGCTATGGTATGCTGTTTGGTGCGGGCCTGTTCCTGCTCGGTGTGCCCAACGCCATCCTCTGGGGCCTGTTGGCAACGGTCTTTCGCTATATCCCGTTCGTTGGCACGCTCATGATCGCCACCATTCCGATCCTGCTGTCCATCGCGGTGGACCCTGGCTGGACAATGCTGTTCGGCGTGATCGGGCTCTACATGGTGCTTGAAGTGGTGTCCAACAACATCATCGAGCCCCGGCTCTACGGCACCTCGACGGGGTTGACCCCGCTTGCGGTGCTGGTCGCCGCAATGTTCTGGGCTACGCTGTGGGGTCCGATCGGCCTGATCGTTTCCATGCCCCTCACGGTGTGTATCGTTGTCATGGCGCGCTACGTACCAGGGTTGGGTTTTATCGAAACCATTCTGGGCAGCGCGCCGGTGCTGTTGCCGCAGGAGCGCTTTTATCAAAGGCTGATATCGGCCAATGTCGAGGAAGCGATCGAACTCGCAGACCGCGAAATCGAAAAGGACGGGATCGCGACCTTTTACGACGATATTGCGGTGCCTGCCCTCCGGCTGGCCGAGGCCGATATCGCGGGTGATCTTGCCGACCCCTCCCATCGCCATCGTGTCGTGGAAACGCTTTCCGAAGTGCTTGACGACATTGCCGAAGCCGAGCCTGAAAACACCAAGATCGGAGCGCGCATACGGGTGTTCGGTGGCAAGACCGAGCTCGATCAGGCCATGGCACTCATGGTTGCCGAACGGGTGCGGGCGCGCGGCTTTTCAGCTCAGGTGATGGCTCCGGTGGCCCTGCGCAAGGAGGGGATCGCCCAGATCGACCTGTCGCTGACCGAGGTCGCATGTCTTTGCTATCTTGGTCAAAAACCGGACGTCTATGCCCGTTATGCTGCCCGTCGGCTCAAGCGGATCGAACCGGAAATGGTCGTGGTCGCCGGTTATTTCCATCCCGACTATACAGCCGGGCGGGCGGAGAGCGCTGCCGACGAGATTGACGTGGTGGCCCATTCGATTGCGCTGGCCGAGCACGCCATCGCTCTTGCAATGGGTGGGCATGACATGATCGCCGAAGACGGTCCTGACATTGTTCCGCAATTGCGTCTGTCGGCCAGGGCCATCTCGGCTCAGGCTGCGGCGGATCCCGACATCGCCCGTTCGCTGCGCGGGCTGGCTCAGTCCGCCAAGACCACGGTGGCGATGGTGACGATCGTGCCCCTGATCGACGCCGGCGACGAGGGCTCCAACAAGAGCCACGCCGAACATCTGGCCCACGAAGTGCTCAAGAGGTCGGGTACGCTGATCATCGAAGACCTGCAACACTCGCCCTATGCTCATTTGCGCAGCGTCGTGGAAAGCGGCGTCAGGGCTTATGCCGGCGTGCCGGTCCCGCTCGAAGACGGACAATTGGGCGCGGTGCTGGCAATTTTCGATCAGGAACCCCGGCTTTTTGACGACGCGCAGATCGCTCTGCTCGAAAAGGCCATTGTTCCGCTTGCCACAGAAATCAGGGATCTCTTCGTGCGACGCGAGGCGGAGGAAGACGAAGCAATCGCATAGCTGAGGGCACCACGCTAGTGAGCGTGTCCAGCAAAAGTGGAAACGGTTTTGCGGTTTGGACACGCGACAAAACAAAGGTTTAGAGCCGAGGATTTGATTTAATCAAATCCTGACCGGCTCTAGTGAGCGTGGCCGTCGTCGAAATCCTCACTGCCCGCCTGCCAGTATCCGGCAGCCTTGATCCAATCGGGATTGTGCCCCCGTTCGTCCACCATGTGGTGGCGCACCGCCTTGCTCATGGCGCTTTCGCCGGCAACAAAGATGTAGCCGTCACCTTTGGGGAGTTCCAGACCCTGGACGGCACCAAGTAGCTTGTGGGGATCACCCGGCGCTGCCCCTTCGCGGCTCAACCAGTGGATTTCGGCATTCTCCGGCGCGTCGATTTTCTGGATTTCGCCATTGTCGGCAACCTCGATAACAGCGATGGCGCGCGCATCGCGAGGCAATTCCTCGAGTCGGCGGGAAATGGCGGGTAGTGCCGTTTCATCGCCGACCAGCAGATACCAGTCGAAATCGCCCCGGACGACGAAAGACCCGCGTGGACCACCAACCCCGATCATGTCGCCGGGCCTGGCGATCTCTGCCCAGCTCGAAGCCGGCCCGTCGCCATGCAGCACGAAATCGAGCGTCAGGGTGCGTGCGGTGTTGTCATAGGAACGGGGCGTGTAATCACGCGACTCGGGGCGCTTGCCATCGGGAAAAACGAGCCCGTTCTCTCCGCGTTCGGGTACCGGAAAATCGGTTGCACCCGGTTCGGGGAAGAACACCTTGCAATGATCGTCATAGGCAAGGGAAATAAAGCTCCCGAAATCGTCCGAAGTGAGCGTGATCCGCGCCATCTGGGGTGTAATGCGCTCGGATTTGAGCACCTTTGCCATCCTGAATTTGAGTTCGTGACGAACGCGTTCGACGAGGCGGGAATGTTGGGTCATCTCAAGTCATCCTGAAAAAGCCTGAGATTGGAGTACAAATGATGATGACCAAAGTCAACTTAACATAATGTCACGCAATTATGTCGGGGAGGATGATCCGTTCGATCTCGACGATCCGGTCCTTGAGCGCCAGTTTGCGCTTCTTGAGGCGCTGGATCAGCGTGATGTCGGCAAGGCCCGATGCCGTGAGGGTATGGATTGCCGCATCGAGATCGGCGTGTTCCTGGCGCTTGGTGGCCAGTTCCAGTCCGAGCCGGGCTTCGATTTCCTTGTCCAATGGCAGCATGATTATTTCCCCACAGGACCCCGCCTCAAAGCGTGATCCGCTCCCATAGAACCGGCTTGTCACCCTAAGCCATTGTTTTGTCGCGCGGTCGAGCCGGGAAAGTCTGGGACTTTTTCCCTGCGCTCTCCAGCTCCTTTCTGCCACAGATTTGCCATTGGACAAAGGCTGCAAAGAATGTGACGATACCGTCGTCCAATGATGAAAGGAGTGGCCATGACCTCACAGACTTACATCACTTCCCTGGAGCGGCGGCATCAGGATTTGGAACGAAAGATCAGCGAAGAAATGCGACATCCGGCCCGCGATGCGCTGCTGATTGCCGCTCTCAAGCGCAAGAAACTTGAACTCAAGGACCAGTTGGTGCGTGCACAATACGAGACCGCTCACTAAGGTCCATCTGTAAAACTTGCGATTTCTGTGAGGCCACGGCGGAAGCTGCGGCCTTTTTTAATGCCCGCTGTCAGGCAAAAAACAATCCCGTGATCCCGTCGTAGATCAGCTTGAGGGCCAAAAGAAAAATCAGGGCATAGGCCACCCGGTAAAACAGACCGGCGTCGATACGGCGGACGAGAAACACACCCAACACCATGCCGGCAATGGCAACCGGCACAAGATAAAGCGCGACCTGCATGTTGGCGAGCGAAAGCTGGCCGAGGACAAAATAGAACGGGATCTTGCTGGCGTTGACGACCGCAAAAAACACCGCGTTGGTGCCTGCGAAAAGCGCCGGCGGCAGGCGCATGGGCAGCATATAGATCTGGACCGGGGGGCCGCCGGTATGACTGACGAAGCTGGTGAACCCGGCAATCGAGCCCCAGAATGTCCCCCAGGGCCGGGACGGGGGCAGCCCCTGGAGTTTCCTGCGCAGTGGTAGCCAGGCATCGAGCACGAAGGCCAGAGTGATCAGGCCGATGGCGAGGCGTACCATGGATTCGCTGACGACGGCCGAGAGCGAGAAAGCGACCAGCGTGCCGACCATGGCGCCCGGCAAGAGGATCCAGAATACTTTCCAGTCGACCTCGCGCCGATAGGCGATGAGCGCGATGACGTCCATTACGATCAGCAGGGGCAGCATCATGCCGGCCGCATCGCGAGCCGGCATGACGAGGGTGAGGAGGGGCACCCCGATGACGCCCAGGCTCGCGACCAGACCGGATTTCGACAGAGCGACGAAAAAAACTGCGAGCGCAGCAACGAGAAAGAACGTCAATTCAAGCTTGGGGATTTCATAAGGAACAGAGCGGCATAGCGCGGGCAAACGCCATCGATGTCAAGTCCGGGCGACTAGACCTGTCTGCTGAACGAAAAACGGCCCGCTGCTGTGGGCGGCGGGCCGTTTGAAATGTACCAGTAGATAAAGCCTAGTCGCGCTCATCGGTGTCGGCGTCAGCGTCGGCGCCCTTGAGCGATTTGAGCTTGGCAAAGACCGATTCAGCTTCGCGCTCGGCGTCATAATTGTCCTGGGCCGGGGTCTGGGAGCCCTCGTCGCCTTCCTCCGGCTCGTACTGGGCGCGGCTCAGCGCTTCTTCGGCTGTCATCAGGCGCGTGCCCTCGGGAGTATCTTCTGTGATGCCCGCGGTGCGCGCTGCCTTACGCACTTCCATGTCCAGTTCCATCTGCGAGCACAGGCCCAGGGTCACCGGGTCCATGGCGGTCAGGTTGGCGGCATTCCAGTGGGTGTTTTCGCGCACGGATTCGATTGTTGACTTGGTGGTGCCGACCAGACGCATGATCTGGGCGTCCTTGAGCTCGGGATGGTTGCGGACCAGCCATTTGATCGCGTTGGGCCGCTCATGGCGGCGCGACGTCGGGGTGTAGCGCGGACCGCGGCGCTTGGGGGCTGCCACCTTGACCTTGGGTTCGGAAATTTTCAGCCGGTAGTTCTCATCGGCTTCGCCCTTGGCGATCTCCTCGCGGTTGAGCTGTCCGTTCTGGACCGGGTTCACGCCACGGATGCCGCCGGCAACGTCGCCATCTGCGATGCCCTGGACCTCGAGTGGGTGCAGGGTGCAGAAATCGGCGATCTGCTTGAAGGTCAGCCCAGTATTTTCGACCAGCCAGACGGCAGTCGCCTTGGGCATGAGCAATTGTGTGGCCATAGGTAAATCTCTCCTGTGCTGCGGCCCGGTGTTCCTCCGGACCGCCCGCCTCGCCAATTTGGGATGAGGGGGAATTTGACCGTTAATATAAGGGTCAAATGCCGATCATGCAATCAGCAATCACACCGCTCCGGTTTCGAGTGGGTCCGGACTGCCGGCCGGTTCGCTTTGCGGGGTCGGTTCGGGCGGATACCCGTTGATGACCAGATCGAGGATTTCGGTGTCGCGCATACCGCGCAAATTGAGGTGGTCGGCGTTCTCGACCGACATAAACACCCCATGCGGCGCGACAGCGAACAGACGGCGCCCGAGAAACGCAGGAACCACGGTGTCGCGCTCGCCATGCACAATGACGATGGTATCTGCCTGGCTGCCTGCAATGCGCCGCGAGGAAAAGAAGGTGTCGCGCACCAATTGTCCCGGCAGGAACGGCATGGTGGCGGCGACAACGTCGGGCAGGGACGAAAAGGGGGCTTCAAGGACCAGCGCCTGGCTGGGATAGCGTTCGGACATGGCAACCGCCACGCCGGTTCCCAGCGAATGGCCGATGAAAACGAGGCGGCTGCCGGGTGCGTGGTTTAGGGCATAGGCGATGGCGGCCTCGGCATCGAGCAGCAGACCCTCTTCGCTTGGTGCTCCGGTCGAGCCGGGATAGCCGCGATAGGCAAAGGAGAGGACGCCAAAGCCGGCATTGGCCCATGGCGCACTGCCGAACCTTACCGCCTGCGGCTCTGGAACGCTGCCATTGCCATGGAAGGCGACGATCATCGGTGCGCCCTCGAGCGGGGGCTTGAAATAGGCCTTGAGTCGTTCCCCATCCGCGGTTTCGAGCGTAATGCGCTCGAAATCGGGGCCGACCATGGCGGCAAAGGGCAACGCATTTACGAAGCGGCGGGGGAAGACCATCTCGCGCTGGAAGGTATAGGCAACTGCGACCACCAGCAGGTAGAGAATCAGTGAAGCAAGCAAGAGCCCGCCAACGAGGCGCAAGGTATTCTGGTTCATCCAGCCTTCAATCAAGATATCGAACACACCGGTCGCGCCCCCGGACGCTTCAAAATCATCGCAAGAGTGTTTCGTGGCAAGTGTGGTTGTGAGCTTTGACGCAATCGTGACCGATCCGTTGCCAAACCGTCACACGGCTCGGTGGTCGCGGTTCTCGACCGTGAGCACGATCTTGCCATAATGATCGCGGCCCTCCATGGCCCGGTGGGCGTCGGCTGCATTTGCGAGAGGGAAGGTTGTGATCCGCGGGGGCACGATTGTGCCAGCCGCGATTGCCGGCCAGATCCTGGCGGCGAGGCCCTGGGCGAACCGGGCCTTGGTTGCGGCGGTTTGAGGGCGCAGGGTCGAGCCCGAAAGGGTGAGGGCGTTCATGAGTACCAGGCCGAGATTGATTTCGGCTTTCGCACCGCCCCGTATGGCCAGTTGAATGACATGGCCGCCATAGGCGCATGCCTTTAGGTTGCGGTTTGCGTAGTCGCCGCCGATGATGTCGATCACGATATCGGCGCCCCGCCCGTCGGTCAGGGCCCTTGTGCGCTCGACGAAGTCTTCTGCTTTGTAGTTGATGGTGTGGGCCGCGCCCATCGCCTCTGCGTAAGCGGCTTTTTGCGCGCTGGAAACCGTTGCGATGGGCGTTGCGCCGAAAAGGCGGCAAAGCTGGATTGCGCTGGCGCCGATGCCACCCGAGCCGCCATGAATGAGGACGGTCTGACCGGTTGCCAGCCCGGCCCGTTCGACAAGCGTTTGCTGCAGGGTGAAAAATGTCTCCGGCAGGGTTGCCGCCTCGATGTGCGACCAGCTTTTGGGTTTGGGCAGTACCTGGCCCGCAGGCACGGCGACATAGCCGGCGTAGCCGCCGCCATTGCACAGCGCCACAACCTCATCGCCGGGCGCAAACCGCGTTTCGCCCTCCCCCACGGCCGCAACGATGCCCGAGACTTCCAGGCCGGGCAGGGGTGAAGAATCGGCGGGGGGCGGATAGGCGCCCTGTCGCTGGGAGATGTCGGGACCGTTGACCCCTGCGGCTGCGACGGCAATCAGCACCTCGCCCGACCTGGGTTGGGGAATAGGGGCGTCTATGGGCGTGAGAACCTCGGGGCCGCCTGGCGCCGCAATTTCGATCGCTTGCATCTGGTCTGGAATAGTCATGGACGCCATCTTAATCGCGCGCCAGAATGGGCCAAGAGCAAATTTGAGGAGATCAGCATGGAAGACGATGTCGTACGCCGCATGCCGGTCCACGAGGTGGGCATGCCACTCGAGACGCTGTCGGTCGATGAACTTCAGGATCGGATCGAAATTTTGAGGGCCGAGATCGCGCGTCTTGAAACGGCTATTGAAGGCAAGACCGCCAGCCGTACTGCGGCTGACGCCGTGTTCAAGTTCTAAGTGTGCTGTCCGGTCCGATCGTGTCGCTTGGGCGACAATGGGCGGTCATTTGCCGGTAAGGTTAAAAAAGCGAGTCTTGTTAAGGAAAATTTTACGAGTTCGGTTTAGGTTTTGCTTATCCAGTTTGCGCTGGAGTTTTTCAGAGCGGTTCCTTCCCTCTGTTTGACGCCTCCCTGTTAACTTTCGAGAGCCGTTTGTTTGACGGCTCTTTTTTCTTTTCCGGGGCAGGGAGCGTCGGAACCAAATTGCGTTAAGGCTAGTTGCAACTCCTCGGCGGCCCGTGATGACGGGGTGGTCGAAACCGCATAGACTGCGCCCGAAGAATCCATAGTGATCGAGGAGTGCCCGTGGACGAGATGAAGTCTCCCAGCGATGCTGTCGCATTGACACCGAGGCTGCTGACGTCAGGCGGGTTCGATCTGCTCTATCGCGAGGGCATGGGCCTGATCGAGGAGGTCGCGGCCTATCTCGACGGCGAGGGCCGGGGCGAGAGCAAGGCGCTCAGCCGGGATGCCGCTTTTATCTATGCCACCGAGAGCATGCGGCTCACCACGCGACTGATGCAACTTGCCTCGTGGCTGTTGCTGCAGCGTGCGGTCAACGAGGGCGAGATATCGCCCGAACAGGCGCGCAGTGAGAAATCCAAGGTCAAGTTCTCGGCGCTGCCGTCGGATCGCGGTGGTCCGGGCTGGAATGACATTCCCGATACAATGAAGGCCTATATCGCCAAGGGCGACAGGCTCTTCGAGCGTGTGGTCAAATTCGACCGCATCGAACGCGGCGAGGAACTGCCCTCCGAGCCGGAAGGCGAAAATGCGCTATCGGCTCAGATGGACCGGCTCAAGGCGGCCTTCGGCGGTCGCTAAGCGGCAATCGAACACAAAAAAGCCCGGCGCGATGGCCGGGCTTTTGTTTTTCTGGGGATTGGATTCTTACGAACCCAGGATGCCCTTGAACTTTTCCTTGAAGCGCGACACGCGGCCGCCACGGTCGACGAGCTTGCCCTGACCGCCGGTCCAGGCCGGGTGGGTCGTAGGGTCGATGTCGAGGGTCAGCTTGTCGCCTTCCTTGCCGTAAGTCGAGCGGGTCTTGTATTCGGTCCCGTCGGTCATCGTCACGGTGATGAAATGGTAGTCGGGGTGGATGTCTTTTTTCATTGGATCGGGCCCTAAATCAAACGGGCGCTACCGCGCCCGGACGAAACGTCTCGCAAATTCGTTGGCGGCCTTTTACAGAATGCAGCGCCCCAGCGCAAGAGGCGGCTTGAAGGCACATGGGCGGGATGCAAACTTGCCCCGGGGCCGGTCAGGGACTATCTAGGCCCAAACAGGAATAAGCCGCCATGTCGGAAACCGCCGCAAATCCCGCTTCCACCGATGCCGAAAGCGAAGTGCCACGCCTCAAGGCCGGAGCGCAGCCGTCCTCGCTCAAGCCACTCAGCCGATTGATGCCCTATCTTGGGCGTTATCCCTTGCGGCTGGTGCTGACGCTGGCCTTCCTCCTGATCGCTGCGGTGGCCTCGTTATCGATTCCCTATTTTGCCGGCAGCTTTATCGACGAAGGCTTCGTCACCGAAAATTTCGAGATCGTTTCGTCCTATGCCTGGCTGATCATCGTCATCGGCGCGGTCATGGCGATTTCGGCCGGCGCGCGCTTCTATCTGATCTCGGTGATCGGGGAGCGGGTGATCGCCGATCTGCGCCAGGATGTCTTCAACCACCTGTTGACCCTGGATGCGACGTTTTTCGACGTCAACCGGGTCGGCGAATTGACCTCGCGGCTCAATGCCGATGTCGCGGTAATCCGCAGCGCGGTGGGATCGTCGGCGTCTCTAGCGCTGCGCTCGCTGATCCTGATGGTCGGCGCGCTGTTTATGATGTTTTTGACCAATTTCCAGCTTGCGCTGGGGGTTATAGTCGTCATCCCGATCATCGTCTTCCCGCTCGTTGCCATGGGGCGGCGGATGAAGAATGTTTCGCGGGTGACCCAGGATACGCTCGCCGACCTTTCGGCGATGGTCACCGAGACCCTGTCGTCGGTCAAAACCGTCAAATCCTTCGTACAGGAGGAAAGCCAGCAACAGTTGTTCCAGGGCTACGCGGAAACCACCTACCGGGCCGAACTCAAGAGGCTCCTTACCCGCTCGCTGCTCATCGGTATCGTGATGTTTGTCACCATGTCGGCCCTGGTGGTTCTGGTCTGGCTGGGCAGCCAGGCGGTCTTCGCCGGGATGATCAGCGTCGGTGAGGTTGTCCAGTTCGCCATCTATGCTGTTATCGCGACAAGCGCGCTGACCAATATGAGCGATCTGTTCGGCACGTTGCAGCAGGTTTCGGGGGCAACCGAGCGGTTGATTGAATTGCTCGATACAAGATCGAGCCTGCCGGTCCGGTCCGACCCGGTGGCCATGCCGGAGCCCCCTTTGGGCAAGGTGGCCTTCGAGGATGTCGATTTCTCCTATTTGACGCGTGACGATGCTCCGATCCTTTCGGCGCTTTCTTTCGCCGTCGAGCCGGGTGAGACCGTTGCGCTTGTCGGTGCTTCGGGGGCCGGTAAATCAACGGTATTTGCGCTGCTTCAGCGCTTTTACGACGTCAATTCCGGAGCCATTATTGTCGATGGCGTCGATGTCCGCGATGCCGATCCGGCCGATCTGCGTCAACGGTTTGCATCGGTCGATCAGGAACCGGTGATCTTTGCCGGCTCGATCGCCGACAATATCCGCTTTGCCAAACCCGGTGCGGGGATGGCCGAAATTCGTGCCGCCGCCGATGCGGCTTTGGTGACGGGGTTCGTTGAGGATCTTCCGCAAGGGTTCGATACGCTGGTGGGCGAGCGTGGCGTCATGCTCTCGGGTGGGCAGAAGCAGCGTGTGGCGATTGCCCGTGCGCTGCTCAAGGATGCGCCGGTCCTCTTGCTCGATGAAGCGACCAGCGCGCTCGATGCCCAAAGCGAGCATCTGGTTCAAAAGGCTCTGGAGCGGCTGATGGAAGGGCGGACGACGTTGGTCATTGCCCACAGGCTGGCCACCATCCGCAATGCGGACCGGATATTGGTACTCGAAAAGGGACAATTGATCGACGAGGGCACGCACGACCAATTGGTCAAGAAGGGCGGGCGCTACGCCGAACTGGCCAAGCTCCAGTTCCGGCTGAACGAGGAGGCGCTGGCGGGATAGGCGCGTGAGGCCGCATCAGGCTTCAGTCAGTTTGAACTCGATCCGACGGTTGCGGCGATAGGCTTCTTCGTTATCGGCCGGGTCGAGAGGAGCGAATTCGCCAAATCCGGCGGCCAGCAGACGGTTGGGCGACACGCCCTGTTCGACCAGCAGCTTGGCCACCGAGATGGCGCGCGCCGCCGAAAGCTCCCAGTTGGAGGGAAACTGCGGCGTCGAGATCGGGCGACGGTCGGTGTGCCCGTCGATGCGCAGCACCCAGGGAATGTCCGCGGGGATTTCGGTTTCCAGTTCGAGAATAGCGTCGGCAAGCGCGGCGATCTGCTCCTGGCCCTCGGCGGAAATCGCCGCCTGACCGGCATCGAACAGCACCTCGGACTGGAAGACGAAACGGTCGCCCACCACCTGCACGTCTGAGCGGCCCTCGAGGATTTCGCGCAACCGGCCGAAAAAGTCCGAACGGTAGCGCGAAAGGTCCTGCACGCGCTGGGCCAGGGCGAGGTTAAGGCGGCGGCCCAGATCGGCGATCTGGGTGCGGCTTTCGGTATCGCGCAGCTCGGAGGCCTCAAGAGCAGCTTCGAGCGCTCCGATCTGCTGGCGCAGGGCCGCCAATTGCTGGTTGAGCAGGGCCACCTGCGCCTGGGCTTCGGACGACAGTTCGCGCTCATCGGAGAGGGCGGTTTGGAGGCCCGCGATCGTGGAGTCGTAATCGGCGATGCCGTCGCCAAGTCCGGCCAGTTCGCTTTGCAGGCTGTCGCGTTCGGCTTCGACGCCAGACAGCGTCGCCGAGAGCGAGGAAATGGAAAGCTCCAGTTCCTCGGAGTTGGCGCGTTCGAGCTGCAGCAATTCGGTCAGTTCGGCGATCTGTGCATTGAGCCGGGATAATGCGGTGTCGCGGCCGAGGATCTCCTGATTGAGGAAAAACTGGGCGATCATGAACAGCGAAAGCAAGAAGATGATGACCAGCAACAGGCTCGACAGAGCGTCGACATAGCCGGGCCAGTACGAGGGGCGTTCAGCAGAAGAGCGTCCGCGGACGAGTGCCATGGGCGGGATGTCCTAGTTCTGTCCGTCGCGGGGACGGTCATTGTCCTGCAACAGGGTATCGATCAGCGTCGTCAGGCGCCTGTTGACTTCGGCCTGTTCGGAGATGTGGGCGCGCAGGTCTTCCTGTTCGGCCCTTATATGCTTGACCAGTCCATCGATGCCCTTGGCCAGTTCGGCCATGGCACGGATAGCGTTCTGGGACGAGTTCTGGGTCTGCATCGTTGCCCCCAGCCGCTCGAACATCTGCTGCATTTCCGGGCCGGAGACGCCGAAATTGTTGGCCTGCATGGTGGCGATGGGGTGGTCGAGCTCGGTCATCGAACTCATCCAGTCCTCGAGATCGGTGTAAAAAGCATTCTGGGCCTGGCCGGCCTGCAGGTCGAGAAAGCCCAGCACGAGCGACCCGGACAGGCCGAACAGCGAGGATGCGAAGGCGATCGACATCCCGCCGAGCGGCGCCTCGAGGCCATCCTTGAGATTGCCGAAAATGTTGGTCGTATCGCCCGATGTGACATCGAGGTTCTGGATCACGCCCGATACGGCGCCCACCGTCTGGAGCAGGCCATAGAACGTGCCGAGCAGACCCAGAAACACCAAAAGACCGGTAAGGTAGCGGGCCGTGTCCTTGGCTTCGTCGAGGCGAATGCCCACAGAATCGAGGATCGAGCGCATGGACGCCGGAGTAATCACAGTTTCTCCGAGGCGATCGCGCATGATGGCGGCGACCGGAGCGAGCAGGACCGGAGCGCGACGGAGCTGGCCGGCATTGCCCTCCTGGAGGGAATTGACCCAGTTGACCTCAGGAAACAGGCGGATCACCTGGCGGAAGGACAGGATTATCCCGACCAGCAAAACGAACAGGATCATTCCGTTGATGAACGGGTTCGACCAGAAGGCGTCGAGCAGCTGCGGCAGGAGTATAATCGCCACCATCGCCACGAGGACGAGGAAAATCACCATCTTGATGAGATAGACCAGCGGATTGGCGAGGCGATACGGGTCGTACGATTGCGTCATAAAGGGCCGGCTCCTGGCAGCGCTGCCGATCAAGTGACCGGCCAGCGTGTCAAATTTGCGCCAGCTTAGTCAGACCATGGTGACCTGACAATGACTTGAGAGGTGGTTAAGAAAAAGTGACCCTTATTTAACCGACTGGATGGCCTTGAGCAGTTCGCGCTGGATATGCTCGTTGCCGGCGACCACTTCGCCCTTGGCGACCGCATCATTGCCGCCGGCAAAATCGGTCACAAAGCCCCCCGCTTCCTTGACCAGCAGCATGCCTGGCGCGACGTCCCAGGGCTTGAGCCCGGCTTCCCAGACCCCGTCGAACCGGCCGGCAGCCAGCCAGGCGAGGTCCATCGAGATCGAGCCGGACCGCCGGATACCGGAAACGGCGGGCGTGACGTGGGCCAGCTGGCGCAGTTGCAAGGCATCGAGTGCCCGACCCTGCGAATTGATGCCGGTACACATGAGAGCTTCGGAGAGGTGTTTGCGGCCGGCAACGCGCAGTCGACGGTTGTTGAGCCAGGCGCCATTGCCTTTTTCCGCCGTGAACAATTCGTCCATTACCGGGTTGAAGATGACCGAGGAGACGATTTCGCCATTGCGTTCAAGCGCGATGCAGACGGCAAAGATGGGTACGCCGTGCAGGAAATTTGTCGTTCCGTCGATGGGGTCGATGATCCAGCGGTGCATGCCGTCGGTGCCCTTGATCTCCCCGCCTTCCTCCATGAGGAAGGAATAGGTGGGGCGGGCCTTCATCAATTCGTCCATGACGATCTTTTCGGCGCGCTTGTCGGCGACCGAGACGTAATCGGCGGGGCCCTTGCGCGACACCTGCAGGTTTTCGACTTCGCCGAAATCGCGGACAAGGCCCCTGCCGGCCTTCATGGCTGTGTTGACCATGATGTTCATCAGCGCTGAGCGGGCCATGGTAGCGTCCTTGTGCTTGTCTTTGTCCCGGGCGGGAGACGATTTTGCGGTGCTCTCTAGCACGCGCTGCCTTGCGGTAAAAGAAACACCCTCCCTTTGGGGGAGGGCTGGTAAAGATGCGGTGGTGACGAAAGATCAGTCCGCGCGGCGGATATAGGTCACTTCAGTGGTATCGACGATGATTTTCTGGCCGATGCCGACAAAGGGCGGAACCATCGTCTTGACGCCATTTTCAAGCGTTGCGGGCTTGAAGGAATTGGCCGCCGTCTGGCCCTTGACCACGGGCTCGGTATCGGCGACTTCGAGGGTCACTTGCGCGGGAAGCTGGATGCCGAGCGGGGTTTCCTCGTACATCTCGACGGTGACCATCATGCCGTCCTGAAGGAAGGCGGCGCGTTCGCCGACGAAATCGGTTTCCAGTTCGATCTGTTCGTAGGTCTCGGTGTTCATGAACACCAGCGCGTCGCCCTGGGCGTAAAGATACTGAAAGTCGCGCTGTTCGAGCGTCACGCGCTCGACGGTTTCGGCCGAACGGAAGCGCTCGTTGAGCTTGGTGGTGCCCTGGATGGCCTTGAGCTCGACCTGAGCATAGGCGCCGCCCTTGCCAGGCTTGACGTGATCGACCTTGACCGCGACCCAGAGGCGGTCCTGATGCATGATCACGTTGCCGGGACGGATTTCGTTACCGTTGATCTTCATTCTCAAAAAACTTTTCGTTGCTGCGCCCGCGCGGACGGGCGCTCAGGGCCGATAAGACTGGTGGGCTGGCTTTTGCCCCAGAACGCGCCGGTTTTCAAGCCAAAGAACGCGCCGGGCTATCATCCGGGATTGGTAAGATCGTCGAGCGGGATGGGAGGGGTATCAAGGGTATTGGGTAGAGGGGTGTCCGCCGGGTCCTGCCGGGCATCGCGGGGGGAAGTTTCCGAAGGCGGAACACCGGGCCAATAGCGGGCCCTTTCCTCCGCGCGGGCGAGGGTAGCCGGGTCGGTGCCGCGCAGCATCTGGTCGAGCGTGTCGTCGGTCAATCCCTGGCGCCGGGCCAGCGTGCGGTACATGGCGGCGGTCTCGAGATCTTGCTGGACGCCTTCGGCAGCGGCCAGCATCATCGCATAGCGCACCTGACCCACCGCGTTGCCCGCTTCTGCGGCGCGGCCATACCAACGCGCGGCGCCCTGCGCATCGCGGCTGCCGTCGCTGGCGCCCATATAGAGCAGGGTGGCGTATTCGACCTGCGCTTCGGGCAGGCCCTGTTCGGAGGCCAGTTCGAGCAGGTCGAGTGCCATTGTGGTGTCGGGCGCTATGCCTGCGCCTTCGAGCAGCATGATGGCAAGGTCATATTGCGCTTCAGGCAGGCCCGCTTCAGCCGCTTCCCCGATCAACTCGGCCGCTTCGACAAGATTGGGCTCGGCATAGGTTCCCTCGACATGGAGCAGGCCCAGATTGTATTTGGCCGCCATATGCCCACCGTCGGCGGCCTTCTTGAAAAGCGCGGCGGCGCGTTCGCGATTGCGCTGCACTCCGGTTCCGGTCTGATAGATCATGGCCAACTGGAAGGTCGCCTGAATGTCGCCGTTCTGATCGGCCTGGGCGTACCAGGTGATGGCGCGCGGGATATCCTGAGGCACTCCGAGGCCATTGGCGTGGATTTCCCCGATCAGGGTCTGCGCAACGGCGTCACCGTTGGCGGCTCGCCGTTCGGCCAGCCGTAGGGCGGTCAGGTAATAGCCGCGCTGGAAGGCGCCATAGGCCAGGTCGACGCCCTCGGGGGGATTGAGCAGCATGCGAGAGATATCGAGCGCCTCGTCCATCTGCTCGGATTGAGCCGCGGCCGGGAGCGCCGAAAGCGTTATAAGTCCGGCAAGGAGTGCCGTTGCCAGCCTCATGAAGCGTCTCCGGGCACGATCTCGTCCCAGTCAGCCTCGACAAAGCCAGCAAATTCGGATTTGAGGCCGGAAAGGTCTTGCGAAGGGTTGGCGCAGAAGACCGAGGGCACCTCGAAGGTTTCAGCCCACCAGTCGGCCATCTCGCGCCCGTCGACATCGTCGCGGTCGCCGAACATCAGATAGTCGATCTCAAGCTCACCGCGGGTCATGGCCTCGTGCCGGGAGCCGATATCGCCGGTGCCGACGATGAAGTCGGGCTTGAGTTCGTCGATGGCCTCACGCAGGGCCTTGATGCCGCCCGACATGTGAACGCCATCGACATAGGCTTTCCTGACCAGATGGGGGCGATTGTCGAGCAGCACGGCGCAATTGCGCTTCTGGGCGATTTTGGCCAGCGTCTTGGCGCGATCGGAATAGGCAAAATCGTCCTCATCACCCGCCTTGAGCAGCAGGGCGGCTGCAGGCAGGCGCGCCAGGGTGGCTTGGAGCCGTTCAACCGCGATATCAGGCTCTGCAATCAGGAATATGTCTGCCATGGTGCCCCAGTCGTTTCGCTCCCCTTTGCCGCCAAACAATGACAAAAAAAGGGACGCTGCGTCGATACAGCGTCCCTTTGCGTATGGGAAGACTATTCGGCAGTACGATGCCAGCGCTTTTCCGGCCTTGCCGCCGGAAAATCGGTTCAGGCGGCCCTGTCGAGTTCGGGCGCCCACTGGCCCAGCGAGGCGAGCGAATTCATGCGCGCGCGGTGGATGAAGGCGCGGCGGGCCGCGTCGACATTTTCCGTCTTGCCGCCCCAGGTCTGGAGCGCTTCGGCCTGCAACGCGCGGCCATAGGAGAAAGTCAGCGCCCATGGCAGCTTGCCGATATTGTGCATGGCCGAGAGATTGGCGCTGGCCTGTTCGGAAGTCTGGCCACCCGAAAGGAAGGCGATGCCGGGAACGATGGAAGGCACCGTAGCCTTGAGGGTGCGCACGGTGCGTTCGGCGACTTCTTCGATGGAGACCTTGGGCCCGTTGACGCCGGGGATCACCATGTTGGGTTTGAGGATCATGCCGTCGAGGGCCACGCCCGCCATGCGAAGTTGCTCAAACACTTCGCCCAGCGTGTCGGTGGTCACTTTTTCGCAGGTCTCGATGGTGTGGTCGCCGGGCTTGCCGTCAGCCAATACTTCGGGTTCGACGATGGGCACGATGCCCGCTTCCTGGCAAAGCGCCGCATAGCGGGCCAGGGCGTGGGCGTTGGCGTGAACCGAAGCGCGGGTGGGCTTGTTCTCGCCGATGCCGATGACGCCGCGCCATTTGGCGAAGGCGGCCCCGATCCGTGCATATTCGGCGAGGCGATCGCGCAGGCCGTCAAGGCCCTCGGTCACCGTTTCGTCGATATAGCCGGGCATGGGCTTGGCGCCGGTATCGACCTTGATGCCGGGCAGGCAGTTGGTGGCGGCCAGCATGTCGACGAAGGGTGTCCCGTCGGCAGCGGATTGGCGGATGGTTTCATCGAACAGGATGACGCCGGAGATATAGTCGGTCATCGCTTCGGTGGCGCCGAACAGCATCTCGCGATAGTCGCGGCGATTTGTTTCGGTCGATTCCAGTGAAATGGAATCGAAACGCTTCTTGATGGTGCCGGTGGATTCGTCGGCGGCCAGGATGCCCTTGCCGGGCGCAACGAGCTGGTTGGCGATCTCGCTCAGTCGAGACATCGGACGCTAAACCCCATGGATATGAATGTGGGGCTAAAATACCCGAACGTCAGGGTCACAATCGATTAGACGTTCGGGTATTGGACGAAGGGATGAGACGGAAGTGGGAACCCTCGAAATCAGCCCCGCTTGAGCGCATCAACCCCCGGTAGCGGCTTGCCTTCCATCCATTCGAGGAACGCTCCGCCGGCGGTCGAGACATAGGTGAAGCTGTCCTTGACGCCGGCATGGGCCAGGGCCGCGACGGTGTCGCCGCCGCCGGCGACCGAGGTCAGAAATCCCTTTCTCGTGCGCTCGGCGGCGTGCCTGGCCACCTCCACTGTTGCCGTGTCGAACGGCGTCATCTCAAAGGCGCCGAGCGGGCCGTTCCAGACGATAGTCTTGGCCTCGTTTATTGCCGTCTTGATCTTTTCGACCGATTGCGGCCCGGCGTCGAGCACCATGCCATCCTTGTCGATGGCGTCGAGCCCATAGACCCGGCTGGGGGTATCGGCCTTGAAATGCCAGGCGACGACGCCGTCGATGGGCAGGATCAGGGCGCAGCGTGCTTCTTCAGCTTTATCCATGATGCGCAGCGCGGTTTCCTTGAGGTCACGCTCGCACAGCGACTTGCCCACATCGTAGCCCAGCGCATAAATGAAGGTATTGGCCATGCCGCCGCCGATCACCAGCGCTTCGACCTTGGACACGAGGTTTTCGAGCAGGTCGATCTTGCTGGAAACCTTTGCCCCGCCGACAATCGCGATTACCGGCTTTTGGGGATTGCCCAGTCCCTTTTCGAGCGCCTTGAGCTCGGCTTCCATGGCGCGGCCGGCTGCCGAAGGCAGCTTTTGGGCCAGCCCCTCGGTCGAAGCATGGGCACGGTGGGCAGCAGAAAAGGCGTCATTGACATAAAGATCGCCAAGCGAAGCCATTGTCGCGACTAGGGCAGCATCGTTTTTTTCTTCGCCGGGGTGGAAGCGCGTGTTTTCCAGAAGAACCACCGACCCGGACTCGGCTCCATCGATCACCGTTTTGGCCTCCGAGACGTCTGTCCAGTCGGTCGATGCAAAATGGACGGGCTTGCCGATGATCCTGTGCAGGGCGTCCACCACGACCTTGAGGCTCATTTCGGGATCGACCTTGCCTTTGGGGCGTCCGAAATGGGCGAGGAGGATCGGCAGGCCACCCTTGTTGGCGATTTCCTGGATGGTGTGGGCCACGCGCTCGATACGCGTGGCATCGCTCACCTTACCGTCCTTGACAGGCACATTGAGGTCGACGCGGACAAGCACACGCTTTCGATCGAGGTCGAAATCATCAAGGGTCTTGAAGGCGGCAGTCATGGTCGCATCCATTCGGTCTGAATTTGAACGTCCCTTCGGCAGGCACAGTGACCCAAGGGCAGGCGATAGGCAAGAAAAAGGCGCTCCCATAAGGAGCGCCTTGCATTGGCAATCGTTTGGGCTCAGAGCACCTTGCCGAACGCCACGGCGGTGTCGCTCATGCGGTTCGAAAAGCCCCATTCATTATCGTACCAGGACAGGATGCGCACGAAAGTGCCTTCCATGACCTTGGTCTGGTCCATGTGGAAGATCGAGGAATGGGAGTCGTGGTTGAAATCGGTCGAAACCAGCTTTTCGTCGGTAAAGCCGAGAATGCCCTTGAGCTTGCCTTCCGCGGCGGTCTTGATCGCCGCGTTGATTTCCTCCACCGAGGTTGCTTTTTTGGCGATGAACTTGAAATCCACCACGGAGACGTTGGGGGTCGGCACACGGATCGAGGTGCCGTCCAGCTTGCCGTTCAGTTCTGGCAGAACCAGACCCACAGCCTTGGCGGCGCCTGTGGTGGTGGGGATCATCGAGAGCGCCGCGGCGCGGCCGCGATAGAGATCCTTGTGCATGGTGTCGAGCGTGGGCTGGTCACCGGTATAGGAGTGGATCGTGGTCATGAAGCCTTTTTCGATGCCCACGGCTTCATTGAGCACATAGGCGACCGGGGCCAGGCAGTTGGTCGTGCACGAGGCGTTCGAGATGACCGAATGCTCGGCGGAAAGCTTGTCGTGGTTGACGCCATAGACCACCGTCAAATCCGCGCCATCGGCGGGTGCGGAAACGATCACCTTTTTGGCGCCGGCCTCGAGATGGGCCGAAGCCTTTTCCTTGGACGTGAAGATACCCGTGCATTCCATCACGATATCGACGCCCATCTCCCCATGCGGCAGTTCGGCGGGGTTGCGGACGGCGGTCACTTTGATCGGACCACGGCCCACATCGATCGTGTCGCCCGAAACCGTCACCGTGCCGGGAAAGCGCCCATGCACTGAATCGTAGCGGATCAGATGGGCATTGGTTTCAACCGGCCCGAGATCGTTGATGGCAACGATCTCGATGTCGGTGCGGCCGGATTCGACGATGGCGCGCAGGACGTTGCGGCCGATGCGGCCAAATCCGTTGATAGCGACACGGACGGTCATGGGGCTACTCCTTGAGTATGGATATGCCGAACGGGAGGGAAAGGGGCGCTTGCGCGCCCCGAAGTCGAAAGTCTCTTAAAGCTGGGCCTTGGCCGCTTCAACAGCGGCTTTGGTCGTAATGGAGAAATGCTTGTAAAGTGCGTTGATCTCGCCCGAGGCCCCGAATCCGGTCATGCCGACAAAGCGCCCGGTTTCGCCCAGGAATTTGGACCACCCCATCTCGACGCCGGCCTCGATGGCGACGCGGGCGCGCGCCTTGCCAAACACGGTGCGCTTGTAATCGTCGGATTGGGCCATAAACAGTTCCATGGACGGCACCGACACCGCGCGAGCCGAAATGCCCTCCTCGGCCAGTTCCTTGGCGGCTTCCACGGCAAGCTGGGTTTCCGAACCGGTGCCGAAGATCACCACGTCGGCGTCCTTGTCGCCCCAGATCGAATAAGCGCCGCGCAGGCACTGATTGTCCTTTGAGTGTTCGGTGCGCAGCGCGGGAAGGTTCTGGCGCGAAAGCGCCAGCACCGAAGGCTGCTTGAAGCGTTCGAGCGCGATTTCCCAGCATTCGGCCGCTTCCATGGCATCGGCAGGACGGAAGACCAGAAGGTTGGGAATGGCGCGCAGGGCAGCCAGATGCTCGACCGGCTGGTGGGTCGGGCCGTCCTCACCCAGCCCGATGGAATCGTGGGTCATCACGAACCCCACGCGAATGCCCATGAGCGCCGCGAGCCGGATCGAGGGGCGGCAGTAGTCGGTGAAGGTCAGGAACGTGCCGCCATAGGGATAGAGCCCGCCATGCAGCGCAATGCCGTTCATGGCCGCGGCCATGCCGTGCTCGCGGATGCCGTAATGGATATAGCGGCCCGAATAGTCATTGGCGCTGAACGGTAGCGTCTGGGAGGTGTTGGTGTTGTTCGAGCCGGTCAGATCGGCCGAGCCACCGATCGTTTCGGGCACGGCGCCATTGATGACTTCGAGCGCATCCTGGGACGAGGCGCGCGTGGCTTTTTTGGGTTTATCTTCGGCCAGCTTGCGCTTGTAGGCGGCCATGGCGGTCTTGAGCGCTTCGGGCAGATCGCCACGCATGCGGCGTTCGAATTCTGCCTTGGTTTCGGCATCGGCACCATTGAGCCGCTCGGTCCAGGCGCTGCGCGCCTTTGTGCCGCGATTGCCGGCCAGGCGCCAGGCATCCATCAAATCTTCGGGCACTTCGAACGGGCCGTATTTCCAGCCGAGCTGGGCCTTGGCCAGAGCGATTTCCTCGGCACCGAGCGGGGAGCCATGCGCCTTGGAGGTGCCGGCCTTGTTGGGCGAACCGAAGCCGATCGTGGTCTTGGCCGAAATCAGGGTCGGCTTGTCGGACTTCTGGGCGTCCTTCAGCGCCTTTTCGATCTGGTCGGGATCGTGGCCATCGATTTCCATTGTGTTCCAGCCCACCGCCTTGAAACGGGCGATCTGGTCGGTGGAATCGGCCATCGAGACCTTGCCATCGATGGTGATGTCGTTGTTGTCCCAGATGACGATGAGCTTGTTGAGTTTCAGATGCCCGGCCAGCGAGATCGATTCCTGGGAAATGCCTTCCATCAGGCACCCGTCACCGGCATAGACATAGGTGAAATGGTTGACCAGGTCGTCGCCATATTCTGCGTTGAGGTGGGCTTCGGCAATTGCCATGCCGACCGAGTTGCCGAGACCCTGGCCGAGCGGGCCGGTGGTGGTTTCGATCCCGTCGGCGTGGCCGTATTCGGGATGGCCGGCGGTCTTGTAGCCCAGCTGGCGGAAATTTTTGATGTCGTCGAGCGTCATGTCCTCGTAGCCCAGAAGGTAGAGCGAGGAATAGAGCAGCATCGAGCCATGGCCCGCCGAGAGCACGAAGCGGTCGCGGTCGGGCCAGTGGGGAGCCTTGGGATCGAATTTCATGATCTTGGTGAACAGCACCGTCGCGATGTCGGCGCCGCCCATGGGCAGTCCCGGATGGCCCGAATTGGCGGCCTGCACGGCATCCATGGAAAGGGCGCGAATGGCATTGGCCATGGCATCGTGTTTGGCTCTGTCTGTCATGGTATCCCGAAGCGTTCGACGTTAGGAAAAATGGCGATGCGGCGGTCCGCACGAGACGGGCCGGCCGCGCGAGGCAGACACATAACAGGTCCGGGTATCGAGTCAATGTCGCGACGGCGCTGGCCGCAGGGGGTGCTGCCCTTGCCATTTCCGCCACTTTTGGGGTTATTGTGGGCGCCAGCGGCAATGGATTCGAAGGACGCGCCCAAAGTGACATCGCCATCGACCGGAGAGAGTTTTACCACTGCCATCGAACGGCTCGACCGGGCGCTCAACCGGCTCGACACTTCGGTTCGTTCGCTCACGGGGCGGCTGCGGTCGTCCTCCCAGCTTCAGGCCGATAGCCAGCGGCTGGCCGGAGACCTCGACAGGGCCAATGCCCGGGCCGACAAGCTCGACCAAGCCGCCGAAACTGTCTCCCGACGGATCGAGGAGGCGATGACCAGCGTCCGCTCCGTGCTTGAAGAAGGAGATGCCCGTGGCTGAAGTCAGCGTCGAAATCAATGGCCGCAAATATCGCATGGCGTGTGAGGACGGGCAGGAAACCCATCTGTCCTCGCTTGCGACCCGCTTCAACCGCTATATCGACGATTACAAGGGCACGTTCGGTGAAATCGGCGACAATCGCCTGACGGTCATGGCCGGCATTGCCGTGGTCGACGAACTCGTCGAGGCCGAGCGCAAGCTCGATCAATTGCGGGCCGAACTCCAGACCGTGACCAAGGCGGGCAATGACGTCGCCGCAGAAGCGGAAACCATGGAAAGCAAATTCGCCGCCAAGCTCGCCGATGTGGCCCGCCGCATCGAATCGATAGCAACGGCGGTCGATGCTGCCGGTCAGGAACCTCAGGGCCACTCGTGACCTCGACAGGTTCGGTGGTCGGCGTCCATTGCGCGCGCGGGCATAATTTTTCCAAGACGACCGCCATGTTCATCGACATCGTCGCCGGGCTTGGCGTTGCCGGCGATGCCCATGCGGGATCGAGGTCATCGAGCCGGCCGAACCCCATATCCGGCTCGAGCGGGTCTGATCGCTTTTGCCGATTCCCCCTTTGCGGTGATCGGTTTAATGCCTATATGATCGCGTGCTGCCCGGCTCGTGTAGGATACTGCATCCCCGGGGCCTTATCGATCCTTAAGGGAGCTGTCCCTGACCGGGCCCGTGGGCTCGGACAAACGGCGCCCACCTACATGAGTAGGTTTCCCGGGATCGACACATCCCACGGCCAGGGCGGCACAAGATTTTTAAAGGAAAGTGAGCGGCTTGACCGATAGCGAGGCCCAGCTTGAAGAGCAGAAAGCGACGCTTCGGCAAGAGGCCCTCGCCCGCCGTCTGGCCGTTCCGCAGGCCGATCGCGCCGACGCATCCAAAATGGCCGCCGATGTCTTTCTCGAGGGCGTGCCGTTGCACGCCGATCAGGTTGTGGCGCTCTATTGGCCGATCCGCGACGAGATCGACTGCAAACCGCTTCTGACCCGGCTCATGGATTCGGGGCAGAAAATTACCCTGCCCGTGGTGACCGGCGAAGACGAACCGCTCGAGTTGCGGCTCTGGGAGGATGGCCAGCCGCTTTATCCCTCGGGCTTCGGAACGCTCGCGCCGGCCGAGACCGCGCCCGTTGTTGCTCCCGACATCGTTGTCGTCCCGCTTTTGGCCTTCGACAAGTTCGGCACCCGGCTGGGCTATGGCAAGGGCTACTACGATAGAACCTTGGCCGCGATGGGCAAAAAACCGCTCCTTGTCGGCTATGCGTTTTCGGCCCAGGAGCTCGATTTCATTCCGCGGCTCGATCACGACCTGCCGCTCGACCTGCTGGTTACCGAGACCGGCCTGCGCCGCTTCGAGGACGCATGAGACTTCTGTTCCTGGGCGATGTGATGGGCCGGGCCGGCCGGGAGGTAGTGACCGAGCGGCTCCCCGAACTGATCGAGCGCTGCCGGTTCGATTTCGTCATCGTCAATGGCGAGAACGCCAGCCATGGGCGCGGCATCACCGAAGCCCATTACGAAGTGTTGCGCGATGCGGGCGCCGATGTGGTCACATTAGGGGATCACGCCTTTGATCAGCGCGAGTTGATGACCGCTATCGAGCGTCACGATACGCTCATTCGTCCGATCAATTTCCCTCCCGGCGCGCCGGGCCGCGGCGCAACCATGGTCACCGGCCGCAATGGCCATCAGGTGCTCGTGGTCAATGCGCTGGGCCGGGTGTTCATGCCGCCGATGGACGATCCGTTCCGGGCGGTCGACAACGCCATCGCCAATTGCCCGCTCGGTGAGCAGGCCGATGCCATCGTCGTCGATTTTCACGCCGAGGCGACCTCGGAAATGCAGGGCATGGGCCACTATCTCGATGGCCGCGTTTCGCTGGTGGTGGGCACCCACACCCATATCCCGACATCCGATCACCGAATTCTTCGCGGCGGCACCGGCCTGATGAGCGATGCAGGAATGTGCGGGGATTATGACAGCGTGATCGGCATGGAACCCGAGGAACCGCTCAACCGCTTCATTTCCGGGCTGGCCACGGCGCGATTCACGCCGTCGGAAGGGGAAGCCACACTGTGCGGTGTGGCCATCGAAACCGATCGCGACGGGCTGTGCAGACAGATCGAGCCGGTGCGTATCGGGGGTACGCTCTCGCAGGCCGTGCCGCAATTGTAAGGCTTTATTTCTCGGGATCGCTCCCCTATAACCCGCCAATCTCATTTCAACGACGACAGGACTGTCCGACCATGGCCGGCCATTCACAGTTCAAAAACATCATGCACCGCAAGGGCCGTCAGGACGCGGTGCGCTCGAAGATCTTTTCCAAGCTGGCGCGTGAGATCACTGTCGCCGCCAAGTCGGGCATGCCCGATCCGGCGATGAACCCGCGCCTGCGCCTGGCGGTGAACAACGCCAAGGCCCAGTCCATGCCCAAGGACAATATCGAACGCGCCATCAAGAAGGCGCAGGGCGGTGAGGGCGACAATTACGAGGAAGTTCGCTACGAAGGCTATGGCCCCGGTGGCGTGGCCGTCATCGTCGAGGCGCTGACCGACAACCGCAACCGCACCGCATCGAACGTGCGCGCCATCTTTTCCAAGGCCGGTGGAGCCATGGGCGAAACCGGCTCGGTCGCCTTCATGTTCGACCGGGTTGGTGAAATCTATTATCCCGCCAAGGCGGGCGATGCAGATACCGTCATGGAAGCGGCAATCGAGGCGGGTGCCGAGGACGTGCAGTCCGACGATGAAGGGCACACCATCTATTGCGCCTTTGAAGATATCGGCGAGGTTTCCACAGCGCTTGAAGCAGCGCTTGGGGAAGCAGAAAGCGTCAAGGCCGTGTTCAAGCCCCAGACCAACACTCCGGTCGATGCCGACAAGGGCGCGAGCCTGATGCGCATGATCGACAATCTCGACGATGATGACGACGTCCAGAACGTCTATGCCAATTTTGAAATGAGCGACGAGGACATGGCCAAGCTTTCGGCCTGACCCGGCATCGATCTTTTTTTAAGGGCGGCCGCAAGGGCCGCCTTTTTCATGCGCTGCGTTTGACTTCCTGCCCGCGATAGACAAGCCCCGTGGGCTCGATTGTGGCGGCAGCTTTGGGACGAGGCAGCAGCACGACGAGGCTGACGCTGTTGCGCCCGGATTCCTTGACCTTATAGAGTTGCTCGTCGGCGCTTCGGAAGATCGTACTGAAATCGACCGGTTCCGCGGCGATCGCGCCCCCTATGCTCACGGACAGCATCCGAGCCTTGGCGCCCGCGTCGAATTCGATCATCTGGACCGACTGGCGAATGGTTTCGGCGGTCCGCTGCGCCTGCTCGACATCGGCTGCGGGAAGAAAGACACCGAATTCCTCGCCCCCCAGCCGACCGATGATATCGATGGATCGGACCGAGGACCGAATGGCGGCCACGATGAGCTTGAGAGCGGTATCGCCGCTGGCGTGGCCGTAGCGGTCATTGATCGATTTGAAATGATCTGCATCGATGACCAGCAACGCGCCGGCGCCGGCCCGCTCGTCGTGCAGTGCGCTGCTTACCGCATCGACAAATGCGCCATGGTTGAAGCAATTGGTCAGGCTGTCGCGCGCCGCCGCCGCTTCAAGCCGGTCATAGGCCATCTGCAATTCGTACTGGCGCACGGACATGTAGAGGACCATCGGTCCGCCCAGCGCGAGAGGGGCGATTATGGCAGCCATCAGCCCGACTTCGCTGATGCCCTGCGCGAAGACTTCGAGAATGATATAGGAAAGCACCACTGAAAGCACGACTGCGACCGCCATGTGACCGAGCGTGCGTCGAACGATGCCCGCCCAGGCCTGCCTGGGCAGTCTGAATTCTCGTGCCATGGATCTGTACCGAAGATATTTGCGTCCGGGTCTGACCCTAGCGGGTAACCGGTGAACACAACCTTGCCTCGAACGGGAAAATTGGTCCTGCGCAGCAGATTGTGAAGTCAGGGGATAAAACGCCAATGTTTTTGGTTTGTTCACTTTGCGCTTGGTAGGCTGATGCGAACGGGCTAATTTGAGGCATGTTGAATATCGTGCGAATCATGGGGATCGATCCGGGGCTGCGGCGGACCGGCTGGGGCATCATCGAAGCCGAGGGAAACCGGCTGCGGTTTATTGCCTGTGGGGTTCTGACGCCGGCCGTCGATCAGGAGCTCGCGCTGCGGCTGGTCCACCTCCATGAGGGGTTGATGCGGCTGATCGCCGAGCACCATCCGACCGAAGCGGCGGTTGAGGAAACCTTCGTCAATGCCGGGGCGCGTTCGACGCTGCTTCTGGGCCAGGCCCGCGGTATCGCGGTCATGACGCCCGCGTCGATGGGGCTTCCGGTGGGCGAATATTCGGCCAACCTCGTCAAGAAATCGGTGGTCGGGACCGGGCATGCGGAAAAAAAGCAGATCGAATTGATGGTCAAGACGCTCATGCCCGCTGCCAATTTCAAATCGGCCGACGCGGCGGACGCCCTGGCGATTGCCATCTGCCACGCCCATCACCGTCAACACCGTAAGCTGGCAAAGAGCGCATGATCGGCAAACTCAAGGGCATTGTCGAAACGCTCGGGGACGACACCGCGCTGATCGATGTCAATGGCGTGTGTTACGAGGCTCATTGCTCGGGCCGCACCTTGCAGGCTTTGCCGCGAATTGGTGAAGCGGCTGTACTGTTTATCGAAATGATCGTGCGCGAGGACATGATCCGGCTCTATGGCTTTGCCAGCGAGGGCGAAAAGAGCTGGTTCAAACTTTTGATGACCGTCCAGGGCGTGGGGTCGCGCGTGGCGCTGGGCATCCTGTCTATCCTTTCGCCGTCCGATCTTTCTTCGGCCATCGCGCTCCAGGACAAGGCCATGGTCGGTCGCGCGTCGGGGGTTGGCCCCAAGCTGGCGCAGCGCATCGTGTCCGAACTCAAGGGCAAGGTTCCCGCCGGGGTCTCCATCGATGCCGGAGCGATGGGCCTGCAGACCGCACTGGGTGAGGGCGTTGCTTCGGGCAATGTGTCGGACGCAGTCTCGGCGCTGGTCAATCTGGGCTACGGGCAGGCGCAAGCCTCAAGCGCGCTGGCGCGGGTCGTTGCG
The DNA here is from genome assembly GCF_965249125.1 of Pelagibacterium sp. Taxonomy (GTDB): domain Bacteria; phylum Pseudomonadota; class Alphaproteobacteria; order Rhizobiales; family Devosiaceae; genus Pelagibacterium. The sequence continues at coordinate 459,045 of NZ_OZ252217.1, forward strand.
AAAGAGGGCGAGGACACCCCCACCGAAAAGCTCATCCGGCTGGGCTTGCGGGAATTGAGTTCGTGAGGCCCGTTGCAATCGGGCGCCGGGGGCAATAGCAAACCGATATGACCGATCTCACCAATGCCGCCGAAGGCCGCGACGACAGTCTCGATGTTTCCCTGCGCCCCTCGGGGTTTTCCGAGTTTATCGGGCAGGAGGCCGCGCGCGCCAATCTGCAGGTGTTCATCGAAGCGGCACGCCAGCGGCAGGCGGCGCTCGATCATGTGTTGTTCGTCGGCCCGCCGGGGCTGGGCAAGACAACGCTCGCCCAGATCATTTCGCGCGAACTGGGCGTGGGCTTTCGTGCCACCTCCGGCCCGGTCATCGCCAAGGCCGGCGATCTGGCTGCGCTCTTGACCAATCTCGAAGAGCGCGACGTGTTGTTCATCGACGAGATCCATCGCCTCAATCCGGCGGTCGAGGAAATCCTCTATCCGGCGATGGAAGATTTCCAGCTCGATCTGATTATCGGGGAGGGACCGGCGGCGCGTTCGGTGCGCATCGATCTGGCCAAGTTTACCCTTGTGGGCGCCACGACCCGCGCCGGGCTGTTGACCACGCCTTTGCGCGATCGGTTCGGCATCCCGGTGCGATTGAATTTTTATACCCCTGAGGAACTGGTCCAGATCGTCGAGCGCGGCGCGCGGCTGATGGGCATGGCCATGACGTCGGACGGCGCTTTGGAAGTGGCCCGACGCTCGCGCGGCACACCGCGCATCGCGGGACGGCTCCTGCGCCGGGTTACCGATTTTGCGCTCGTCGAAGGCGCCGCCGAGATCGACCGCAAGGTCGCCGACAGAGCGCTGTTGCGCCTCGATGTCGATGCTAGGGGGCTCGACCAGCTCGACCGGCGCTACCTCAAGACCATCGCCGAGTTCTACGGTGGCGGCCCGGTGGGTATCGAAACCATCTCCGCCGCGCTGTCGGAACCGCGCGATGCCATCGAGGAAATCGTTGAGCCCTATCTCATCCAGCAGGGGTTCATCCAGCGCACCCCGCGCGGGCGCATGATGACGGCACTATCCTTCCAGCACATGGGCTACGCGGTGCCGCAGGGTTTTGCCGGATTGCAGGCCAGCTTGTTCGAAGAGGACAGCGACCAATGAGCGTCTTCGGCGGCGAGATCGGGGCCGATGGCATTCACCGGTTTCCGGTGCGGGTCTATTTCGAGGACACCGATTTCTCCACCAACGTCTATCACGCCGCGTATCTGAAGTTCTTTGAGCGGGCGCGAACCGAATTTCTGCGCGCCCATGACATCCACCATTCCGAACTGATTGCCGAGGGCCTCGCCTTCGCCGTGCGCGAAATGACCATTTCCTACGACAAGCCCGCCCATATCGACGACCTTTTGGTGGCCCGGACGATAATGACCAAAGCCGCGGGAGCGAGCTTTGTGCTCGAGCAGACGCTGGAACGCAACCAAGAGACCATCTGTCGCGCCAGCGTCGTCGCTGTGCTGCTCAACGACAAGGGCCGGCCCGTGCGGCTTCCGGCTCGTCTGCGCGGCTTGCTCGATCCAAATTGAAAAAGGAGGGCCATAGCCCTCCTTCAGCATGGGAATCCTGAGTTTCAAATTTTTGGCCGCGCCCGAATTACATGGCGTCGGCGTGCATCACCTGGCCACGGATTTCTCCGCCGCCGTACTGTTCGGTGTGGATATTGAGATACCACATGCCGTCCATGAGCTGGGTGACCTGCTCTTCGGTCAGCGTGGCGCTGCCTTCGATCGGGCTGGCAAGGTCGCCGTCGATCGGCACGACAGGGCTGGCATCCTCGCCCTCGGCGGCCGGGCCGTGGAAGTGGGCGGCTGTCGCCGGGCCGGTCAGCCCGTCATAGTTCGCCGTCCAGCTAAACTCCATCGTTTCGGAGTCATAGGTGGCTTCGAGCGAGCCGGTGGCGGTGGAGTCAGCGGCTCCGGTCGCCTCTGTGGTGAGTTCGGCGGTGAAGTTGCTCATTTCAGCATAGGCCGGTGCAGCCGCGAGCATCACAGCGGCAATGCCGGCACCAAGGACGGGTGCGATCTTCATGATGTACTCCTCTCTTTGAAAATGCGCCGCGCGCTGTGCGGGCGCTCCCCCTAAACGCAGCACGTGCCGGGACGTTCCTCTCTCATCGGTACGAGCACAATGCCGTCATGAAGGTTTATTAACCTTTCCTTGACCATAAATGGGGCAAGCGGAACCGCTGCGTCGAACTGACCGGGATCGTGGGCATTTGTCTCTCACTTTTGACAAATTTGACCGCGATTGCATCGGGTGTTGCTGGCGGCGGGGCACCCATCGGCAAGGTTTTTTCTCCGAGGAAGACTCATAATGGAAGCTATGGACGCAGTGGGCAGCGCGGCGGCGCACACCGATTTTTCGCCCATCGGCCTGTTCCTGATGGCCGACATCGTCGTCAAGCTGGTGATGGTTGGCCTTCTGGCCGCATCGATCTGGTGCTGGGCCATCATCATCGACAAATCGCTCAAATTCACCCGCGTGCGGTTGGACATGAATCAGTTCGAAAAGACCTTCTGGTCGGGCCAGTCGCTTGAAGAACTCTATCAGACGCTCTCCCAGCGCCCCACCAGCGGGCTGGCTGCGGTGTTTGTCGCGGCGATGAAGGAATGGAAGCGATCGCACGAGCAGAACGCCTCGAGCTATCTCGGCGTGCAGGCCCGTCTCGACAAGGTGCTCGACGTCGCCATCGCCCGCGAGAGCGAGCAGCTCGAAAGCCGGCTTCCGTTCCTGGCCACCGTCGGTTCGGCCGCTCCGTTCATCGGGTTGTTCGGCACGGTGTGGGGCATCATGAACGCGTTTTCGTCCATCGCGGCTTCGCAAAGCGCCAGCCTTGGCGTTGTCGCGGGTCCGATTGCCGAAGCGCTGTTTGCAACGGCCATTGGCCTTGTGGCGGCCATTCCCGCGGTTATCGCCTACAACAAACTTTCGGGCGACGCCAACAAGCTGGTCGGCCGGCTCGAAGGCTTTGCCGATGAATTCGCGGCCATTCTTGGCCGCCAGCTCGAAGCGCGGAGCCGCAAGTAATGGGCATGGGTGTTGCAGGCGGAAGCGGGGGCGGACGCCGCCGTCGTCGCGGCCAGCGCCGGGCCATGATGAGCGAGATCAACGTTACCCCCTTCGTGGACGTGGTGCTGGTGCTGCTCATCGTATTCATGGTCGCCGCGCCGATGATGACGGCGGGGGTCGCCGTCGATCTGCCGCAATCGTCGGCGGGCGAGCTGCAGACGCCGCGCACGCCCATCATGGTTTCGGTCACCCCCCAAGGCGAGATATATGTCGATGAAGAGCAGGTGGCTTCCGCCGGATTGGTGGACGCCGTCGCCGCGCTGGCCGAGTCGACCGAGGATCGGATTTATGTTCGCGGCGACACTTCCGCAAGCTATGGCACCGTGATGGACGTCATGGGAACTCTCTCGTCAGCCGGATATTCGCGCATCGGATTGATCACGCAGCAGCCGACTGCCGAGAGCTCGGGGCAATAGTCCATGCGGATCGGGACCACCGTATCGGTCGTCGGCCATATCGCCATTATCGGGCTCACCCTGGTGCAGCTCTCCAGCGTCGAGCGGCTCGATCCCAATATGGATTCGGCGATTTCGGTCGATCTTGTCCCCATCTCGGAATTTTCCAACATTCAGGCCGGCAATCTGCAAAGCGAGATCGTCGAGACCGATACGCCATCGGCTGTCGATACCGAGGTCGAGGCAGAGCTCGCCGAGCGCACCGGCAATACCGAACAGGACCAGCCCAATCCCGAGATCTCCGATACACCGTCACCGGCCCCGACCATAGAGACCGCTCCGGCACCCGCTCCGGAGCCGGAACCAGAGCCTGAACCCGAGCCCGAACCTGAACCCGAACCAACGCCGCCGCCGACCCCGGCGCCGCGTCCCGAGCCCACGCCGGAGCCCGAACCGGCACCCGAGCCAGAGCCGGCTCCGGCGCCCGAGCCCATTCCTGCGCCTGAACCCGAGCCCGAACCGGTGCCAGAACCCGAACCGGAACCGGAGCCTGTTCCGGAACCGACCCCGGCACCAGAACCCGAGCCCGAGCCGCAGCCCGTTGCGCCTGTCCCGCCACGCGTTAGTTCGGCGGTGTCGCAATTGCGCGAGCAGTTCGCCGAGGCCCAGCGTCAGCCCGCGCCGACACCCACACCGGCACCGACGCCCACGCCCACGCCGCAAGAGCCCCCCAGCCAGGTCTCCGACGAGTTGGCCGATCGCATCGGTGATCTTATCAATGAGGAAACCTCGCGCGGTGCAACCACAGGCGCGGGCGGGCAATCCTCGTTGGGTGCGGCCAGCGGCCAGTCGGCAACGCTTACCCAGTCCGAGCAGTCGGCATTGGCCGCAGCCATGCGCCGGTGCTGGACGCCGCCGCCGGGCGCGCTCAGCGTGCCGGGGCTCACGGTGCGCGTTCTGGTTGCTCTCAACCAGGACGGATCGGTTGCGGCGACCGAGATTCAATCTGCGCTTACCGACGATCTTATGCGCTCGACGGCTTTTGCCGCGCAGCGGGCTGTCGAGCGGTGCGGGCCTTACACCATGCTGCCGGTCGAAAAATATGACAGCTGGCGACAGGTGGACGTGACCTTCGATCCGCGCGATCTTTAAAGAGTGAGTGTGATGCGTGACCAAAATGCAATAGCGACCGGAAATCTTGCCGCCCACCGATATTCGGTCACGATTTGCCGCTAAGCGGCGCAACCTTGGATTTGCTTGTCCGGTTGGTAATCCGGATCGAGGCGGCGGGCTACGCCGTCAAACATGGAGACTGACGTGCAAAATACTTCGATGACCCGCAGGACTGCGCTCATGCTGGGCCTTTCGGGCGCCGCCATGATGGCCGCAACCCCGGTGCTGGCGCAATTGCAGATCACGGTGACGGGGGGCAATTTCACGCCGATGCCCATCGCCATCCCCAATTTCGCCTCCGCCGATGCCGCTTTCGGGGCTGAGGTCGCGCAGGTGGTGCGCAATAACCTGACCCATTCGGGCCTGTTCCGTCTTGTCGATCCCGCCGGGTATCCCGCTCAGGTGGGCGATCCCAACCAGACGCCGGATTTCCCCGCCTGGCGCTCGACCGGCGCGGACGCCGTCATCATGGCCGATGCCAACCGTGCCGGGCAGATCCAGTCGAGCCTGCGGTTGTGGGACACTACGGCGGGCGCACAGGTCACCGGTAAATCCTATGGCACGGACGCCAGTTCTTGGCGGCGCATCGCCCATATCGCGTCGGATGCGGTTTATACGGGTCTGACCGGGGAAACGGGCTATTTCGATTCCCGGGTGGTGTTCGTGGCCGAAAGCGGCCCCCGCGCCAACCGTGTCCGGCGGCTGGCCATCATGGATCAGGACGGCGCCAATATCCGCTATCTCAGCGATGGCGCCCAGCAGATCCTGACACCGCGCATGTCGCCCGACGGCCAGCTCATCGCCTATATGGTACTGGATGGCCCGACCTCTTCGGGGATTTTCGTGGTCAACATGGCGTCGGGCCAGGCCCAGTCCATCGGCCGGTTCGGGCAGATGAGTTTTGCGCCTCGCTTTTCGCCCGACGGGCGCCGGCTTGTGTTCTCGGTCAGCAATGGCGCAGTCACCAATATCTATGCAATGGATCTGGCGGGTGGGCAACCCCAGCAGCTTACCACGGGCTCGGCCATCGACACCTCGCCCTCCTATTCCCCGGATGGTCAGCGCCTTGCGTTTGAATCCGATCGCGGTGGGCGCCCGCAAATTTACGTGATGTCGGCGGCCGGCGGCGGCGCCGAGCGTATCTCTTATGGCGATGGCTCCTATTCGACCCCGGTCTGGTCGCCCAAGGGCGACCTTATTGCCTTCACCCGCCAGTCGGGCGGCCAGTTCTCGATCGGCATCATGGGGCCGGACGGGTCGGGCGAGCGGATTCTTGCGACCTCCTATCACGCCGAGGGCCCCACCTGGGCGCCCAATGGCCGCGTTCTCATGTATTTCCGCGATCCGGGCGGCAATGACGGGGCCCAGCTCTTTTCCATCGACATCTGGGGCCGCAACGAACGGCGCATTCCCACCGAGGGCTTCGCGTCCGATCCGGCCTGGGGGCCGCTTTTGTCCTGATCGCCATTGCAGGCGTGCAACACATACAAGGCGTCCTGTTTCGGGACGCCTTTTTGCCGGGCAGATGCCGCAATTGCGCCCGATTAGCACAAGATTAACTATGCCCACACACGCGCGATTAAGATAACGCGCTGTAAAAATGCTAACCACAATTTTCCGGTTCTGGAGCTTTTTCGCTATGGGTTCGACCATGCCCCTTCTTCGTTTCGGCAAAGGCCTCCTCTTGGCGGTTTTGCTCGTTGCCGTCGCAGCCTGCGCCCGCACCCCGACCACTGGCGTGGGCAATATCAGTGGGGACGCCGCCGGGGGCGGCGGTGCTCCCGGCAGCCAGCAGGAATTTCTGGTTTCGGTGGGCGATCGCGTGTTCTTTGAAACCGATTCTTCGGTTCTGACCGCCGACGCACAGGCAACGCTTAACCAGCAGTCCCAATGGCTGCAGCAATATTCGCAGTATCGTATCGTGATCGAAGGTCACGCCGATGAGCGCGGAACGCGCGAATACAACATCGCGCTGGGCGCCCGCCGCGCCACGGCCGTCGTCAACTATCTTGTTTCGCGCGGTATCCCGCAGGATCGCCTGTCGACCGTTTCCTATGGCAAGGAACGCCCAGTCGCGATCTGCAACGACATTTCGTGCTGGAGCCAGAACCGCCGCGCGGTCACCGTTTTGACAAACTGACCATCCAAATCACGAATGCCAATCTGGAGGCATAGCGTCGGGACCGCGTATCTGGTCCCGGCGCTTCTTTTTTGCCAAAAATCTGCTTTAATTACGCATCCTTAAATCGTTCGATTGCGTTGCCGGTACAAGGGTGGCGCCTGTGAAGGAGATTTGTTGTGTCGAGACTTTCAACCACGCTCGCGGGGCGATGGCGGCAGGGTGCCGTGATTGCCGCAACGGCGGGACTTCTGACTTTTTCAATGACCGTTGCAGGGCAGGGGCAGGGCAATGACCTCGCCACCATGCAGGTGCGCCTCGACCAGCTCGAAGAGCAGGTGCGGCTCAATTCGGGCCAGATCGAGGGCCTGCAGTTCCAACTGACCCAGCTCCAGAGCCTGCTCGAACGCACCCAGGAAGACAATGAATACCGCTTCCAGCAGCTGGAGGGCGGGAGCCTGGGGGAAACTGATGCGGTAACCACATCCGGCGGCGAGACGCCTGCCGATCGGTTGCCGCAGGAACCCCAGCCCCAGACAGAGCCGCAGCCCAGCACCCCCACGGTCATCGACCCGCTTGTCGGGGATTCCGACCTCATGGACGGCAGCGAAATGGGCGGGGAGGACAACCTCTACGCCAGCGATGTCTTCGGACAGGAGCCGAACCCGCAGAACCACGACGGCGTCGTTCTGGGGCCGCCGGAGGGCGAACTGGGCAGCACACCGCCTTCCGAGCCGCTCGACCTCAGTTTCGATCCCAATGCGATCCCGCTCGAGGATGGCGATGCCAATGCCCAGTATCAGGCGGGCTACGATGCCGTGGTGCGGGGCGAATACGCTTTTGCTGAAAACCAGTTCCGCCAGTTCATCGAAAGCTTCCCCGACCACCAGCAGGCGCCCGATGCAACCTATTGGCTGGGCGAAACGCTGATCCAGCGGGCCGCCTATGGAGAGGCGGCCGAAGTCCTGCTCAACGGGTTTGAGAGTTATACAACCTCGACCCGCGCGCCCGATTTGCTGTTCAGCCTCGGCGTTGCGCTGCACGGAGCGGGAGAATTCGATACGGCTTGCCGGACCTATGGCGAGGTGCTGCGCCGCTATCCGGACTCCACCCAGGCCTTCAAGGACCGGGTGGCGGCCGAACAGGCGCAGGCGGGGTGCTGACACCGGCCGACATCGCGCTGTGCGGTCTCGACCCCGCGGCGCTTTTTGCCCCGCTCTCCGGTCGGAAAACCATTGGCCTCGCCGTCTCGGGCGGGGCCGATTCGCTTGCGCTGATGTTGCTCTATGCCGCCTGGAGCGATACCAAGCCGCGGGCCATCGTCTATACGGTGGATCATGGACTGCGGCCCGAGGCGCGGGCCGAAGCAGCGATGGTGGCGGCCGAGGCCGAAAAGCTCGGCCTTTCATGCCGCATACTCGTTTGGACAGGTGAAAAGCCATCGACAGGCAAGCAGAGCGCGGCGCGTGCCGCCCGCTATGGCCTGATCGCTCAGGCAATGGAGGCCGATGGGGCCGAAATTCTGCTCACCGCCCATCACCAGCGCGACCAGGCCGAAACGGTTCTGATGCGGCTTGCCCATGGCAGCGGGGTTTCCGGGCTGGGCGGAATGCGGGAAATTTCTCAGCTCGACGCGGTTTCCGTCTTCCGTCCCCTCCTCGCGGTTCCTCCTCAAACGCTGGCGACACTGGTGGCGCGGGCCGGGCTATCGCCGGCCCTTGATCCGTCCAATGCCGATCTCGCCTATGAACGCACGCGCTGGCGCGATGCGTTGCCGGGCCTCGCCGAACTCGGGCTCGGACCCGATCGGTTGAGCAAGGCTGCCGAGCGGCTTCAGCGGATCGATGCCCTTGCCAAGCAGGTGACCGGCGGGTTTATCGTCGAGCACGCCTCGCTCGATCCCTTGGGAATTGTGCGGATCGGCCGCGAGGCGTTTGATACCGCCGATCCCGAAATCAGGGTCCGCGTCATCGAGCGGGCATTGTCTGCCGCGTCCGGAACGCAGTCGTTCTTTCTGTCTCGAACCGAAGCGCTCGCCGGGCGAATTGCGGGGGGCGAGCATTTCACGGCGACGCTGGCGGGCGCGCGGGTGCTGGCCGATGCAAACACAATCGTGATCCATCGTGAGGCCGGACGGGAGGGATTGCCCGGGGCTGAACTTGCGCCGGGCCAAACCCTTGTCTGGGACGGCCGTTTTGCCGTCGCCGCTGCCATCGCCGGAACCATCGGGCCAGCCGTCGGGTTGACCCGGGGGGCGTTCAGGGCGCTGACGGGCAGGGTGCTGGCGGGTCCGGTTGCGGGGCTGCGCGCGGCACCGCTGGTCCGCGACGCGCGGGGCCAGATTGTTGCCATCGGCGGTATCAAGGTCGCAGAGGGCTTTTCGGTAGAGCAAATCCCGTTAACCTCTTAGGCTGGAAACTGCGGCAATCGGCCACCGGACGGGGGTGTTGCCCTTGTATCGCCGGAATGACGGCCTTACATTCGGCGGCAACAATTATGGCACGTCGTGTGCCGCGCGGCTCTGTGCGGGCTGCTGCAATCTTAAGGGCATTGCCCGACCAGGACAGGATTGATGAACGGAAATTTTCGGAATTTGGCCATATGGCTGGTCATCCTCTTCATGCTCTTGGGGCTGTTTCAGGTTTTCCAGTCCTCGACGCGGACCGTTTCGACGGTTGAGCGGACCTATAGCCAGTTCGTGAGCGATATCGACAATGGCCGTATCGCCGAAGTCACCATCATCAACGATACCGTCCAGGGCCGTACCAATGAGGGCACGCGGTTCGAGGTGACGATCCCCGAAGGCGCCAATATCGTCGAGCGGCTCGAGAACCAGAACGTGGAGATCACGGCGCGCGCGCCGGAAGGCTCGCCCTTCTGGTCGATCCTGCTGTCGAGCTGGCTTCCGTTTATCGTCCTTATCGCCGTGTGGTTCTTCTTTATCCGCCAAATGCAGGGCGGGGGCCGTGGCGGCGCCATGGGCTTTGGCAAGTCTCGCGCGAAAATGCTCACCGAGTCCTCGGGCAAAGTGACCTTCGAGGACGTGGCCGGTGTCGAGGAAGCCAAGCAGGATCTCGAGGAAATCGTCGAGTTCCTGCGCGATCCGGGCAAGTTCCAGCGGCTTGGCGGGCGCATCCCGCGCGGCGTGCTGCTTGTCGGCCCTCCGGGTACCGGTAAAACACTTCTGGCCCGTTCGGTGGCCGGCGAGGCCAATGTGCCGTTCTTTACAATTTCGGGTTCGGACTTCGTTGAAATGTTCGTCGGTGTCGGTGCGTCCCGCGTACGCGACATGTTCGAGCAGGCCAAAAAGAACGCTCCGTGCATCATCTTCATCGACGAAATCGACGCCGTCGGCCGTCAGCGTGGCGCCGGTCTGGGTGGCGGTAATGACGAGCGCGAACAGACGCTCAACCAATTGCTTGTCGAGATGGACGGGTTCGAGGCCAATGAAGGCATCATCCTGATCGCGGCGACCAACCGTCCCGACGTTCTCGATCCCGCGCTGCTGCGTCCGGGCCGTTTCGACCGCCAGGTCGTGGTGCCCAATCCCGACGTTGCCGGCCGCGAGCGTATCCTCAAGGTTCACGTCCGCAAGGTCCCTCTTGCCCCTGACGTCGATCTCAAGGTCCTGGCCCGCGGCACGCCCGGCTTTTCGGGTGCGGATCTGATGAATATCGTCAACGAGGCCGCGCTTCTGGCCGCGCGCCGCAACAAGCGCTTCGTGACCCATGCCGAGTTCGAGGACGCCAAGGACAAGATCATGATGGGCGCCGAGCGGCGCACCATGGCCATGACCGACGAGGAAAAAAAGCTCACAGCCTATCACGAGGCCGGGCACGCCCTCATCAATCTCATGCTGGCCGGCAAGCTCGATCCGATCCACAAGGCCACCATCATCCCGCGTGGTCGCGCGCTGGGCATGGTGATGACCCTGCCCGAAAAGGACAGCTATTCGTTCTCCCGTGAAAAGGCGGTGGCGCGTCTGGCCATGCTGTTCGGTGGCCGCGAGGCCGAGATCTACAAGTTCGGTCCCGAAAAGGTCACCTCAGGCGCCTCGGGCGATATCCAGATGGCGACCAATCTGGCCCGCTCGATGGTCATGGAATGGGGCATGAGCGAAAAGCTCGGCCGGGTTCGGTACAAATCGAACGATCAGGAAGTGTTTCTTGGTCATTCGGTGACCCAGTCCCAGCATATGTCGGACGAAACCGCCAAGCTTATCGATGAGGAAGTGCGCAAGCTCGTCGAAGACGGCGAACTGGCGGCCCGCACCATGATCCGGGAAAACATCGATCAGTTCGAAACCGTCGCGCAGGCCCTGCTCGAATACGAGACCCTGACGGGCGACGAATTGCGGGGCCTCATGGACGGCAAGCAGCCGGTTCGCGACATCGATAACGACAACACGCCGAAATCGACCGGCGTCCCCAAAGCGGGCAAGGCGCACAAGAAGCGCGGCGAGGAAGGCGAGCCCGACGCCGGGCTCGAGCCTCAGCCGGGCACCTGATCTCCATTTCCGAGGTCTATCGAAATTTAAGGGCTGCCTCCGGGCAGCCTTTTTTGTTTCCGGCTCCATCACCACCACCCACCCTACCCCATCGTCATCCTCGGGCTTGACGCGGGGGTGGTGGAGAGGCGCTTGAAAAATTCAATCCCGCCTCTTTCAAGTGCCGAACGCCCAAAGCGCTATGCGCGAAGGCGGCGCGATGATCGCTTCATATACTAAACAAACATGCGGAGCGTTCATCGCCCCATGCCGTCTAGCCGACTCAAAGCCCGAGGCGAACTCGCCGTCGGGTGCGTCGGCGCGCCAAGACTAACCTATGTAAACAACCGCATCATTTTCCTAAACGACTGTTTAACCAAAGGTGGTCGACTGTCTAGGCGTGGACGTCATATCGCTATCTGCTTGCAGATCATTTGGGGGAATTGGGCATGTTCAAACGGGGCGCCGCGTCCGGCGACGCGCAATCAAGGATTGACGCCATCGATCGCTCGCAGGCGGTGATCGAATTTTCGCTCGATGGCATCATTCTGGCCGCGAATGAAAATTTTCTCGCTGCCATGGGGTACGGGCTCGACGAGATCGTTGGCAACCACCATTCGATGTTCGTTCCGCCCGACCACGCGGGGAGTGAGGAGTACCGCGCCTTCTGGAAAAGTCTGGCGCAGGGGCTCTATCAGGCCGATGAGTTCAAGCGGCTGGCCAAGGGCGGCCGCGAAATCTGGATCCAGGCGAGCTACAATCCTATCCTTGATCGATCCGGCAAACCGGTCAAAGTCATCAAATTTGCCACCGACATCACAGCTCAGAAACTACAGGCCGCCGATCACGCGGCCAAGGTCGCGGCCATCGGGCGTGTACAGGCGGTCATTGAGTTCACCCTCGATGGGACGATCCTTACCGCCAACGAGAATTTCCTCGCAACGCTGGGCTATGGGCTCGAGGAGATCGTCGGCAAGCATCACGCCATGTTCTGCGATCCGGCCTATACGGCATCGCCTGACTATGCCCATTTCTGGGAGCGGCTGCGTGCCGGCGAGTTTGTGGCGGGTGAGTTCCAGCGGGTGGGAAAGGGCGGCAAGGATATCTGGATCCAGGCGAGCTACAATCCGATCCTCGATCCCGTCGGCAAGCCGGTCAAGATTGTCAAGTTCGCAACCGACATCACAGAGCGCAAACGCGCTGAGGCGATCATCTCTCTGTTGACCAGGAGTCTTGAAAGCATGGCCGAGGGCGATCTGCGCGGGCGGATCGATCAGAGCTTTACCGGACAGTACGAAGCGCTGCGACAGGCCTACAACAAGACGCTGGAGCAACTGGTCGATATCGTCTCTCGCCTCAAATCGACCTCCGGCGCGGTCAAGACCGCGACCAGCGAATTGCTGACCGGGGCCAACGATCTGGCTGATCGGACGACAAAGCAGGCCGCGACCATCGAGGAAACCTCGGCGGCCATGGAACAGCTTTCGGGTGCTGTCGTCGCCAGCGCGGGGCAGGCCCGCACGGCGGCGGACAAGGCGCGTTTGCTTTCGGCCAGCGCCAGCGAGGGTGGTGCGGTGATGGGAGAGGCCAACAGGGCCATGGAACGGATTTCCGCCTCTTCGGCCAGGATATCGAATATCATCGGGATGATCGACGACATCGCCTTCCAGACCAATCTTCTGGCGCTCAACGCTTCGGTGGAAGCGGCACGGGCCGGGGAGGCAGGCAAGGGGTTTGCGGTGGTCGCTATCGAAGTGCGGCGGTTGGCCCAATCGGCGGCCGATGCGTCTTCGGAGGTCAAGGCGCTTATTGAAACCAGTGCTGCCGAAGTGGCCGGAGGCTCCCGGCTCGTTGAACAGGCCGCCGCCCGGCTGCTCGAGATCTTGCAGGGCGCCGAAGAAAGTTCGGCCGTCATCGAAGAGATCGCCAAGGCGGCATCCGAGCAGTCCTCGGCTATCGAGGAGGTCAACGGTGCCGTCCGGCAGATGGACGAGATGACCCAGCACAATGCTGCACTGGTTGAACAAACCAATGCCGCAGTTGAGCAGACCGAAGGCCAGGCGGTCGAACTCGACCGGATCACTGCGGTGTTCACCGTGACCGACCACGAACCGGTGCCGGCGGCTCGCCCGACGGCTGCGGCAGCGCGGCGTGCCTATCAGGTGCATGGCAATGCGGCGGTCAGCTCCGAATGGGAGGATTTCTAGAACGCGGCAAGCCGCCTTTGGTCGGCGCCTCTTGTCACGAAGCGCGCTCTTGGCTACCCAGAAGCATCTTTGATGGAGAAGCACCGCGTGGCCAAAATCGATACCAAGACCGAAGGACTGGACCTTTATGTCTATGTCGCCAAAACCTTTGCCGACAGTCCATGGCTCCACTACGGTCTTTGGGAACCCGGCGAGCGCCCCAACATCCCTCAGCTTCGCATGGCCCAGGAGCGTTATGTCGATAAGCTCCTGGCGCTGATCCCGCCGGCCCCGGGGCGGCTTCTCGACATCGGCGGCGGCACCGGCGAGATGGCAAAACTGTTGCTCGACAAGGGCTACACCGTCGAGATGATTACCCCGAGCCATCTTCAGGCCGAAGTGGCGGCCGAAAAGCTCGGCCCCAATGCCCGCGTGCATGAGACGAAATTCGAGGACTTCTCGGGTGAGGGGCCGTTCGACGTGTGCATGTTTTCCGAGAGTTTTCAGTATGTCGATCTCGAGACCAGCCTTGCCAAGCTCAAACATATCCTCGCACCGAATGGCCGGGTCATAATCGCGGACTGCTTCCGTGCCGATGCCTATCAGGGGGACAGGCAGCCCGGCGGCGGACATCGCTATTCAGAGTTTGCCGTTGCCGTTGAACGGGCCGGATTTGCGATTGTCGAGAATGAGGACGTAACCCTTGCAGCCGCCCAGACCATGGCCATCGATCAGAACGTCTATCGCGGATTTGTCGCGCCGACGGTCGATCAGGTGCGCGGGTTGCTCTCGAACAAGCGGCCGATCCTTTATTGGTTCCTCAAGACGGCCTATGGCCTGTTCGTCCCGAAATCGGAGCGTGAAAATATCGTCGCCCGGCTCAAAGCCGACTACCGCTCGCCGGAAGCCTTTGCCACGGTCAATACCTACCGCTTTCTGGCTCTCGAAAAGCGCGGCTGACGCAACGGGCCGGTTTACCGCGTCAGCGTGTTTGCCTTTTTTTTGTACTGCGGCCGGTATAGCTTGCGTCGCTGCTGAACAATCGGAACATTCCCATGGCTCGCAAATATTTTGGCACCGACGGCATTCGTGGTCTGGCCAACGGCCCCAAGCTGACCCCTGAACTGGCGCTCAAGGTCGGCATGGCGACCGGGCTCGCCTTCACGCGGGGCGATTACGCCCACAGGGTGGTGATCGGCAAGGACACCCGCCGGTCCGGCTACATGATCGAGAATGCGCTCACCGCGGGCTTTACGGCCGTAGGCATGGACGTGTTGCTGCTCGGCCCCATGCCCACGCCCGCCGTTGCCATGCTCACCCGCTCGCTGAGGGCCGATGTCGGCGTCATGATTTCGGCATCCCACAATCCGTTCGACGACAATGGCATCAAACTCTTCAAGCCCGATGGCTACAAGCTGTCCGACAGCTTCGAGGCCGAGATCGAGAGCCTTATCGATTCCGATCTGACGCCCCGTTTGGCGCGCGGCACGAGAGTGGGCCGCGCCCGCCGCGTCGACGAGGCCCGCACGCGTTATGTCGAATATGCCAAGCGCACATTGCCGCGCGACATGGACTTCACCGGCCTGCGGGTGGTGGTCGATTGCGCCAACGGTGCCGCCTACAAGACCGCGCCGGAAGTGCTCTGGGAGCTTGGCGCCGAAGTCATCTCCATCGGCATTTCGCCCGACGGGTACAATATCAATGACGGGTGCGGCTCAACGGCGCCGGGTGCACTGATCGAGAAGGTCCGCGAGTTGCGCGCCGATATCGGCATCGCGCTGGATGGCGATGCTGACCGGGTTCTTATCGTCGACGAGAAGGGCAATATGGTCGATGGCGACCAGGTGATGGCTGTTATCGGCACCTCATGGCATGAGCGCGGCCAGCTTTCGGGGGGCGGAATCGTTGCCACCGTGATGTCCAATCTCGGACTACAGCGCTATCTCGAAGCGCAGGGCCTGTTGCTCGAGCGCACCAAGGTCGGGGACCGCTATGTGCTCGAAGCCATGCGCGGCAAGGGCTTTAATGTGGGCGGCGAGCAATCGGGCCATATCATTCTGTCCGATTTCACCACGACGGGCGACGGGTTGGTCGCGGCGCTTCAATTGCTTTCGGTGGTCAAGCAGGAGGGCAGGCCGGTGTCGGAAGTCTGTCATCGTTTCGATCCCGTCCCGCAGCTGTTGCAGAACGTGCGCTATAAGCGCGGCAAACCGCTCGCTGACAAATCGGTCCGGGCCCTGATTGCGGATGCCGAAATCCGGCTCGGCGAAACCGGGCGTCTCATCATCCGCGAATCGGGCACCGAGCCGGTCATTCGCGTGATGGGGGAGGGCGATGATGCGGCGCTGGTCTCCCAGGTCGTTAGTGAGATCGTGGCGGCGATTGGAAAGGTCGCCTGATTTCGGACTTTACCGTTAAGCGGTACGGTTAAGCGCGCCTTAAGGAAGTTCCTCTAAATTCCCCGTAATTCTTGGGGTTTTATGGCTTGGGGAACTTGTGCCTATGAAAAAGCTGGTCGCTTATGCTGTCGTTGGGGCAGCAGCGTTCATGTCGACGGCGGCCATGGCTGCCGATCCGGTGACTTTCGATTATCCTGTCTACAAGGATTATGTCCCCCCCTACGTCCCGCCCGTGGATGAAGGGCTCAAGGGCTCGTTCTACTTGCGTGGAAGCGTGGCAGGAAACTATGCATGGTCGCGCCAGGCGCGCCACCCGGACGCAGGGGATGTCTTTTCGATCACCGAGGGCGGCTGGGGTTACAGCGCCGGCATTGGTGCGGGGTATGAGACCGGCACAGGTTTGCGGTTCGACACCACAGTTGACTATCTCGCCAACAACAACATGACGGCCGACATTGCGGGCGTAGATCATACGCTTGAATTGCGTTCGACCATCGTGTTGGCCAATGCCTACTATGATTTCGGCCTCGGAGATATGGTCTTTCGGCGGCGGGCGGTGCGTTCGGCTATGTGGGCGCTGGCGCAGGTGTGGCATTCAACGATTCGCGCGTATCCGACGGCGCCTTTGGTCCCTGGGGCAGCAATACGAGCTTTGCGGCGGCAGGTATGGCTGGTGTCGGCTATGATTTCGGCTCCATCGTTGCCGATCTGGGCTACCGTGCGCTCTACATTGCGAGCATTGAGAACGACAACGAGACGCCTCGTTATGCGCTCGATGACACTTTGGTTCACGAATTGCGCGCCACTTTGCGCTATCGCTTCTAGAGCATGTCTGAGCTTGATTGAATCGATTGTGGATTCCCAAATCGGCTTGGATGTGATTCATCATTGATGCTGGATTGGAGGCCAGCATCCATGATCAAGCCCTATTCCGATGATTTGCGCGAACGTGTTGTTGCTGCAGTTGGCACCGGGGAAAGTTGCCGGTCTGTCGCCGCCCGTTTTGGCGTTGCGGTTTCTTCGGTTGTGAAGTGGTCGCAACGCTCGAGGTCCACGGGGTCGGTCACACCAGATCGAATGGGTGGCCGGCGTCCTGTCATTCTCAATGCGCACAGGCAATTTGTTCTTGAACAGTTTCAGCAGACTCCGCACCTGACCGTGCGGGGTCTGCAAGCGCTTTTGGCCGCACAAGGCGTACAGGTATCCCATGATAGCATATGGCGCTTTATCCGGCGCGAGGGTCTGAGCTTTAAAAAAAAGCCTGTTCGCGCTTGAGCAGGCTCGGGCTGCGGTCGCCCGTCAGCGGCAGCGCTGGAAGTCCTGGCAGGCTTGGCTCGATCCATCGCGGTTGGTGTTCATCGATGAGACGTGGATCAAGACCAATATGGCGCCCCTGCGTGGATGGGGTCCAAAAGGGCGGCGGCTCAAGGGCTATGCGCCGCACGGCCATTGGCGCACCATGACCTTCCTGGCCGGATTGCGCATGGACGGCCTGACGGCGCCCTGCGTGTTCGATGGCCCAATCAACGGGCTCTCGTTCCGCGCCTATGTCGAGCAGGTCCTGATCCCCACGCTCAAGCCGGGTGACATCGTCATTCTCGACAATCTGGGCAGCCACAAAAGCAAGGCCGTGCGGGACGCCATTCGCGCCGCGGGCGCGCGCCTATGGTTCCTGCCGCCCTACTCACCGGACCTCAACCCCATCGAGCAGGTCTTCGCCAAGATCAAGCATTGGATGCGTATAGCGCAACAACGCACGATCGAAGAAACATGGCGCCTGATCGGACACCTCGTCTCAACCATCAAACCCCAGCAATGCAGAAACTACTTCAAGAACGCAGGATATGCTTCAATAAAAACCTGACATGCTCTAGGCGTTGCGCAAATCATGGTTTCAAGGGCGGCCTAGATGGTCGCCCTTTTTGTTTTAAGCAGCGCGTACAGCGCGCCGCCGGCGATCAACCCCCAAAAGGCGGCGCCTATGCCGAACAGGGTCAGGCCGGAGGCTGCCGTTACGAAAGTCATGATCGCGGGTAAGCGGAACTCCTCGTCGCTGACCGAGCCGACGAGCGCGTTGGCCAGAGCGCCAATGAGCGCCAGCCCGGCGACGGCCTCGATCAGGATTGGCGGGGCGGCGGAAATGAAGGCCGCAGCAATGCCGGCCCCCAGAGCGAACAGAATGTAGCCGAAACCTGACGTGATGGCGGCGATATAGCGTTTGGACTTGTCCGGATGCGCCTCCGGTCCGGCACACAGGGCGGCGGTTATCGCGGCGAGGTTGATCAGTTGCCCGCCCAGCAGTGCACCAATGGCGCTGACCACGCCGGTGGAAACAAAAATCGGCTTCACATCCGGCTGATAGCCGTTGGACCGCAGCACGGCCAGACCGGGAATATTTTGCGAGGCCATGGTCACGACGAACAGAGGCAACGCTATGCCGACGATGGCGTCGAGATTGAGAGCCGGCACGACCATTACGGGGGCGGGCCAGGCGTTGGCAAACAGATCGGCGGGAAGCTCGGTCGAAATCGCAATCATGATTGCGCTGGCCGCCACTGCGGCTGGTACGGCCCATATACGGGCAAAACGCAGGCAGGCGGCCCAAACAAGAATAATGGGTAGCGCCAGCGTGGGAAGTTCGGAAACGGCCCTGACGGGAGCGAGGCAGAGATTGAACAGAATGCCGGCCAACATGGCGCTGGCGAGGGGCATGGGGATCGCTGCCACGGCACGTCCGAAAGGGCGCCAGAAGCCCGCGATGACGATCAGCGCTGCGGCAAACATGAAGGCGCCGACGGCTGCGGGAAAACCACCCTGGACAGCGCCCGTCGTGATGAGCAGCGCAGCGCCGGGCGTCGACCAGGCAATCGAGAGCGGCATTTTGGTAATATAGCTCATGGTTGCTCCGACCAGAGCCATGCCCAGACAAAGTGCGAAAAGCCCCGATGCAGCCTGAGCCTGTGTGGCGCCCACGGAATCGAAACCCTGCAATATGATGGCGAACGAACTCGCAAACCCCACCAGCGAGGCGAGCAGTCCCGAAAAGATTGGCTGAAACAAAGTCCCGGAATGCGGCACGGCCGGGTCGGACGGGGAGTCGATCATGGTGGGGAACTCGAAAAAATTGCGGAGCGACCGAACGCCGGTGCGGATGTGCTTTGAGCCGGACTTGCCTTTTCAATGCCACTTTTAGTCGAGTCGGGCATATGCGTGCCAACCACTTTTGAAAGTAATCCTTTGAAACAGCGCGCTATTCCCGTTGATCACATTTTTGTCATCGTTGGTTCCCACTGTTGGAAGCGTCAAAATGGCGCCGCTTCAGAATGCCCGGCGGATGGCCGTACCCACCGGGAACCATTCTTGCCACCGGTCATTTTGTTTCGAGAATGAAAAGGAGACCAAAAATGCGTAAGTTTCTTGCCCTTCTGGCTCTGCCGCTCATGCTGGCCGTTGCCGCTTGTGACATGCCTCCGCCCGAAGATGGTGGTGTGCCCGCCGATCCGGCAGTGACGACTGACCCGGCCGTTCCGGCCGAGCCCGCAGTCGAATAACAACCGGATCGATAATTTGTTTTGACAAGGGGCGTCCGAAAGGGCGCCCCTTTTCTCGTGAAATGCGGAATCCGATTAGCGACCAGGCACGGCCACAACAGCGAGAGGGTGCGCGGATCGGTGGGATCGACGCGGCGCGGGCGCTTGCCATTGTGGGGATGCTGATGGTCCATGTAGGACCGCGCGATCGGACCAATGTCGCAGAAGTCTTGTACAATCTGCCCCATGGCCGGGCGTCGATCCTGTTCGCATTCATTGCCGGCATCGGAATGTCGCTTCTGTCGGCACGGCGGGGGCAAATGAACGCGGCCAGAATTCGCCTGGTTTGGATGGCTCTGGTCCTGCTCCCACTGGGGTTGGTCTTGCAGACGCTCGATCACGGGATTGCGGTGATCCTGCATCACTATGCCGTCTTCTATCTGTTTGGCATCCTCGTGATGGCGCTGCCGATGCGACTGCTGGGCATGTTCGCCGCTGTGGCTAGCGTCTGCGGGCCACTCGCCTATTTTGCGATCGGTGCCCAATGGCCCGATTTTGTCGGGCGCGAAACGGTCGCCGTGGGTGATCGTCCGGTCGAAATTGTCGGCGGATTGCTTCTGAGTGGACCCTATCCACTGCTCACATGGTCTGCGGCGCTGCTTTGGGGCATGTGGGCCGGACGGCTCGATTTGCGGTCGGCGCGGAGCCAAGTGGGGTTGCTGATGGTTGGCGTTGCCCTGGCGGCGAGCGTCGCAATCATCGCCGCTTTTGCCCTTCATATCCTTGGTGAACCTGAGGGGCTGGGCGACTGGCGGCAATTGCTCTCGGACGCGCCGCACAGCCAGATGCCGTTGTGGATGGTCGGGTCGATCGGGGCGGCGAGCGCCGTTACCGGTGCCATGCTCATCATTGCCGATCATTGGCACCGCTTGAGCGGCCCGCTGGTCGCTCTGGGACAACTGGCTTTCAGCTTTTATGTCGCTCATCTTGTCGCTTTGCATTTTCTCAAGGACATCCTGCGGCGCGAAACCGTGGGGGAGGCCATGGTTTCGGTGATCGTCGTCACGGGCATGGCCGGGCTGTTTGCAGTGATCTGGCGCCGGAATTTTGCGCGCGGACCGCTGGAGGCGCTGCTTGTCCTGCCCTTCGACCGAGCCAGGCAGGGCCGGCAATAATTTGGTCGCGTCGGCGGTTGCACCCGGATATGGAGAGGCATGGATAAAGATCAGTTTCCTATATTTCTGGTGGCCACGCCCGGTCTTGAAAAAGCGCTTTGCCGGGAAGCCCATGAGCTTGGCTTTTCCGAACCCAGGCCGGTCGTCGGTGGGGTCGAGATTTCGGGTGGTTGGGATGAGGTCTGGCGTGCCAACCTTCAATTGCGGGGTGCCGGACGGGTGCTGGTGCGGATCGCCAGCTTTCGCGCCAGCCATCTGGCGCAACTCGACAAGCGGGCGCGGGCGGTGGCGTGGGGCGATGTGCTGCGCGAGGATGTGCCGGTGCGGGTGGAGGCGAGCTGCAGGAAGTCGAAAATCTATCATTCCGGCGCTGCGGCGGAGCGGGTGCAAAAGGCGATAGCGCAGGAGCTGGGCGCGCCGATAGCGGATGGTGCGGACGTCAGGGTGCTGGTGCGGATCGAAAACGATCTGTGCACGATCAGCATCGATACGTCCGGGGAGGGGCTTCACCGGCGCGGACACAAGCTGGAGGTCAACAAGGCGCCGATGCGGGAAACCATGGCGGCGCTGTTGCTTCGCGAATGCGGGTACACGGGCAATGAGCCGGTGCTCGATCCGATGTGCGGGTCCGGCACCCTGGTCGTGGAAGCCGCGGAAATAGCGTTGGGCCTCGAGCCGGGCCGTTCGCGGCCGTTTGCGTTCGAACATCTTGCCGGTTTCGATCCCGCCGCATGGACGGCAATGAAACAGACCCGTCAATCGAGAGACACTGCCTTTCTGTTTTATGGCAGCGACAGGGACGCCGGAGCTGTTCGGATGAGCATAGCCAATTCCGAACGGGCGGGGACAAGTCCGGTCACGCGCTTTGCCCAAACCCCGGTTGATCTTTTGGAGCGCCCGGAAGAACCTGCGGGGCTGGTGATCGTCAACCCGCCCTATGGGTCGCGGCTGGGGGATCGGAAAAAGCTCTATCCGCTCTATGGCGCGCTGGGGCAGGTGCTCAAGACCCGGTTTTCGGGCTGGCGGGTGGGGATGGTCACGTCCGACAGGGCGTTGGCGCAGGCGACCGGGCTGGCGTTCGGCAAGCCGGGTGCGAGCATCGACAATAACGGGTTGCGGATCGCGCTGTACCGGACCGGCCCGCTCCCTTGATTGCAACCCAATCGGGGCCGTGAAAATTGCCTCTGCGTGAGAAGCAATCGAGAGGCTAAAATCATGGGCAAAAGGGCAATCGTGACCGGTGGTGCGGGGCTGATCGGGGCCGGAACCTGTGCTGCCCTCATGGACGCCGGCTGGGAGGTTGCATCGTTCGATCTGGTCGAAGGGCCCAAGGGCGCGCGGTTCGTTTCCTGCGATGTGGGCAGCGAAGCATCGGTCGGTGCGGCGTTCGATACGCTCGGGTGGGATCGCGTCGATCTTCTGGTCAACAATGCCGGCATCGCCGGGCCGGTGACCGGATCGATCACCCAATTGGCGCTCTCGGATTGGCAAAAGATCATCGACAGCCATCTGACCGGCGCTTTTCTGATGACACGCGCCGTCGTACCGCTGATGGGCGCGGGCAGCGCCATCGTCAATATGGCCTCGACGCGTGCCTTCATGTCCGAGCCCGATACCGAAGCCTATGCCGCATCGAAAGGCGGCCTTGTGGCGTTGACCCACGCGCTGGCGATTTCGCTGGGCCCCGACATTCGCGTCAATGCCATAGCGCCGGGCTGGATCAGCGATAAGACCGATTTGCGAAAAGAGGATCATGCGCAGCATCCGGTCGGGCGGGTGGGAGAGCCACAAGATATCGCGCAGGCGGTGCTCTATCTTGCCGGCGCGGGGTTCGTGACCGGGCAGGTTCTCACAGTGGATGGCGGCATGACGCGCAAGATGATCTATGAAAACTGAACCCGGCGCTGCGTCATGATACCGCCCGATGGGAGCGGTGGGGATAAAGCTGTTGCACTGGTGCCATCGAAATGATTTAGGGGCACCGCATCTGGCCGCCCTCCCTTGGGGCGGCCAAAGAGTTTGAGGTCCCCCTCCCATGATCCGTCTTGAAAATATCGGCAAGCAGAACGGCAAACAGATCGTTTTCATCGAAGCCTCCGCTGCGCTTCAGAAGGGCGAAAAGATCGGGCTGGTGGGACCGAACGGGTCGGGCAAGACCACGCTGTTTCGCATGATAACCGGCGAAGAGGGGCCCGATGAGGGGCAGGTGTCCGTCGATCGGGGCACGACCATCGGTTATTTCTCCCAGGATGTGGGCGAGATCGCGGGACGCTCGGTGGTGGCCGAAACCATGGACGGGGCAGGTCCCGTCGCGGCGCTTTCCGCCGAGATGCGGCAGCTCGAAGCCGATATGGGCGATCCCGACAAGGCCGACGAGATGGACGCGATCATCGTGCGCTATGGCGAGGTGACCGAACAGTTCGAAGAGCTCGACGGCTATGCGCTCGATGGCCGCTCGCGCGAGGTGCTCGACGGGTTGGGGTTTTCCCAGGCGATGATGGATGGCGATGTCGGGGCGCTGTCGGGCGGCTGGAAGATGCGCGTGGCGCTGGCCAAGATCCTGCTCGCCAAGCCCGACGTTCTGCTGCTCGACGAGCCTTCCAACCATCTCGATCTCGAAAGCCTGATCTGGCTCGAGGATTTCCTGAAAAATTTCTCCGGCGCGCTGCTTATGACCTCGCACGACCGGGCGTTCATGAACCGGGTGGTCAACAAGATTATCGAGATCGATGCGGGGACGTTGACGTCCTATACGGGCGACTATGAATTCTATCAGGAACAGCGGGCCATCGCCGACAAGAACCAGCAGGCCCAGTTCGAGCGCCAGCAGGCGATGCTGGCCAAGGAGATCCAGTTCATCGAACGGTTCAAGGCCAGGGCGAGCCATGCCGCGCAGGTGCAGAGCCGGGTGAAAAAGCTCGACAAGATCGACCGGGTCGAACCGCCCAAGCGCGCCCAGAAGGTTGTGTTCGAGTTTCGTCCCGCGCCGCGTTCGGGCGAGGACGTGGCCGTGCTCAAGGGCGTCGCCAAAACGTATGGGGAAAAGACCATCTATGATGGGCTCGATTTTCACGTCCGGCGCAAGGAGCGCTGGGCGATCATGGGGGTCAATGGGGCGGGCAAATCGACACTCCTTAAACTGGTGACCGGGGCGGCGGAGCCCGATACCGGATCGGTTGCGCGGGGACCCTCGGTCAAGATGGCCTATTTCGCCCAGCATGCCATGGACCGGCTGGACGGGGACAAGTCGATCTTCGACATGCTGCAAAGCGAATTTCCGCAGGCGAGCCAGGCGCCGCTGCGGGCCTTGGCGGGGTGTTTCGGGTTTTCCGGTGACGATGTTGAAAAGAAATGCCGGGTGCTCTCGGGCGGGGAAAAGGCGCGGCTGGTGATGGCCATGATGCTGTTCGATCCCCCCAATTTTCTGGTGCTGGACGAACCCACCAACCACCTCGACATCGCCACCAAGGAAATGCTGATCGAGGCTTTGGCCAATTACGAGGGCACCATGGTATTCGTCTCGCACGACCGGCATTTTCTGGCCGAACTCTCCAATCGGGTGCTCGAGGTTTCGCCCGAGGGTGTGCGCACCTTCGGCGGCGGGTATCGCGAATATGTCGAGAGCACCGGGCAGGAGGCGCCGGGGTTGAGGCATTAGGCTTGGTGAGGGGCGCCGCGTTTTGGAAAGGCCCCCTCACCCGGACCTTGCTTTGCAAGCTCCGACCTCTCCCCCAAAGGGAGAGGTGAAGATCGCTGCGAGCGTTGAAAACTATCCTTAACGGTCAAGGCCCCTCACCCCAACCTTCTTCGGCTCCAATCGCTCCACCGGAGCGATTGGTGGCTGCGCCACCGCCTCGAAGTCCCCAGAGGGGCGAGGGAGTCCCGCTGCGGCTTGCGGGAGCGTCGGTGTTTCTCTCAGGCGTTTCGGCACGCTTAACCCTCGCCCCTCGGGGGAGAGGGTGGCCGGCAGGCCGGTGAGGGGCCTTGCTGAGACTGCCCCTCGCTTCCCCGGTCCCGGCTTTCGCCGGGATAAACTCCAGCCGAGGCCGATGTGCTTTTCCTCACGCACCGGAGTGTCGGCAAGACTGCTGGGTCCCCGATCAGGTCGGGGACAGCGATGGGTGATAGGTTACCCTCTCGACTCCATCACCGCCGCTCACCCACCCCGTCGTCATCCTCGGGCTTGACCCGGGGATCCGCAGGGCGTCCGCAAGCGCGGCAGAAGTGGTGATCCTTGACGCGTCATCGGTCCCCAATCCCTTCACCGGCTGCCCCGACGCAGCAGATCCCCGGGTCAAGCCCGAGGATGACGCGGGTGAAGGTGGAAGCGCTCGAAAAATCTTATCCCCACCCCCTTCGTCATCCTCGGGCCCGCCCCCGGCGGCTCCATCACCGCCGTTCACCCTACTCCCTTCGTCATCCTCGGGCTTGACCCGGGGATCCGCAGGGCGTCCGCACGCGCGGCAGAAGTGGTGCACCTTGGCGCGTCATCGGTCCCCAACCCCTTCACCGGCTGCCTCGACGCAGCAGATCCCCGGGTCAAGCCCGAGGATGACGCGGGTGAAGGTGGAAGCGCTGTGAAAAAACTAATCCCCGCCCCCAGACACTCGTGCCATTCTCCCCCCACGGTGTCGCCAGGGACGAGGATGCATACGAGCTTCCGGCGGGACCGATCCGGGTTCCATGCGGGTCGCTGCAGGGAAGGCCCAAAGCGGACGGATGGCCGGACGAGGAACCAGGCGTTCCACGTCGCACTCCCGAAAGGGAGAGGGGCACCGACGGGAGGTTGGCAGGGAAAGTGGGGACCGGTTTCCCGGTTCGCCAACCGACCCACTAAAAATGCCAATATCCCGGACGACAAACCCCAGCCCGAGACGCCGCCATAAGCCAAAAACCCCGGATGCGTGGGGCGATGATCGCTTCATATACTAAATAAACATGCGGAGCGTTCATTGCCCCATGCCGTCTATCTGGAGCGCTTCCAGAAAAAGTGGGAACCGGTTTTTCGGTTCGGAAGCGCGACCGGCAAGAAAGTCAGTAAGCCGAGGCCTTTGGCCGTCGGAGGGTTTGGCACGACTGATAGAATTGCCGTTTACTCTGCCGCATTCGATTACGTCAAAAGGCCCATCATCATATTGCTTGCCAACCGCCCCCATCCTCCTCTATACGGGCTGCGGGCCATCCCTCCCCAACGAGGGACGCCCATCTGTAAGGATGGAGCAACATGACAGATATTTCTGCCGCCACCGATGTGGCGAAGCCGGATGTGCGTCCGGAAAATCCCAATTTTTCGTCAGGTCCTTGCGCCAAGCGTCCCGGGTGGACGGTTGAGGCGCTTGCTGGTGCGCTGGTGGGGCGGTCCCACAGGGCCAAGCCGGCCAAGGCGCGGATCAAGCGCGCCATCGACCTGACCCGCGAACTGCTCGAAGTTCCGGACGATTACCTGATCGGCATCGTGCCGGCTTCCGACACCGGCGCCGTGGAAATGGCGCTGTGGGGCATGCTGGGCGCGCGCGGCGTCGACATGCTCAATTGGGAATCGTTTGGGGCCGGGTGGGTCGCCGACGTTCAAAAGCAGCTCAAGCTCGACGATGTGCGGGTGCTCAAGGCCGAATATGGCGAGTTGCCGGACCTTTCCGAAGTCGATTTTACCCGCGACGTTGTCTTCACCTGGAACGGGACGACCTCGGGTGTGCGGGTGCCCAATGGGGACTGGATTCCGGCGGACCGCGAAGGGCTGACCATTTGCGATGCCACCTCGGCGGCGTTTGCCCAGAACCTTGATTTTTCCAAGCTCGATGTTGTGACCTTTTCCTGGCAGAAGGCGCTGGGCGGGGAAGCTGCGCATGGGATTTTGATCCTTTCGCCGCGCGCCGTCGAACGTCTGGAAACCTTCACCCCTGCCAACCGCCCGCTGCCGAAAATCTTCCGGCTTACCAAGGGCGGCAAGCTGATGGCGGACGTCTTTGAAGGCGCGACCATCAACACGGTCTCGATGATTTGTATCGAAGACGCAGTGGACGCCATGGAATGGGGTCTTGAGGTCGGCGGGCTCAAGGCGCTGCAGGCGCGGGCCGATGCCAATGAAAAGGCGATTGCCGATTGGGTTGCGAGAACCGGCTGGGTCGATTTCCTCGCTGCCGATCCGGCGGTGCGCTCGAACACTTCGGTGTGCCTGAAAATCGTCGATCCCGAAGTTACGGCGCTTTCCGACGAGGCACAGGCCAAGCTCGCCAAGGCGGTGGTCTCCCGGCTCGACAAGGAAGCTGTCGCCTACGATATCGGCGGCTATCGCGACGCGCCGACCGGATTCCGCATCTGGTGCGGCTCGACCGTGGAAACTGCCGATCTCGAAAAGCTGGGGCCCTGGCTCGACTGGGCATATGCCGAGGAAAAGAAGGCGGCGCTGGCGTAGGGCTGGAACGATGGCCAACCAGCGGCTCAGGAGTTTTGCTGCCGATACGCTGGCGCTGGTCATCTTCTTTACCATCGTCAGCGGGCTCAACGAGCGGTTCATTTCCGGCATGAGCTGGCCCGAAGTGGCCACCTCACGCGCCATCGGTGCTCCGCTCATGGTTCTGACCGCTCGGCCTTACGGGTATTGGCGGGACTGGTTCTTGAAGATCACCAGCCCCGCATCCACCACAGCGACATTGGTCGTGGATTCCATCGCGCTGCTGACGTTCCAGGTGCCGATTTACGTGCTCATTATTTTTGCCGGCGGGGCAAGGGGTGTGGGGATCGTTGCCGGAGCGCTCGGATTTGCGGGGTTGATGCTGGTTTTGGGGCGACCCTACGGACTGTGGCTCGAATTCGTCCGCAGCCGGTTCGGGTTAACGGGGCCGGGCCAGAAACCGATGTCGCTGGGCGGCTGACATAGACAATTTTCGGGCGTGAAGGCCCTTTTGAAGCAAGGATTATGACATGGCCAAGGTATTGGTTTCGGACAAGATCAGCCCGGCGGCGATCGAGATTTTCAAGGCGAACGGGGTCGAGGTCGACTACCTTCCCGATGTGGGCAAGGACAAGGAAAAGCTGGCCGAAATCATCGGGCAGTATGACGGGCTCGCCATCCGCTCGGCGACCAAGGTGACCGAAAAGATTTTGGCCAATGCGACCAATCTCAAGGTGATCGGACGCGCCGGTATCGGGGTGGACAATGTCGATATTCCGGCAGCGACCGCCAAGGGCGTGATCGTGATGAACACCCCGTTCGGCAATTCGATCACCACGGCCGAACACGCGATTTCGATGATGCTGGCGCTGGCGCGGCAGATCCCGGAAGCCGATGCGTCGACGCGGGCGTCCAAGTGGGAAAAGAACCGCTTCATGGGCGTTGAAGTGACCAACAAGACGCTGGGCCTGATCGGGGCGGGCAATATCGGCTCAATCGTCGCCGACCGCGCCCAGGGCCTGAAAATGAAGGTCATCGCGTTCGACCCGTTCCTTACGCCCGAACGCGCAGTGGATCTGGGTGTCGAAAAGGTCGAACTCGACGAATTGCTCGCAAAGGCCGACTTCATCACGCTGCACACGCCGCTGATCGACGCGACGCGCAACATCATTTCGGCCGAGGCGATCGCCAAGATGAAGGACGGCGTGCGGATCATCAATTGCGCGCGCGGCGGGCTGATCGACGAAGCGGCGCTCAAGGATGCGCTTGAGGCGGGCAAGGTTGCCGGCGCGGCGCTCGACGTGTTTCTTGAAGAGCCGGCCAAGGACAATCCGCTGTTCGGCATGGCCAATGTGATCTGCACGCCGCACCTTGGCGCTTCGACCACCGAGGCGCAGGAAAATGTCGCGCTGCAGGTTGCCGAGCAGATTTCGGCCTATCTGGTGACCGGGGAAATCACCAACGCGCTCAACTTCCCCTCGATTTCGGCGGAAGAAGCGCCCAAGCTGACCCCGTTCGTCAAGCTGGCCGAACTACTGGGTTCGTTCGCAGGACAACTGACCGAGACCGGCATCAAGGGCATCCGCATCGAGTTCGAGGGCGATGTCTCCGACCTCAACACGCGTCCGATGGTGGCGGCGCTGCTCAACGGGGTGCTCAAGCCGCTGCTTGAAGACGTCAACATGGTTTCGGCTCCGGCGCTGGCCAAGGATCGCGGTATCGCCGTTGAAACGGTCAACCGCGAACAGGTTGGGGCCTATGACAACCTCATCCGGCTCACTGTCGTGACCGAACGCCAGGAGCGCAGCGTGGCCGGTACGGTCTATGGCTCCAAGGCGCCGCGGATCGTCGAAATCAAGAACATCACGCTCGAGGCGGAAGTCACTCCGCACATGCTCTATATCACCAATGAGGATAAGCCCGGCTTTATCGGGCGGCTGGGCACGCTTCTGGGCCAGCTCGGCATCAATATCGCCAACTTCAACCTGGGCCGGGTCGAGCAGGGCAAGGACGCGATTGCGCTTCTGTCGATCGACAGCGAGTTGACCGATGGCGAGTTGACCCAGATCGAAGGGCTCGAGGGCGTCAAGCAGGCCAAGCGGCTGGTGTTCGGGGTTTAAGGCCGATCACATCGATATTGAAAGGGCGGCAGATGCCGCCCTTTTTTGTTGTTTGTCGCGCTTCCGAACCACAAAAAACACTCTATTGCGGCTTTAAGATATCGCGCAGATGGCGACGGGCCGCATATTCGGCAATGCCGATCCCCGCAATGATGAACGCAGCGGCGACCATGTGGAACATTTCAAGGGTTTCCCCGAGCATGAAGACCGCAAGCAGGGCCCCGAAGACGGGGATGAGGTTGATGAACAGGCTACCCCGGTTGGGGCCGATCAGCTCGACCCCTCGGGCATAGGTCATCTGGGCGACAATGGAGGGCAAAAGGGCGACGTAGAGGACGACCGCCCAGCCGCGCCAGCTCATAGTGCTCACTTCGGCAACAAGGCCCGCCGCGCCGGTGCCGAACGCGAACTGATAGCCGAACGCGGCGAGCATGGCGAAAAAACTGGCGCTGGCGATAAAGCTCAGCCAGCCGATTTTCGGCTTGTAGCGCAGCATGAGCGAGTGCAGCGCGTAAAACAGCGCCGCGAGCAGCATCAGCGCGTCGCCGATATTGACGTCGAGCCCGACGAGGCGAAGCGGGCTGCCATGGGTCGCGACATGGACGACGCCATAGATGGTGAGCACGACGCCCACGATATGCAACCCCGAGGCGCGAACGCGGAAAATCGCGAAATTGCCGACCATGACCAGCACGGGAATGGCCGCCTGGATCATGGCGACATTGACGGCGGCGGTATAGGTGGTGGCAGCGTAGAGCAGCACGTTGAAGCTGGTGAAGCCCAGAATGCCGTAAAAGGCCAGCCAGCCCCAGGCGCAGCGGATTTCCGCCCATTCGGCCTTAAGGCTCGACCATGCGAAAGGGAGGATTATGAGGAAAGCCATGAGCCAGCGCATGACCGAAAGCGCATAGGGATCGAGTTCGCCGATGGCGTATTTTCCCGCGATGATATTGGCGCCCCAGAACAGGGCGGACAGGGTCAAGAGCAGGTAGGGCTGGCCCATGAGCCGCGCAAAAGGACTGGATGGGGATGCGGGGGTGGCGGGGGACTTTGTCATAACGGGCCTTGTACTTTATAGAACCCGGACTTATCAGCGTTTCGGCCCGTGGTGAAACAGAGATTTCTTTCCACCGGGTTCTCCGGCCGCGACGGCCGGCACGTGGCGCGCACGAAAAGGATATTGGCGTAAATGGCGAATGTTGTGGTGGTTGGCTCGCAGTGGGGCGACGAGGGCAAGGGCAAGATCGTTGACTGGCTTTCCGAGCGCGCCGATGTGGTGGTGCGCTACCAGGGCGGACACAATGCCGGCCATACGCTCGTCATCGACGGGGTAAGCTACAAGCTCTCGCTGCTGCCCTCGGGCCTGGTGCGGGGCAAGTTCTCGGTGATCGGCAATGGTGTGGTCGTTGATCCGCACCACTTCGTTTCCGAGGTCGAAAAGATCGCCGGGCAGGGGATTTCGGTGACGCCGGAGGTGCTGCGCATCGCCGAGAATGCTCCGCTGATCCTGTCGCTGCACCGCGAACTCGACGCGCTGCGCGAGGATTCAAATTCCGGGCTCAAGATCGGAACGACACGCCGCGGCATCGGGCCGGCATATGAGGACAAGGTTGGCCGCCGCGCTATTCGGGTATGCGATCTCGCCGAACCCGAAACGCTGATGGACAAGATCGAGCGTCTCTTGTCCCATCACAACGCGCTGCGCCGCGGCATCGGAGCCGCTGAAGTGTCGGCAGACGCCATCCACAGCGAACTGATGGCGGTGGCCGACAAGGTCCTGCCGTTCATGGACCGGGTGTGGGACCTGCTCGATGAGCGGCGCAAGCGCGGCGAGCGCATTCTTTTCGAGGGCGCGCAGGGCGCATTGCTCGACAATGACCACGGCACCTATCCGTTCGTGACCTCCTCGAACACCGTGGCCGGGCAGGCCGCTCCGGGCTCGGGACTGGGGCCGGCGGCGATCGACTATGTGCTCGGTATCACCAAGGCCTATACGACGCGGGTCGGCGAAGGACCGTTTCCGAGCGAACAGGACAATGAGATTGGCCAGTTCCTCGGCGAAAAGGGGCATGAATTCGGGGTCGTGACCGGCCGCAAGCGGCGCTGCGGGTGGTTCGACGCGGTCATCGTTCGCCAGACGGTGCGCACTTCGGGCATTCACGGCATCGCGCTCACCAAGCTCGACGTTCTGGACGGCATGGACGAAATCCAGGTCTGCGTGGGCTATGAGCTCGACGGGCAAAGAATTGATTATCTGCCCGCCTCAATGGGGGCACAAAGTCGAGTCAAGCCAATTTATGAAACGCTGGACGGCTGGAAAGAAACGACCGCAGGGGCCCGGAGCTGGGCCGAATTGCCCGCCCAGGCGATCAAATATGTGCGTCGGATCGAAGAACTGATCGGCGCGAGCGTGGCCATGCTCTCCACAAGCCCGGAACGCGAAGACACGATTTTGGTCCAGGACCCGTTTCAAGATTGAATTTTCTTGTTTAGAAACAACTTTGATTAATGCCGGCAACAAGTGATGTTGAGTAGATATGGCCGACTATCGTGAACTCTTGCGCAAGGCGATCGATGCCCTGCCGGACAATACCGGGGCAAATCGCCGGGCGGTTTACGAAAAGGCGCGCAGTGCATTGGTGGCCCAGTTGCGCGCCATCGAGCCGCCGTTGCCGGCGCGCGAGATCACGACCCATCGGCTCAATCTCGAAGACTGTATTCGCGAGGTCGAGCACGAAGCGACCGAACGGCTTCTTGGACGGTTCCGGGCTGTAGAGGAAACCGAGGTCGAGCCGGAGATCGTGGCCGATGTCGAGGATGTGACCGACGAGCCGCTCGCCGAATTCGTCGACGGTGACGAAACTCCCGAAGAGACAGAGGCCGTAGCCGAGCCTGAAATCGATCCGGAGCCTGTCGAAAGCGACGATTTTGTTTCGCCTCCGGCCGACGACTTTGTTGCCGCGCCCGAGCCCTCTGTGCCCGAAACCGTCGGCCCCGAGGCCGACGAGCCCGAAATTGTTCAGGGTCAGCCTGATTGGCCGGAAGGCGACGATGAGAGCGGTATCGTCGACGAAGACCAGTTTTCTTCCGAGCCAGCACCGGTATTTGCGCCGACTGACGACAGTTCACCTTCCTTGGAAGTCGAGACCGTGGAAGCGGTTTCCGAGCCCGAGCCCGAGCCCGAGCCCGAGCCCGAGCCCGAGCCCGAAGCTGAGTCATTCCGGCCGGGTTCGATCGAGGATATCATCGCCTCGGCCGAACGGGCTTCGAGTGAGCCCGGCCTTATCGAACCTTCGGCGACCGAGCCCGAAGAAGATGAGCGGGTCGTCCCTTTTGTGCCGTCGGCTGAACCCGAGGAACATGCCGCCCCCCAGGCAGAGCAAAAGCACTTCATTATTTCGGAGGCTGACGCCCAGCCGCGCAGTGGCGTGCCGCTGATCGACCTGCACGGACGTCCGCTGAGTGGAACGCACGAGGTGGCCGCCGAGCCGGAACCGGCGATGTCGAGCGTTCGTGAAGTGGATCTCGAGCCGGGCATTCTGGCCCGCCCTGAAGTTTCCGATGCGCAGGTGGCCATCGACCGGGCGATTGCGGCGCTGGACCGCGAGGCGCGCGGCGAGACTACGGCTGCCGACGACGCCCAGGCATCATCGGCCGCAGAAGACGTCGAAGAAGCTAATGACGATGACAATTCCGATGGGCGCGGCGGCTTTAGCGCGTTTACCATCTTTCTTCTGATTTCGGTGTTGCTGCTGGGCGGCGGCGGGCTGGCGGGATATTGGGCCTGGCGAGAGGGTTTCATCGACCTGAACGCAGTTTTTGCCCAGAACCAGGAGCCGGAAACGACCGAAGTCGCAGATGCGGAGGTGCCCCAGCAACCGGCGGAGACCGAGACGCCGGCGGTCAATACCACCCCGGACGTGCCGAGCGCGGATGGCGAAGTGAGCGGGTCGGCCATGCCGGGCGAAGAGTTGCCCTTCACCGAGACCGAAACCCCTTCAACAACTCCGACTGAACCTGAAGCGACCTTCGAAGACCGCCTGCCGGCGGAAGCTGGAACTCCCGCGAGCCCGGACGGAGATAGCGCGGCCGAACCCGGGGTTGCGATAACCAGCGATGGCCCGCAATCGTTGCTGCTCGAGGAACAGGCTGGCGGTGCGGCGGGTGCCGTGCCGTATACGGGCAGCGTTGAGTGGTCGCGCGGGACCGACGAGTTGGGTCATCCGACGATTGTCGCCGAAGCGTCGATCCCGGCCCGCAATCTGGACGTGGAGGTGCTGTTGCGCCGCAACGCGGACGTCAATCTGCCGGCCAGCCATCTCATGGAGGTCAATTTCTCGGTCGCCGAAAGCTTCGTGGGCGGTTCCATCGCCAATTTGCCCGGCGTGTTGCTCAAGAACGAGGAACTGGTGCAGGGCCAGCCTTTGACCGGCGCTTCGGCGCGGATCGTGGGCAATTCGTTCCTGTTTGCGCTGTCGAGCGCCAGTGACCTCGATGTCGAGAACAATCTCAACCTGCTCGAGAATCGCGCATGGATAGATCTGGCCATGGTCTATGGGACCGGGCGCCGTGCTATCCTTACGCTTGAAAAAGGTGAAGATGGCGATGCCATCTTTGGCGACGTCCTAGCGGCGTGGGCAGAGCTCGATGTAGCGGCAGATGGCGACGCCGAACCGGCAGCCGAGGATGGACCGGCCGAGGCGGCGGGCGAGTAGCGCCGTTTCAAGTCAGAACCGTGCGTCCGTTTTCGATCCGGTAGGTGCGGTGCGCCAGCGCTTCGATATCCTCGGCCTGATGGGAAACCACGATGGCGTGCCAGCCATTGGCACGCACGATCTGGGTGACGAGATCGCGGATGGGGGCGGCTGTTTTGGCGTCCAGCCCGGTAAAAGGTTCATCGAGCAGCAGTATGGACCGGTTGCGCAACAGGGTACGGGCCAGCGCCACGCGCTGCTTCTGGCCCCCCGAGAGCTGGGCGGCACGGCGCGTAATCATGCCTGGCAGACCCATCCGATCGAGCGCCGCAATCACCCTTTCATCGTTGGCCCTGGTGACGCCGCCCAGGCCAAGCGCCACGTTGGCTCCGGTGGACAGATGCTCGAACAGATTGTCCGATTGAAAAAGGATCGAGACGGGCCGGTCCTCCGGGGGCAGGCCCAATAGGGTGCGGCCAGCGAGTTGGATATCGCCGGAGGCGGGTTCGAGAAAGCCCGCGATCAGATCGAAAAGGGTTGATTTGCCCGCGCCGGACGGGCCGACCAGCCCGACGATCTCTCCGGGCTCAATGTTCATATTGAACGTGAATCCGGGTTCTCCGTCTCGATAGCTGAAGGTCAGGCGGTCAATCTCGAGCATGTGTCAGCTTCTCGAAGAGTTTGGGGATGAGGATGAAGGCGGCAATGCTGACGATCAGCAGGACTGCCGCGATGGCCTCGGCGTCATTGGTGCGATAGGCGCCCAGGGCGCGATACATCAGCCAGGGCAGGGTGGAAAACTCGGACGTTCCAAACAGGGAAATAACCCCCAGGTCCCCCAGGGAGAAAACGAAGGCGACGGCGAGCGCGTAGCCGATCGGCCGGCCGAGCAGCGGCCATTCGATGCGGCTCCATTGACTGAATGAGGAAATGCCCAGCGAGCGGATGACGCGATGATGGCGCAGGGTAAGCGCTTCGAGGGGCGGGGCGATGGTGGCAAAGACAAAGGGCAGGGCAAGGAGCGCGTTGGCCAGGACCAGGACGGGCGGTGCGGCGGCTGTGGGCGGCAGGCCGGCCAAGCGGGCGAGTAGGAAAAATCCCAGCGACAGCACGACGGCCGGGACGGCGAGATAGGCAAACACCGGAAGGCCGAGCACTGCCCTCCAGGGAGACCCTTTGGCTTGCAGGGCGCGCGCCATGCCAAGTGCAAGGCCCAGGCCGACGGCGAGCAGGGCGCTCAGCGTACCGATCACCAGACTGGTGAATGCGGCACGCCAAAAGGCGGCCTGGGTGAGCACATTGGAGACCGCGCCGAAGCCTTCGCCCAGAACGGCGATCAGGGGCGTGAGGAAGCCCGCGAGAAGGGCGGCGAGCACGATACGCTGGATGCCGGTGAGCACAGCGCGTTCTGGCCAGTGGATATGGCTCTGTGCGCCAAACAGGCTGGCGGCTGGCGAAAGGGTCGAGGCGGGGATGATGATGGCGGCGCAGACGATCAGTTGCACGATGGCAAGGTTGACGGCGGCGCCGAGGTCGAAATCGAGGCGCACGGCCTGGTAGATGGCCACTTCGAGGGTCTGGTTGGCCGGGCCGCCGCCCAGGGTCAGAACGATCGGGAAGCTCGTGAAGCACAAAAGGAAGATGGTTGCCGCCACGCCGGGGATCGAGGCGGCGAGGGCGGGAAAATCGATGATGGCAAAGCGCTTAACCGGTCCCAATCCCAGACTGCGGCCGAGCTTGAGTTTTTCGGACGGGATAGCGGCGAGCCTGTCGATAAAGATGCGGGCCGAAAAGGCGCCGTTGAGGACGACGTGGGCGGCGATGATGCCGCCGAGCCCGAAGATCGACGAGCCGGTTTCCAGCCCGAACGGGGCGAGCGCGAAATTGACCCAGCCATTGCGGCCCCAGATGGCGAGGAGCCCTGAAACGATCACGAGGGAGGGCATGACCAGCGCGGTGGACAGAAGGCCGATGACGATGCCCCTGCCGGCAAAGCGCAGGCGATCGAGCGTCCATGCCAGGGCCACGCCCGCGAGGATCGACAGCAGTGTCGAAAGGGCGGCCTGGATGGCCGAGGTGACCAGCAGATAGCCGATGCCGGTGACGCTGGAGCCGGTGGTTGCAAAGCGCTGCCCGGCAACCCAAAGGGCGATCAGCAGGGCAGCGATCAGAATGGCGACGATTGCGGCGACCGATGCGCCGGCGTAACGGCGGCCGGGACGCCAGGTGGAGGGAATCCCGGCCAATTTTCCTACCTCAGCGTCGAGAACGCTTCCTCAATCCAAGCCCGAGTGTTGGCGGTGACCTCGTCAGCGTCAAGCAGAAGGGCAGGCTGGGGATCGATCATTTCGGCAAAGCCGGGATGGAGCCCGCCTTGGGGTTCGAGCACCGGATACATCCAGTTGGTCTCCGGCAATGGTGACTGGCCTTCGGGAGTGACGAGGTAGGCCAAAAACTCGCGCGCCAGTTCTTGGTTGGAGCTTGAGGCAAGGATGCCGGCGACTTCGATCTGGGTGTAGTGACCAGCATCGAATTTTGCGGCCTGGTAGCGGTCTTCGCCCTCGGCGATGAGATGATAGGCCGGCGAGGTCGTGTAGGAGAGAACCATGTCGGCCTCGCCGGAAAGGAACAGATCGTAGGATTCCGACCAACCGGTGGTAACCGTGAGGACATGCGGGGCGAGCCCTTCCCAGATGCCGAGGGCCTCGTCGCCATAGAGCGCCTTGACCCAGAGGATCAGCCCCAGGCCGGGGGTGGACGAGCGCGGGTCCTGGATGACGATTTTGAAGTCCTCGGGCAGCGCGGTCAGCTCTTCAAAGCTTGCCGGAGGCGTCGAAAGCGACTGGCTGTCGTAGACGAAGGCGAAATAGCCGTAGTCGAAGGGTACGAAGACCTCGTCTGTCCATTCGAGCGGGATGTCGAAATCGGGCAGGTCGAGCTGGTGTTCGGTGAAGAGGCCGGTTGCCTTGCCTTCGCCGATTGTGGCGGTGTCGAGCCCCAGGATGATGTCGGCCCCGGTTGCCTCGCCCTCGAGCTGGGCGCGGCGCAGGGCCGAGATCGAATCGTCGGCGGAAACGAAATTGAGGGTGCAGTTGCACTGGGCCTCAAAGCCCTGCTTGAGCATGGGGCCAGGGCCCCAATCGGCGGCGAAGGCGTCGTAGGTGTAGATGGTGAGCGTTGAATTGTCCTGGGCGAGAGCCGGGAGCGCGAGCGCTCCGAGCACAACCGCGCACAGGCTCGTCCTTACGGAAGCAATCATGAGTTTCCTCATTGTTTGGCGTGCAAAACCAATGGTTTTGCTGGCGCCGAGCCAAGATTGCGGCCATGGATGAGGGGAAAGGCTTTGAATGGCAGAGGCATTTGTGGCCCTTGCCATCTCGAACTTCCTCCGCCAGCATGACCTGGTTCAGGTTCAATGGGTTTTTCTCAGCCCATCCTTTCGGACAGACACCCCAGCGAGACGAGGCGACACTATAGGCGGGCAAGGTCCAGTGCAAGACGGCGCGGGGGAAAACGGGGTGCCGCTCGTCTTCGACGGCCCGCTGCTCATCGTGGGCGGCGGCGAGGTCGATGCGGGCATGCTGGCAGAACTCGCGGGGCGGGTTGGCGGGCTGGTGGGGGCCGACCGGGGCGGGGATATCCTGATGGGGGCGGGGCTGGTGCCCGATGCGGTGATCGGGGACATGGATTCGGTTGCCGACCGGACGCGATTTCCGGCGGTAACGAGAATAGTGACGCTTTCCGAACAAGACACCACCGATTTCGAAAAGTGCCTCTATTCGACACGCGCGCCGGTAACGCTGGCGCTGGGCATGACCGGTGGGCGGTTCGACCACACGCTGGCGGCGCTCCATGCGGTGGCGCGTCACGCGAGCGAACGACGGATCATTCTGATCGACGGGCACGATCTGGCGATAGGCGTTGCGGGGTCAGTTACGCTCAGGATCGGCGCGGGGGAGCGGGTTTCGATCTATCCGCTGGGGCGGACGCTGTTTGCCGGCTCAAAGGGCCTGCTCTATCGGCTGGACGGCCTGGAAATGGCGCAGGGACAGGCAATCGGCACCTCGAACCAGGCAATCGAGGATGTTATTGAAATCGCGGTGGCACCTGGCGTGCAGGATCCCTGGCTGCTAATCGTTGACAAAGGCCTGCTGGGAATCGTGCTTGGCGGATGGGAAATCGGTAATGGCCGTTGATGTCGAGACGTCGATCGAGATGGAGGCGCCCCTTGAGGCTGTCGCAGGCTATGCGATGGACCCCGATAACGCGCCGCTCTGGTATGCCAATATCAAATCAATCACCTGGCGCACCGATCCACCGCTTGCGGTTGGCAGTCGGCTCGATTTTGTCGCCCAATTTCTGGGACGACGATTGGCCTATACCTATGAGGTGGTCGAATGTGTGGCAGATGAGCGGCTGGTGATGCGGACGACGCAGGGCCCCTTCCCGATGCAGACGAGCTACCGGTTCGAGGCGATATCGGATCGGCGAACGCGCATGATATTGCGCAATAGCGGGGAGCCGGCGGGCTTTGCCAGACTTACCGCTCCGATCATGGCATCGGCGATGCGGGCGGCCAATCGCAAGGACCTCGCCAAGCTCAAGCGGCTTGTCGAAGACCTTGGCTGACCGCGGGACCGCTGCTTTGAGTTTCTTTAATGCGCGGTCTGGGTCCGCGCGGCTTCCTTGACGGCGTCCTGCACCTTTTCAAAGGCTCGAACCTCGATCTGGCGGATACGTTCGCGCGAGACGTCGTATTCCTGGGCCAGTTCCTCGAGGGTCGAAGGGCTTTCCTGCAGGCGGCGGGCCTTGAAGATCGCCCTTTCGCGGTCGTTGAGCACTTCCATGGCGCCTTCGAGAAGCCCCATGCGCTCGTCATATTCCTGACTGTCGCCAAGGACTTCTTCCTGATCGGGCACATCGTCGATCAGCCAGTCCTGCCATTGGCTGGTGCCCTCGTCGGCCCGCATGGGGGCGTTGAGCGAGGCATCGCCGGTCAGGCGCTGGTTCATCGAGACCACATCGTCCTCGGTGACGTTGAGGGTCGTGGCGATCTGCTTGATCTGGTCGGGATGGAGACTGCCGTCATCGAGCGCGGCGATCTGGCCCTTCAGCCGGCGCAGGTTGAAGAACAGGCGTTTCTGGGCGGCGGTGGTGCCGATCTTGACCAGCGACCACGAGCGCAGGACATATTCCTGGATCGAGGCGCGGATCCACCACATGGCATATGTAGCCAGCCGGAACCCCTTGTCGGGCTCGAAGCGCTTTACCGCCTGCATCAGGCCGACATTGCCCTCCGAGATCACCTCGGAAATGGGCAGGCCATAGCCGCGATAGCCCATGGCGATCTTGGCCACAAGACGCAAATGGGACGTGATGAGTTTCTGGGCCGCCTGGGGATCGGAATGCTCCTTGTACCGCTTGGCGAGCATGAATTCCTCGTCAGGGTCGAGCATTGGAAACTTGCGGATTTCCTGCAGATAGCGGTTCAGCCCGCTTTCGGAGCTCAAAACAGGAAGATTGGATTGGGCCATTTCTAGCACCCCCTCTCGTAAACCCCCGGGTGTCTCCGGCGGGTTATAGTCCGCATCGACGCCCTTTGCGGCACGTTTGCGGACATAATCGGGGTGAATATAGGTCTGATTTTGGCGATTACACCCCTCGTCCGCGAAAATATGGTATTCGCGGAACGCATGGTCTCTTGGCGAATGTTTCAATCTTACAACGCATAAGGCACGAGCTTTGTTGCGAGGTCGGCAAGGTCTGGCGGAAGCGGGCTTTCGAACCTGAGTGTCTGGCCCGTTACGGGATGGGCAAACCCAAGGATTGCGGCGTGAAGCGCCTGCCGGCTCAGGGATCTTATGGTGTGCCTGACATCTTCGGGCACCGTATTGATCTTTGTTGCAAAAGCCGACCCGTAAACGCCGTCGCCGATGAGCGGGTGGCCGATATGGGCCATGTGTACCCGGATCTGGTGGGTGCGGCCGGTTTCGAGCCGGCACTGGACCTGGGACACTGACCATTTGTCGTCGCTGAAGCGGCCTTCAACGCGATAATGGGTGATGGCCTCGCGCCCCTCGCGTGGCGATACCGATTGCTTGAGGCGGTTGTTAGGGTCGCGACCGATCATGGTTTCGATCGTGCCGACCAGCGGGTTGGGGATGCCCCAGACGAAGGCGGTGTAGGCACGTTCCAACGGACCGGTGCGTCCGTGGTCGGCGAATTGGGCGGCGAGCCCGTTATGGGCCTGCTCGGTCTTGGCGGCGACCATGACACCGGAGGTGTCCTTATCGAGCCGGTGGACGATACCGGGGCGTTTGACCCCGCCGATACCGCGCAGGCTGTCGCCGCAATGGTGGATGAGAGCGTTGACCAGAGTTCCCTCCTCATTGCCGGGAGCAGGATGCACGACCATGCCGGCAGGTTTATCTATGACGATGAGATATTCGTCCTCGAAGAGGATGTTGAGCGCGATATCCTGGGGCCGGGGTTCGGCTTCGACGGGTTCAGGGGCGGCGAGAGTGATGGACTCGCCGGTCCTGACACGATATTTGGGCACATCGTTGGTCGTCCCATCCACGCTGACCGCGCCCAAAAGGATCAAGTCCTTGATGCGGTTGCGCGAAAAGAGAGGGAAGCGGGAGGCCAGAAACGCATCGAGCCGCGTGCCGGCCTCGGGTTCGAGGACGGTGGCGTCGTGCCTATCCTGTTGGAGCTGACTGCCCGCCATGACCGATCCTCAAACCAATTTCGACAAGGACGAGCCTTTGAGCCCGGAGGCCGAAGCGGTGATGGCCAAAGCCCGCCGGCGGGCGGGGCTGTCCATGCTCGTCATGATGGTGGGGTTTATGGCGGTTGTGCTGGCGGTTGTCTATCGTCTGGCCACTATGGGCGGTGAGGTGGCCGACCAGTACGCGCTGCAATCGATCGGCTTGCCACAGGGTGCGCAGGTGATTTCGGCGCAGGTGCAGGACGGGTTGGTGACCGTTACCTATGACGCACAGAGCGGGCAGGCGATCCGGATTTTCGACGGCGAGACCGGGGAGATGGTGCGCGAGATTTCTGTGGTGGCCGAGTAGCGTTTTTGCTGACCGACTTCAGCAGTCGGGCACGGCGACGCTCAGTCCGCCGAGCGAGGTTTCCTTATAGCGCTCGTCCATGTCCTTGCCGGTCTGGCGCATGGTTTCGATGCAGGCATCGAGCGGCACGATGTGGCTGCCGTCGCCCTGCATGGCGAGGGACGCGGCGGCGACGGCTTTTACCGCACCGAGGCCGTTGCGCTCGATGCAGGGCACTTGAACAAGGCCCTTTATGGGGTCGCAGGTCATGCCCAGATGATGTTCGAGAGCGATTTCGGCTGCGTTTTCGATCTGGGCATTGGTGCCGCCGAGCGCTGAGCACAGCGCTGCAGCGGCCATGGCCGATGCGGAGCCCACTTCGCCCTGACAGCCGACTTCAGCGCCGGAAATCGAGGCGTTGTATTTGATGAGACCGCCAATCGCCGCGCCAACCAGCAGCATTTCGGGGATTTTTTCGCGCGTGGCGCCGGGGACGTGGGAGAGGTAGTAGCGCAGGACGGCGGGAAATACTCCCGCCGCGCCGTTGGTTGGCGCGGTCACGACCTGCCCGCCGGCGGCGTTCTCCTCGTTGACGGCCATTGCATAGGCCGAGAGCCAGTCGATGGCCGAGTGGAGCGGCATGTCGTTGGCGCCGGCCTTGCCCGAGAGGTTTTCGAAAATGGCGCGAGCGCGGCGTTTGACTTTCAGGCCACCGGGCAGTTCGCCGGTCGCGGCAAGGCCACGGGTGATGCAGGCATCCATGACCTGCCATATTTCCATGAGGCGCTGGGAGAAGGCTTCACCATCAAGCCGGGCGCATTCGTTGCGCCGCTTCATCTCGGCGATGGAGAGGTTTGCGGCGGCACCCATCTCCAGCATCTGTTCGGCATTGGCGAAGGGAAAGGGCACATCGTCGGCCGGGCTGGCGGGCATGTCCCCGGCTTCGATTTCGGCGAGGGTTTTGACGAAGCCACCGCCGATGGAGAAATAGGTTTCCTCGGTGATGGTCTCGCCATCGGCATCGAGCAGCGCAAAGCTCATGCCGTTGGGATGGGTGTCGAGACGGGTCTTGCGGTCGATGATCAGGTCGGTGTCGGGATCGAGCGCAACGGGCCAACCGGCAGCGGGTTCGATGATCTTACACGTGGCAAGTTCGGCGAGAGCTGTTTCGACCTTGTTGCGGTCGTAGGTTTCGGGCTCGAACCCCAGACAGCCGGCAAGGACAGCTGCATTGG
Organism: Pelagibacterium sp.; assembly: GCF_965249125.1. GTDB lineage: Bacteria > Pseudomonadota > Alphaproteobacteria > Rhizobiales > Devosiaceae > Pelagibacterium. Next base: position 501,122 of record NZ_OZ252217.1, read on the forward strand.
TGCCGTGGCCCACGCCGGTGAAGGCGAGCGAGCCGTAAAGGGTGATTTGCAGGCGCGCGCCATCGAGGGGATCGATGGTTCGGATCGTATCGAGAAAGCGCGCGGCTGCGAGCATCGGGCCCATCGTGTGGGAGGATGACGGGCCGACACTGATCTTGAAGACGTCAAACACCGAGACGAACATGCCTGGCCATCCCCTCAGAGGTCGAGTGGTTCGTGTTCGACAGAGGGAATAGAAAATTATTGCGCTCGTCAAGCCGATATTGGCGGGATCATTGCGCGATGATCAGCGGTCATAGGCGGAAATCTGTGCCTTGGTCGCCTTTTCGCGCCAAATCGTTTCAAAGATCACGCGGAAATGTTCGGGCGTGAGGCGATCCATGTGGATCAGGACATAGCGGTAGTCGCGATAATGATCGGTGATGAAGAACAGGTCGGGATCGGCTTCGATCAGCATGTCGCGTTCGTCGATCGAAGGGCGCTGGAGAGCGAGAATGCCCGGTTCGCGCTCGCGGAGCAGGAATTTTGTGCCCAGTTTGATGGCCGGGGTGCCATAGCTGGTGGATCGAACGACGCCGGGGAAGGTGGAGGCAATTGCAAAGACGTCATCGAAATCCATGACGTCTTCCTGAATTAGCGGCGGTAGCGGAGGCGCCCGATTTCGTCGAACTCGGCCTGTTCGCGCTTTTGCTGCTCGTCTTTTTCACGCTGGTGTTCGCGCGCGTCGAGAAGTTCGACCTTCTTGAGGTCTTCGATGGCTTCGGCCAGTTCGTCCTGGGCGGCTTCAAGCTTGCCCTTCATGTCCCCGGCCGAGGTCAAGAGATTGTCGCGGCGGGTGATGGCGGCCTTGGCGAAGGTCGAATAGGCGAAATGGGCGACGTCGGAAATGCCGGTCTTTTTATGCTCGATGTCGATCTGCTGGTCGAGTTCGGCGGCCATGCGCTCGAAATCGGCGACCATGGTCTCGATCTGGAGGACCTGGCGGCGCTTCTCGTCCACCTGAAACTTCTTGAGTCGGATCAGGCTCGCGCTCTTGGACTTCATGACTTGTACTCCTTACTCATCAAGCCGCGTCTCCCGCTCCAGCCGTTCCCAGAATCGTCGCCAGCAGATTGTAGCCGTCGGCGATATTGGTCCGCTCATCCGATCGCTGGCTCAAAAACGCCTCCAGCGCCGGGTTGAGCGCGATGGCGCGGTCAACCTTGGGATCCGATCCTTTCCGGTAAGCCCCCAGCCGGATCAGCTCCTCCATGTCGGCGTAAACCGACATCAACTCGCGCGCCTTGCTCAAAGTGGGCCGGAAATCCTCCGGCACGCATCCGGGCATGGTGCGCGAGACAGAGCGAAGAACATTGACGGCAGGATAGCGTCCCCGTTCGGCAATGGATCGCTCCATCACAATGTGACCATCGAGAATGCCGCGAACGGCGTCCGCAATGGGCTCATTGTGATCATCACCTTCCACCAAAACGGTAAATAGACCGGTAACAGAGCCCGAATTTACCAAGCCGGGGCCGGCGCGTTCCAACAAACGTGGCAATTCTGTGAAGACGGTTGGGGGGTAGCCCTTCGCTGTGGGCGGCTCGCCGGTGGCCAGGCCGATCTCGCGCTGGGCCATGGCAAAGCGGGTGAGGCTGTCCATCATGCACAGAACGCGCTTGCCGCGGTCACGGAAATATTCGGCAAGGGTAACGGTCAGATATGCAGCCTGGCGGCGCATCAACGCTGATTCATCGGAGGTGGCGACAACGACGATGGCCTTTTTCATGCCCTCTTCGCCGAGTTGTTCGGTGATGAATTCCTGGACCTCGCGGCCACGTTCGCCGATCAGCCCGATAATGGAGACGTCCACATCGGTATTGCGGGCCAGCATGCTCATGAGGACCGATTTGCCGACGCCGGAGCCCGCGAAGATGCCCATGCGCTGGCCATCGCAACAGGTGGTGAATGTGTTGAGACACCGTACGCCGAGATCGATGGGGCCGCCGACGCGACCGCGCTCGTGGGCGGGCAGGGGAAGATTGCGCAGTGGATAGGGCGCGGCGCCGCGCATCAGGGGCGCGCCCGCATCGATGGGCCTGGCTTCGGCGTTGAGGACACGACCGAGCCAGGATTGATCGGGATAGACGGCGCCGTCATGGCCGGCAAACACCGCCTTGCAGCCGAGCCTTACGCCCTCGACGGGGCCGCAGGGCAGGCACAGGGCCAGGCCATCGCGAAAACCGATGATCTCGCAGGCAAGATGGGAGCCGTTCTGAGTCTCGATGGTTACGCGGCCGCCGACGCGCAGTTCGCGCACCGGGCCGACGACTTCGATGAGCAGACCCTGCACGGTCTTGACCCGACCGAAGACCTCGATCTCGTCGATTGCCTCAATGTCGGAGATCAGGGACTGCACCGCGGCCTCTCCCGGGGATATGATTCGCATCAAGAATTGGCCACATTGGTAACTCATCCTTAAGGTTATGGCGATATTGCCGAAAGTTGAGCAAATTTTTTCGCCGCGCACTGGCGCGCGTCCGCTTTCCCCTTTCAGACCCGGTTCAATGAGTCCCAAGAGTCGCTTGAAGGGCTTTCTTAACGTTATGCATTAAGAAAAAATCGTTCAGTTTATCCTTATATTTCAACGAGTTAACACCTTGTTCAGTTAATGCAACTCGCATATTGCCCGACTGAATTAAACTTTGTTAACTAATTACCGGTAGCTTCGAATCGTACCCAGTAGGGTTTGGTTAAGGGCGTCGGGATCGAGCTGAGCGCCCGGTCCCAGCAGGGACTTGTTGGATTTAAGGGGATTGGCATGCGTGTGCTCTTGATAGAGGACGACAGCGCGACAGCGCAGAGCATCGAACTGATGCTCAAATCCGAGAGTTTCAATGCGTACACCACCGACCTCGGTGAGGAAGGTGTCGATCTTGGCAAGCTCTATGATTACGACATCATTCTGCTTGACCTCAATCTGCCGGACATGAGCGGGTATGAAGTGCTGCGCACGCTGCGCGTTGCGAAGGTTCAGACCCCCATCCTCATCCTTTCCGGTCTGGCAGGGATCGAAGACAAGGTACGAGGCCTGGGTTTCGGCGCCGACGACTATATGACCAAGCCGTTCCACAAGGACGAGCTGGTTGCCCGCATTCACGCCATCGTGCGCCGGTCCAAGGGGCATGCGCAGTCGGTCATCAACACCGGCGATCTTTCCGTCAACCTCGACACCAAGACCGTCGAAGTGGGCGGCCAGCGGGTGCACCTGACGGGCAAGGAATACCAGATGCTCGAGCTGCTTTCGCTGCGCAAGGGCACGACGCTCACCAAGGAAATGTTCCTCAATCATCTCTATGGCGGGATGGACGAGCCGGAACTGAAGATCATCGACGTTTTCATCTGCAAACTGCGCAAGAAGCTCTCGGTGGCCACGGCCGGCAAGAACTATATCGAGACAGTATGGGGGCGCGGCTATGTGCTGCGCGAGCCCGACGAGAACGAGTTGGCCGAAAGCGCCTGATAGGCCCCTTCCAAGTCGGACATTGAAAGCCCGTGCGATCCCCTCGCGCGGGCTTTGTTCGTCAGGTGCTCAGATCACCAGCTTGCGGTAAAGGTGCCACGTGGCATGTCCGAGCATGGGCAACGCCAAGGCTAGGCCGACAAAGAGCGGCAGCGATGCGACAAACAGCATGATGGCGACCACAAGACCGAAAATCGTCATCTGAACCGGATTGGCGACGAAGGCACGCACCGAAACAGCAATGGCTTCGCCAGCGCTGCCACCGTGATCGACAAGCAGCGGGAAGGCGATCGCGGTGGTGGCGAGCACAAAGAATGCAAAGCCAAGCCCGACCAGATTGCCCCACAACAACAGGCTCCAGCCCCGCGCGGTGGTAAAGGTCTCGTTGAACAACCCCATGAGCGTTGCGGGCGGGTTCGTGCCGAAATGGGCGTCGTAGATGGCGCTGGCCGCCGTCAGCCAGAGCGCGAAAACCACCGCCAGCATGGCACCCAGAACGACGATCGAACCGATGGCAGGATGTCTGAGCACGCCCAGGGCATGGCGGGGGCTGTCGTCCTCGCCCTGTTCACGCCGCCGGCTCAGTTCGTAAAGCCCAATGGCGGCGAGCGGGCCGATCAGCGCAAAGCCGGTCGCCAACGGATAAAGCAGAGGGAATGTGGCGCCGCCGGCGCTCCATACGGCCAGCACGATGCCGACGGCCGGGTAGATGAGAGCAAGAAACAGGTAATGGGACGGATGGCGCCAGAAGTCGGAAATGCCGCGGCCAAGGGCGTCGAAAACGTCACCCGTTGAAATTGTGCGGATGGTGCGTTCTGACGCATTGTCCTGGACAAGGGCGGGATTGGAATGCACGGGCATGCTTATCTCCTCGGTTCACAAGGAGCGCGGTGCCTCGCTTTTCCCCCGGGGCGCGGGCACACCGCGCTGCACGGAGCGTTACCACCACGGGTAAACGCAACAGCTCAAGCATACAGTATTTGGCAGGATTGCGGGATGCCCCGTCACATAAATTTGCGTCGGATCCGATCCGGAACATCCGCCAAAGCCCTTCAGCGGTCCTGGATTCGCTTTAATTGCCCTAAGTCCTTGTTTTATCAAGCTTCCGAACCGGCTAAGAGGTAGCGGCTTACCCTAGACGAAGGGCTGGAATTTGGACTCCAGCGTCTGCTGGTCAAAGGGCTTGAGCATGTGGTCGTTGGCACCGGCCTTGCGGGCCATGGCGATGTGACCGATGTCGCGCTCGGCAAGGCAATAGACGATCTTTGGCTTGTCGCCGCCGGTATAACCGCGCAGGGTCTTGAGAAATTCGAGACCGCTCATGATGGGCATCTGCCAGTCGAGAAGAATGACGTCGGGCATTTCCTGGGCGCATTTTTCGTATGCTTCCTGCCCGTCCTCGGCCTCGTCGACAATGAAATCCATGTCTTCGAGAATGCGCCGCGCGACTTTGCGGATGACGCTGGAATCGTCAACGATCAGGCACGATTTATGGGTTCATCCCTCATCTTCCCAAGCGATGTGTGCCGGGGATCGGCAAGAGTTTACCGCCCCAATGGTTATCGAATGGGAAAGGCGCGCAATTTTCGCTGCCGCGCATCCATGGTTGGGCGCGCTGATCTTATTGTTCGAGGGCCTAGTCGATGGTGTGCGAAAGCGGATCGGCGGTGAAGCGCAGGATTTCGCCATCAAGGGCGAGGTTGAGCCCCATATGGGACTGGCGAGCGAGAAGACCCGTATAAAAGGGCTGGATGCCACGGGCGTCGACGCTGCCTTCCTCGGGTGTGCCGGCAAGAAGGCCCTGAACGGCATTGGGGATCAGGGTCTTGGGACCGGTCGCGGTGATGGTGAAGCTCTCGGCCCCGGGATCACCTTCCACCTCGACGGTGACCGTGCCGCCGCGCGGAACGCCGGCGACGACGATCAGCAGCATGTTGAGCAGCAGTTTGGCCTTGTTCTTGGGAAGCAGCATCGGGGTGACCTTCCAGTCGAGGTCGGCCTTTTCCCCGGCCATCAGGAGCGTTGCCACCCGATCGGCCTCGCGGGTGTCGATATCGGTGCCGGCGGTCGAGGATGCGCCAAAGGCGAGGCGGGCAAATTCAAGCTTTGCGCGGGCCTGGCGGGTGGAATTTTCGATCAACTCCTTGGCAAAAGCCTGCATATCGACCTGGGTGGGGTCGGCGAGCACTTCAAGCCCGTTGCCGATGGCGCCCACGGGATTGATGAGGTCGTGGCAGACACGCGAGCACAGCATTGCGGCAAGGTCCGGCGCGCTCAGTTCGACTATGCTCGTCATGGCCAAATTCTCGCTCTTGGTTGTTCGAATCAATTTTCAAAGCACTTTACTGTGCAAGTGGGGCAGAGCAACGCCAAGTTTATCTTGCGCACCGTGCTCTACCGGCTCTGGGCCGCACGACGCTCGGGCAATGCGTTCCAATTTGCGGCCGCCGTCGCCAGCGCGGCGCCAGGAGCCATATCGAATGCTGCGCGGTTGCCTATGGAATAAAACAGCATCAGCCGCCCGCCGACTATGCGGAAAATCTGCGGATTGCCGTCGGAAAGGTGCCCGCGTGCCATGGCCATGGCACAATGGCCGCCGAAAATGGGCGCATAGATCTCCGGGTTTGCGGCAAATATGTCCCTGTTGGCGGCGGAGACAAAATACCAGGTGACGCCGTTCCATTCCAATTCGTTGACCGGCGATCCCTGCAAGGCGGCGTTCTCTGTGAAATAGGCTATGGGATCGAAGCCTGAAAGCGCGACCCCGGTCAGGGCATTGGTGATAATGGATTTTTCCTGTGCGGGCGCCGCCGTAGCGAGGCCCAGCGCGAGAAAAAGCAGGCAGAAAGTCGTGTAAGACTTTGTAAGGGTTAAGATTTGTTTACCTATTTGCCGCATTATCGCTCAATGAACCGCTATGCTGTTGGGGGCGGGCCGGTCGATCCTAGCGCAGGGCCGTTTGGCCTTGGTTAACCGGGACGCATATCGCGAATTTTTTACGCGCGAAGTGGGAGCACATATTTTGATGATGAATCGCTTCTTGGCAGCACTGGTTCTTTCTCTGGGCCTTGTTTTCGGCGCCGCGCCGGCCAGTGCCCAGCAGGGATCGCTGTCTGACACCTATTCGAGCGACGAAATCCTTTCGGCCGGCCATCAGTTCTTCGGGTCGGTCGCCCAGGGTCTGGCGTCGGTGATCGAGCAGGCCTTCGAGCAGTATGGCCAGCCAAATGCCTACATTCTGGGGCAGGAGGGCGGCGGTGCGCTGTTCATCGGCGCCAAATATGGCGACGGCACCATGTACACCCGCAATGCGGGCACCCATCAGGTATTCTGGCAGGGTCCGAGCCTGGGACTCAACATCGGTGCCGACGGCAGCCGGGTGATGATGCTGGTTTACAACCTGCCTTCAGTAGAATCGATCTACGACCGCTATCCGGGCGTTGAAGGTTCGATCTTTGCGGTCGGCGGCATCGGCATGACCGCGCTCAAGCTCAACGACATCTATGTGGTGCCGATCAGCTCGGGCGTCGGGCTGCGGGCCGGCGTGGCTGTCGGATACCTCAATTTCACGCGCGAGCCGACCTGGAACCCATTCTGATCTCAACAAGTTCTGAGAGGGTGAGGGTTGCCTGACGTCATGTCACAGCTGTGAGATGACGCCCCCGATTTGATCGAGTAAGGTTACCTGCAACACTTGGTAGCGCCGGATGGGGTTCGGCGGCATATTACGGGCAGGGCTTCCCGCCAGGGGAGAGGCGTATGGTCATTGAGAATGCGATGTATTTCACGCTCGGGTTCCTGGCGGCGGCCTTGTTGGCCATCGCCATCGCTCCGGCGTTCTGGCGTCGCGCCGTCCGGCTGACCAAGCGCAGGATCGAAGCGGCGACCCCGGTCACGCTTGCCGAATTCCGCGCCGACAAGGACAAGCTGCGGGCCGAATTTGCCATCACGCTGCGCAAGCATCAGCTCAAGATCGACGCCCTGCGCAATCAGATTTCAGGAAATGTCGTGGCCCTCGATGCGGCGATGACCGAATTGGCGGCGCTGCGCACCGAGCGCGACGAGCAGTATGCGGCAATCGGATCGCTCCAGACACGTGAACAGGAACTTGTCGCCCGTATCCGCGATATCGAGCGCGACTCGGCGGCGCTTGCTGCGCGGTTGCGCCAGTCCGATGTGGATTATTCCGATATCGACCCCGACCTGATGCCCGACGCAGGTGAAGCGATCACCGGGGAACAACTGACTGGCGATTATCGTGCCGACGTCGAGGATCTGCTCACAGCGCTCAATATCGAGCGCCAGCGCAACGGCTATCTCGAAGACCAGACGCGCATGCTTCTGACGCGGCTGGAAAAGAAGAAAAAGAGCGGGCTCAAGGACGAAGCGATCGCCATGCTGCGCGATACGCTGTCCCAGAACGATCCCGAAAGCGAGGCGCGCCTCGATCTTCGGCGGGCCGAGGCCCGGATTTCAGGCGCTGAAAGCCGGCTCAACGCACTTCTTACCGATTCTTCCGACGAAGGCCCGGAAGCGCAAGCGGGGGGAACGCGGCGGCTGCTGGCGGAGGATTTCTCCCAGGCAGAACAGAGCGAATTGCTCAAAACTGCGGTGACCGGACTTGAGGAGGCCATCATGAAGGATTGGGACACCGGGCGGTTCGATGCCGCGGTGCTGCGTTCGCGCCTGGAAACCATCGCTTCGGATGTTTCACGGCTGGTCTATGCGGGCGATGCGGAAGACAGTACGGGGCTGACAGAGAGTCTATTCGACAAGGTCCGCAAGTTCGCCGCCGACAGCATGGACGTTGAAGACCTCGAACCGAGCGATCAGACAGCGTCCGGCGGGTCGGTTTCCGATCGCATGCTGGCGATGCGCGATCGGGCCGCGCAGTAGGGTTCATTTCACGCTCCGGCGAAATGCCAGCAGGATATTTCCTGCTGGGCACCAAAGTCATAAGACAAGCATTTCAGCGCTTCCTTGAATCGCTTCAATTGCCCAAATCTAGAGGGAGGCGACGGCCTCCCTTTTTCATGCCCGGTCGGCGTGCACCAGCCGGGCGATGAAATCGATCTTTTCAACGATGGGACCGGACAGAACGAAGGGGTAGGCGTCGGGAAGGCCCATCGAGCGGTTGAGCTCGTTGAGCATGACGCTGACCCCGACCCAGGCTTCGGTCAGACGCCGGGCATCGGTCGTGCGATAGGGGTCGAAATCGACATCGGTGGACAGTTCGCCGGAGCGGTCGCGCATCGGTTCTGTGGACACGCCCAGGCTGCGTGCAGTCTCAAGCGTGTCGGCGATGTGGAGATAGTGGGCCCAGGTTTCCGCGAAATCCTCCCAGGGGTGGGAACTGGCGTATGAGGATACGAAGCGCTGCGGCCAATCGGGCGGCGCTCCATTGGCATAGTGGATTTTGAGGGCTTCGTGGTAGTCAGCGGCGTCATTGCCGAAAGTGGCGCGGCATCGCTCGAGCCAGTCAGTGCGGCTGACCAGAAGATCCCAATAGTAGTGAGCGGTTTCGTGCCGGAAATGGCCGAGCAGGGTGCGATAGGGCTCTCCCAGTTCAGCACGGCGCCGTTCGCGTTCGGCATCGTCGGCTTCGGCCAGGGCAATCGTGATGACGCCATTGTGGTGGCCGGTCATCACCGTCTCGCCGTTGGTATCGGCGAGGAAATTGAAGGTGAGGCCGCGCTGGGAGTCCTCATCCCTGGTGATTAGCGGCAGGCCGAGACGGATGATGCTGTAGAACAGGCGCTTTTTCGCGCGTTCGAGGATCTGCCAATCGGAAAGGTTTTCGGCATCGGAGATGTCGGGAACCGTCTCGTTGTGACGGCAGGCGGTGCAAAAGCCGCCGGCACGCGCGATCCAGTTGCAGGCGCCGTGCTCGGCATTGGCACAATAAGACGAACTGTCGGAAATGGCGACCATGGCGTTGGCGGCAGGATCGTAGCCTATCGCGGTGCCGCATTGGCCGCATGCGGTGTTGTCGAAATAGACCGTCTGGCGGCAGTTGGGGCAGGTAAAAAGGCGCATTGCTGCCTCCGATGGCGTTCACTGCTGCAACGCCCCCGACGGCGCCCGGTTCCTTGCGGCAGGCCCTAGATGCTGCCCACCGTACGCAGTCTGATGCGGGGGTGGACCTCGTTTTGGCTCATGACGACGGTTTGGGGGCGGAAGCGTTCGATGATGGCACGCACGTGGGGACGGATGTTGGGCGAGGTGATGAGGACCGGGATTTCGCCCATCTGGGCGGCGTTCTCGAACCCGTTCTGGATGCCAGCGATGAATTGCTGGAGCTTGGAGGGCGCCATGGCGAGGTGGCGTTCTTCGCCTTCGCCGATCATGGCTTCGGCGAAATCGCGCTCCCAGTTCGGCGAGAGGGTAAGGAGCGGCAGATTGCCGTCCATGCCCAGATTGGCGGCGCAGATCTGCCGGGCCAGACGAGCGCGGACATGCTCGATGATCTGGCCGGTGCTGCGGGCCGAACCCGCCACTTCGGCAACCCCTTCGAGAATGGTGGGCAGATCGCGGATCGACACGCGCTCGGCCAGTAGGCCCTGGAGCACGCGCTGAATGCCCGAGACCGAAATGAGCGAGGGGACAATGTCCTCGACCAGTTTCTGCTGGTCCTTGTCGAGCCCGGACAAGAGGGACTGGACGTTGGCGTAGCTCAACAGATCAGCCGTATTGGCCTTGAGCACTTCGGTGAGATGGGTCGAGATCACCGTGGAGGGATCGACGATGGTCAGGCCCTGCACTTCGGCCTCGTCGCGCAGCGCGGCGTCGATCCAGGCGGCGGGCAACCCGAAGGTCGGTTCGACCGTATGCTGGCCGGGCAGGGTGATCTTGTTGCCATAGGGGTCCATGACCATGAGCTGGCTCGCATGGACCTCGCCATTGCCGGCCTCAACCTCCTTGATCTTGATCTTGTAGATGTTGGGCTCGAGCTGCATGTTGTCGAGAATGCGCACGGAGGGCATGACAAAGCCCAGTTCGGTGGCAAGTTGGCGGCGCAGCGCCTTTATCTGTTCGGTGAGCCGGTCGGTGCCCGAATCGTCTTCCTTGACCAGGCTGAGAAGGCCGTAACCGAGTTCGAGCTTGAGTTCATCGATCTTGAGGCTGTCGGTGATCGGGGCTTCGGTGGGGGCGGCCGCGACCTGGCGGGCCTGCTCGACCACCTTTTCCTGCTCTGTAACGGCCCGTTCGGCCTTCTGCTTTCTGGCCGATGTCCAGGCAAGGTAGCCGACGGCGCTGCCAAGGGTCAGGAAAGGGATGAGTGGCATGCCGGGAACAAGCGCCATGGCGAACATGACGCCCGAGCTCATGCCCAGGGCCACGGGGTAGGATGTGAACTGGGTGCTGAGCGCCTGGTTGGCCGAGCCCGAAACGCCTGCCTTGGAGACAAGAATGCCGGCTGCCGTGGATACGATAAGCGCCGGGATCTGGCTGACCAGTCCGTCGCCGATGGTAAGAAGCGAATAGTTCGAGCTGGCTTCCTGGATGGTCAGGCCCATCTGCATCATGCCGATGATGATGCCGGCGATGACGTTGATGAAGGTGATGAGCAGGCCGGCGATCGCATCGCCGCGCACGAATTTGGAGGCACCGTCCATAGCGCCGAAAAACGAGCTTTCGTCTTCGAGCGTCTTGCGGCGGTTCTTTGCTTCGACCTCATCGATCAGCCCCGCGGACAAATCGGCGTCGATCGCCATCTGCTTGCCGGGCATGGCGTCGAGGTTGAAGCGGGCCGCGACTTCGGCGATGCGGCCCGAGCCCTTGGTGATGACGATAAAATTGACGATCAGCAGGATCGCAAAGACGATCACCCCGATGATGAAATTACCGCGGGTGACGAAATTGCCGAAGGCCTCGATGACGTTGCCAGCCGCGGCCGTGCCTTCGTGCCCGTCGGCGAGAATAAGACGGGTCGAGGCGAGGTTGAGCGCCAGCCGGAACATGGCCGAGACCAGAAGGACTGTGGGAAAGGCCGAAAATTCGAGCGGTGTCTGGATGAACAAAGCGGTCATGAGGATCATGACCGAAAAGACCATCGAAAACGCCAGAAGAATATCGAGCAGCATTGCCGGCATCGGCAGGATGAGCACGGCAAGGATAATCACAACGCCAATCGCCAGCCCGGCATTGGACTGGCGGATGATTTCGACGATTTCGTTGACGCGGCCCAAAGGGCCAGAGGCAGTTGTGGTGGTCGTTTCGGTCATCGTGTGGCGGATGGTTCCCGATGGAGTGGGCGGGTGGGAGGCGGCGGCGGCCCCCACGCCGCGGCCCGGCCCATGATGGGGCGGGGCAGCCGGCGGGAGGGGGGCCGCGATTGTCATGCGGCGCTGGAGCGGGCTTCACCGGGAGCGGGGATATCCACCCCCTCGTCGGCATATTGGTTGAGCTTGTTTCGCAGCGTTCGGATCGAAATTCCGAGGATATTTGCGGCATGGGTCCGATTGCCCAGACAATGGCCCAGCGTATCGATGATCAGGTCGCGTTCCACATCGGCCACGGTGCGTCCCACCATCGAGCGCGACACCGCGTCGGCGGCAGCGGCGGCCTGACTGGCGAGCGAATGAGTGGCAACTGCTTCCGAGAGCCCGGTGCCATCGGGCATGCGGATCGCTTCGGGTTCGATCACGTCACCCGAAGAGAGCAGCACTGCGCGGTGGAGTGTGTTTTCGAGCTCGCGGACGTTGCCCTGCCAGGGCGCGCGCAGCAATTCGTCACGCGCCGCCTGGGACAGGATGCGCTGGGAAAGACCATTGGCCGCCGAATAGCGGGCCACGAAATGCTCGGACAGGGCGATGATGTCTCCCGGACGCTCACGCAGCGGCGGAAGCTTGAGATTGACGACGTTAAGGCGAAACAGCAGATCCTCGCGGAAACGGCCTTCCTTGACCTCGGTCAGCAATTCGCGGTTCGAGGTGGCGAGGATACGGATATTGACGGGGACGGGCTTGGTGCCGCCGACGCGATCGATGACCCGCTCCTGAATGGCGCGCAGGAGCTTGGCCTGCAGGCGGAAATCCATTTCCGAGATTTCGTCGAGCAGCAGCGTTCCGCCATTGGCTTCCTCGAACTTGCCGATGCGTCGGGCGACGGCGCCGGTAAATGCTCCCTTTTCGTGGCCGAACAGTTCGGATTCGAGAAGGTGTTCGGGGATGGCGGCGCAGTTGATGGAAATGAAGGGCCGGTTGGCGCGCTTGGACCGGGCGTGGAGATATTTGGCCATGATCTCCTTGCCGGTGCCGCTCTCGCCGGTAATCAGAACCGAGGCGTCCGACCCTGCGATCTGATCGGCGAGCTTGACAATTTTGGCCATCGCGGGATCGCGATAGAGGAAATCGGATGTTTCGCGGGCGACGGCGGCGATGACCGCGGCGATCAATTCGGCGTCGGGGGGGAGGGGAATATATTCCTTGGCCCCGGCGCGTATGGCGTTGACGGCGGCCGCGGCGTTGGTTTCCGTGCCGCAGGCGACGACCGGGATCGCGATGCGTTCGGCTTCAAGCGCGGCAATCAGCGCGGGGATGTCGACCATGACGTCGACGAGCAGCAGGTCCGCGCCCTTGCCCGACCGCAGTGAGGCCAGAGCGATCTCTATGGTGCCCGCATGGGCGACCTTGGCGCCACCATCCATAGCCATCTTGGAGGCCTGGCTGAGTTGTCCTTCGAGGGCGCCGATAATCAGTAAGCGCATGTCTGTGGTCTCCTTGCCGGCGGACTAAGGGTTTAGCCGGCCTTGATAATTTCGGTCATGGTGACGCCGAGGCGCCCTTCAACGAGTACGATTTCGCCGCGGGCGACGAGCCGATCGTTGACATAGATATCGATGGCTTCGCCGACCTGGCGGTCCAGTTCGACCACGGTACCGATGTCCATTTTCAAGAGTTTTGCCACCGGCATTCTGGTTCTGCCCAAAACCACCGAGAGGCGGACTGGAACGTCGAAGACGGCCTCGAGGTCGGCCGCAGATTTTTCTCCGTTGCCGGCGTCGTCATTGTCGACTTCGGCAAGCATTTCCTCAAACGAGATGGCGTCGGGTGCGGTCTGGATGTCGTCGTCGCCATTGGCCATGGATCAGTCTCCCTGCTCGGCGCCGCGGGCCGCCAGATAGGCGGAGATGCGGGTGTTGATTTCGTTGGATATTGCATTGATGTCGCGCACGAGGCCGCCTTCGGCCCATTCGAGCTTTCCGTCGCCCAGCCGGATATCGGGATCACCGAGCACAATGAGGCGGCCGGAAAAACCCGAGACCTTCATGCGCTCTTCGGCGATGGCTTTCATGGCGTCGCAAAGATCGGGATGGCAGCGGATGACCAGATGCGGGGCCGCCTCAAGCGATGCCATGCATTCGGACAACAGCGCTGCCAGTTCGGACTGCGGCTCGCGGGCAATCAGGTGTGCGGCCAGCTTACGGCCGACCGACGCAGCAAGATCGACCGATTGCCCTAGGTGCCGCTTTTCATAGTCTTGGATGGCTTGCACCATCTGGGCGACCTGACTGGCGAGCTTTTCGGCAGATTTGGCCAGGGCCGTCGCCGACTGGGCTTCGACGCTCGATTTCCCTGTGGCCAGGCCCTGGCGGTAGCCTTCCTCGCGCGCCGCGGCGACCATCTGCTCGAACTCGTGTTCGGGCATGACCTTGTTGGCCGGCGGCTTGTGGGCCAGATCGAGATCGAAGGTGAATTTGTGGGCGACGCTCACAGGATCATCTCCTCATCGGCCTTGCCTTTGTTGATGACGATTTCGCCGCGGGCGGCGAGATCTTTGGCAGTATTGACGAGACGGGACTGGGCCTCATCGACGTCCTTGAGGCGCACGGCACCCATGGCTTCCATGTCGTCGCGCATCATGCCCGCGGCGCGGGTGGACATGTTGGCAAAGAAGAATTCGCGAGCCGCGTCGGACGCCCCCTTCATGGCCAGGGCCAGTTCCTTCTTGTCGAAGTTCTGAAGCAGGGTTTGTATAGCGGCCGATTCGAGGCGGGTCAGATCGTCGAAGGTGAACATCAAGGCCTTGATGCGCTCGGCGCTGTCGCGGCTTGCATCCTCGAGCGCCGTCATGAAGCGCGCCTCGGTCTGGCGATCGAACGCATTGAAGATATCGGCCATCTGCTCGTGGCTGTCGCGACGCTGTGTGTGGGACAGCGTCGACATGAATTCGGTGCGCAATGTGGACTCGATCTTTTCGAGAATTTCCTTTTGCACGGGGTCGATCGAGAGCATGCGCTGGACGACGTCGAGCGCCAGTTCCTCGGGCAACACCGAGAGCACCCGCGAGGCATGATCGGGCGCGACCTTGGTCAGGACCACGGCGATGGTCTGGGGGTATTCGTTCTTGAGGTAGCTCGCCAGGATATCTTCCTGCACATTGGAGAGCTTTTCCCAGATGTTGCGCCCGGCGGGCCCGCGAATTTCCTCCATGATCTGTTCGACGCGGTCCTGGGGCAGAAAGGACAGCAGCAGGCGCTCGGTGGTGTCGGAGTTGCCCGCCATCGTGCCGGTCGATGAGACCCCCATGATGAATTCGGCGAGCAGTTCGTCGAGCATCTGCTGGGTGATGGGGCCAAGGCGCACCATGGTGCGCGAGAGGGCCCTGATCTCGATTTCGTCGAGTTCTTCGAGGATGGGGCGGCCGAAATCGGGACCGAGCGCCAGAAGCAGCGCCGCAGCCTTTTCGTCGCCACGCATCTGGCGCTGGGTGGCATCGTCACCGACCTGCAGGCCCTTTGCCGAGGTCGCGTTCAGCGGTGCGTTGGGTTCAGTTAGCGCCATGGAAGTCTATGCCGCCTCGCTCAGCCAGTCGCGGATAATCAGCGAGGCCTGTTTGGGGTTTTCGTCGACGAGTTCGCCAACCATCTTGAGCGCCTTGACCTGGGACTCGCCGAGCGACTTTGCCGTTTCCATCCACGCCTCGGTCGCGGCTTCACGCGCGCGCGCCTCGGCCATGGGGTCTTCCTGAGGCTCCTGATATTCGGCGGGAACGCTTGCCGCCTCGGGCAGGGCCAGGGGCTTGGGCTCGGGGGCAAGAACCTTTTTGACCAGGGGGCGCATAACGAACAGGACGAGGGCCAGGGCAATGAGCAATGTCACGGCCATTTCGGCAAATTTCATCAGGTCGTCGCGGTTGAACTCGAACAGGCCGGGCTCGGCCGTTCCCGCTTCGATGCCGGGGCGTTCGGCGAACTGCATGTTTATGACTTCGATCTGGTCACCGCGATCGGCGTCGTAGCCCATGGCGGTGCGCACCAGTGCGGTGATCTGGTCAAGTTCGGCCTGCGGGCGGGGTTCGTAGATCGCGTTGCCCGCCGCATCGTAGGTGTAAACGCCATCGACCACCACGGCGACCGACATGCGCTTGATCGAGCCCGCCTCTGTGACCTGGGTCTCGGTGGTCGAGGAGATTTCGTAGTTGAGCGTTTCCTCGAGGGAGGACGAGGAGCTTTGCGTGCCGCCCTCGCCGCCCTGCTCGGAGGCGCCGGGCAATTCGTTGGCAACGGTGACCTGGCCCGCGCCGCCCGGTCCATTGGACTGATCGCCGGTTTCCACGGTCTGGGTGGAACGAACGACCTGGCCATCGGGATCGAAGGTTTCGGAGGTGCGGGTGGAGCGGTTGAGGTCGAGTTCGGCGGAGACCTGCACCCGGGCCCGGCCGAGGCCGACCACGGACGCCAGCAACTCCTCGAGCCGCGAGCGCATGCGGGTCTCCACCCCCAGGGTCCGTTCTTCCACGGCCTGCGCGGTGATCGACACCTCGCCCTCACCAGAGCCCGAGGCCAGAAGCGAACCCGAGCTGTCCACAATCGAGACCGCATTGGGCGACAGGCCCTCGATCGCGGATGCGACAAGATGCTGGACCGCGCGAATTTCGCCGGCCGAAAGCTGACCGCGGACCGTCAGAACGATGGAGGCGGAGGCCTCCTGGATGTCGCGGCGAAACAGTTCGCGCTCGGGCAGTACAAGATGAACCCGGGCGCTCTGCACGCGGCTGAGTCCGCCAATGGTGCGAGCCAGTTCGCCTTCAAGGGCGCGAATGTGATTGATGTTCTGAACAAAACTGGTGGCGCCGAGGGTCGACTGATTGTCGAAGATTTCGTAGCCAACCTGTCCACGCGCCGGCAGGCCGTCCTGCGCCAGCGACATGCGGATTGTGGTGATCTGGTCGCGCGGGACGAGGAGCGTCGCGCCCTCATTGCGGATTTCGTAAGGGATGCCCATGCCGCCCAGCTCGGCGATAATCGCGGCGGAATCGTCGAATTCGAGGTTTGTGTAGAGGGGGGCGAGTTGCGGGGTTGTCGAGCGCACCATGATGAAGGCGAAAAAGCCCAGGATCATCACTGCAACCACCCCCATGGCGGCTATGCGTGCGACGCCGAGCTTGCCCAGCAGTTCCCCCAATTGATTCACGCTGCACCCTCAGCCTAGTCGTTTTCTTTTCTTGGCACTCCTCAAGGAGCGCCCAGGAAGACGGCGCAATCAAATCACCGAGCCCACTGGGCAAAATATGCCTAGCGTATGGTAAACAAGGTGTTAACCAATTCTCGCACAATGCAAAAACGGCAATTTTTGCCCGCTTGTGGTCGGCGAAACGTTAAGGGAATGCACAAAACCCGCCACGATGGTCGTGGCGGGTTTTGGTTCTGAAGGCGCGAATTCGTGCGCTGAACGCCGGTGTTCAGCCTTCCCGGTAGTGCTGGATCCAGGTGGTCCGCAACCCGGCAAGACCATGCTTGTCGATGGCGGCCTGCCAGTTGAGGAATTCATCGACGCTCAGGGTGTAGCGCTCGCAAGCCTCTTCGAGACTCAAAAGCCCACCGCGAACGGCAGCGACGACCTCAGCCTTGCGGCGGATGACCCAGCGCTTCGTATTCGGAGGCGGCAGGTCTGCAATGGTCAGCGGACTGCCATCGGGACCTATCACGTATTTCACGCGCGGACGCATTTGGACGGTCATTTTACTCTCTACTCAACCTGACCATAACCAGCGCTTACCCTAGCGCGGTTGGCTTAAAATTTGGCTAAGCGGAAACTTACAACCGGTTAAAACCGCATGCAGAATGCGAGGACAAAACGCATGCGCGCACGCGGCCCTGTCTGCAAATTCAATGAGATAGGAGTAAGAACCGTCAGGCTGCTTCCTGCTCGGTCTCGGGTGTTTCCGGATCGGGAGCGGGACTGGAAGCGGATGCGTGGACCGACGAGACCGATGAGAGCGGGATGCGCAGATCGCCGATCAGGATAAAGGGCTCGGAGCCGCTGACGTCGACGCCATCGACGACGCCCTGCATTTCCGTGGTGACGGGGACATATTTGCCGTTGGAGTCGCGGGCGTCGATGGTGATCGTGAACTGGCCGGAGGTGAGCTTGCTGCCCGAGGACGTCGTGCCGTCCCAGACGATCTGGTCGGTTCCAGCCGCCAGGGACACTGCTTCGGTGTAAACGACGTTGCCGCTGGCGTCCTTGATGGTGATATTGGTGTTTTCCGCCGCCGCGTCGACGCGGTAGATCCAGTTTGCCTTGCCATCGATAAGGTCGGTCGTCGCCCCCGAGGCGGTAACCGTCTTGCCGACATAGCTCACCGCCTGGGCGTTGGTTGAGTTCTGGGAAGACTGCATCATCGTTTCGAGGAACTCATTGGTCTTGAGCTGCTGTTCGACCGAGGTGAACTGTACCAATTGCTGGGTGAACTGGTTGGTATCGAGGGGTTCGAGCGGGTTCTGATTCTTGAGCTGGGTAATCAGAAGCTGCAGGAAGGTGTCGAAATTGTCGGCAATGGTCTTGCGGCTGGTGCCGAGATCAGAGCTCGATGTGGTTGCTGCGCCTGAGACGGAATCGACCATCGATTGGTGTCCTTATACCCAGAGGTTAACGGCATCGAGCCGCGCATAGCCATATGTGGAGCCGGCCCGGTCGGGCAGGGCCGCCGCGCTCGATGACGTTTCAGCGGCGGCGTCGACGACACTCATGCGCCAGGGCGCCCGTTCGGCATCGCTTCGGTCATTGCCGCCGTTGTGCTGGCCGAGCGAAAATTCGAGCTCGGTCTTGCTCGCATCGAGCCCGGCGTCGGTCAGGGCGCGTTCGAGGGCGCGCTGGTCTCGCTGAAGAAGATCGAGCGTTTCGCTGCGCTCCACGGCGAGACGGGCGACGACATTGCCGGAATTGTCCATTTCCATGCGCACATCGATACGGCCAAGTTCGGGCGGATTGAGCCTGATCTCGAAACGGTTGACGCCGTTCTGGATGTGGCGGGAAATCTCGGCAGCGATGTGGGGCAGATTGATCTGCGCTTCTGGGCGCTGATAGAGCGCTGCTTCGGGGCGAGTAAGGGCAGCCGGACCCGATGTCGAAGGCTGGGCCTGGCTGGGCTGAATGGTAAGTCCGTCAGGCGTTTCGAGATTTTCCTGGGGTGACGTGGCTGCCGGCCCACCGGCGGCGCCATTATGTTGCGTGCCCGGTTTTGTGTCTTTGGCCGAGGGGGATTGAGACGACTGGTTACCCTGAACGAGCGAGCGTTCGGACCCGGCAGGAGAATCGCTCTTTTGCGTGCCCGGTGCCGGTTTGTCGACGCTTTCAGGCTCGGCGGTTTCGCCAGCCTGAGCGGCAATGGTGGCGGCAGGATTGAGGCGGGTTTCGCTTTGGACGTGCTTGACGGCGACGGCTGCCTGGGCCTGCTCGTCGGCCATAGCGCTCTGGAGGGTGGCGACGTGGCTATCGAGGGTCCTGGCAAGTCCGGTGAGCTGGGCGGCGATTTCGGGCGCGTCATCGCGCAATGTGTCGGCAATGCGCGATGACAGCGCTGCAAGGGTATCGAGCGGCCCGAAATCTTTTGCGATGTCGAGGTCAAGTTCGGCGGCGAGATCGGAGAGCGCCGTCAGGGCGGGTGAGCCCAGTGCAGGCAAGGGAGCGCCCTGATCGATAAGGCCCTCTATTGCGGCAAGCAGGTTTTGCAGTTCGTCAAGATCGGTTTCATCGATCGGTGTGCTGTCCTTGAGCTTTTCGGACAGAGCCGTGAGCTTTTCAAAAAGTGCCGATAATTCGGTTCCCAGCTCGGCGGCCAACTCCATGCCGACCAGCGCATCGGCGGTCGGGATGGACGGGGCGGAGCTGGTGCCGATCTGGTGGCCGGTCCCGGGGTTGGCCGAGGGTCCAAGGGCGATGAGGCTCGAAAAATCGATGGCGCCACCGGTCTGGATCCCGGCCCCCGGTTTGGCGGGAACGGCCAGGGGGGCGGCTCTTGTTCCGATGCTGATCGCGTTGGTCACTTGGATTCGAACTCTTGTGCGCACAATTGGTCGATCAACGCGGTGCAAGAGGGATGCCAGTTTGGCGTCTGGTGTATTTTTCCTATAAATCAGTAACTTGGGAGAATTCGTGCCATGGGTTTTTGGCGTTCGGGCGGCAGGATTGTCCCGGCAAGCGGCAAAAAATGCCGCGCTGCGTTGCGGACCGCGCGGCAAGGGAGTAAAAGCCGCAATCTGTACCGGATGGGCGTGCCATCCGGTTTGTCCGCTGGCCCTTGACCCCAACCGGATGTGAGAGAAATGGTGAACTCCCTAGGTTTCGACCGGTCCCCCGGCGAAACGCGCGTCGTCGTCGCAATGTCGGGCGGCGTCGATTCTTCAGTCGTTGCCGGACTTCTGGCCCGAGAGGGCTATGAAGTGATCGGCGTTACCCTGCAGCTTTACGATCATGGCGAAGCCACGTTCCGCAAGGGGTCGTGTTGTGCGGGGCAGGACATTCACGATGCCCGCCGCGTTTCGGCGACCCTGGGTATTCCCCATTACGTCCTCGATTACGAGGAGCGTTTTCGCAAGGCGGTGATCGAACCGTTCGCCGAAAGCTACGCGCTGGGCGAGACGCCGATTCCGTGCGTTTCGTGCAACCAGTCCGTCAAGTTCGTGGATCTTATGGAGGTGGCCAGGGATTTGGGCGCCGATTGCCTTGCGACGGGGCACTATGTCCGCTCGCGGATCGTCGATGGCAAGCGCCAGCTTCTGCGGCCGCTCGACGGCGACAAGGACCAGACCTATTTCCTGTTTGCCACCACGGCCGGCCAGCTCGATTTTCTCCGCTTTCCCTTGGGCAATATGACCAAGGACGAAACGCGGGAACTGGCGCGCGATATGGGGTTGGTGGTTGCCGAAAAGAGCGACAGCCAGGACATCTGCTTTGTGCCCAAGGGTTCTTATTCCGACGTGATCAAAAAGCTGATGCCGGAAGCCGAAAAGCCCGGCGATATCGTCGATGCCCATGGCAATGTTCTGGGACGGCACAAGGGTATCATCCATTATACTGTCGGGCAGCGGCGCGGGCTGGGCATCGCTTCGGGCGAACCGCTTTACGTGCTGCGGCT
Source organism: Pelagibacterium sp. (assembly GCF_965249125.1). Lineage (GTDB taxonomy): Bacteria > Pseudomonadota > Alphaproteobacteria > Rhizobiales > Devosiaceae > Pelagibacterium. Next base: position 521,988 of record NZ_OZ252217.1, read on the forward strand.
CGACGCGAAGACCCAGCAGGTGGTGGTGGGGCCGAAATCGGCGCTTTCGGCTCACACGGTACGGCTGCGCGATCTCAACTGGCTCGGCCCGCGCCCGCTGGCCGAAATGGCCGACGGAAACGGGCTGGCGCTGGAAGCCAAGGTGCGATCGACGCGGGCACCGCAGGAAGCGGTGGTCAATATCCGGAACGGTGAGGTCTATGTCACGCTCATCGCCGGGGAAACGGGCATCGCGCCCGGGCAGGCCTGCGTTCTTTACTCAGACGACAGCGCTGATGCGCAGGTTCTGGGCGGTGGGTTCATTGCCGAGGCAGTGCCGGCGGCGCTCGTCGCCTGATCGGTCACCTACTGGACGGCCTCGACTTCTTGTGGCGTTTCGGCGACGGGTTCGGAGCCCGGTTCGATCGTCGAGAGGTCTTCTACGGCACTGGCGCCCGCCACATTGCCCTCGCCCCATTCATTCATTGTCGCAACAATCGTTGCGACAATGGTGATGACGGCCAGTGCGCCGAAAATCAGAAGGATGATGCGATTGCCCCAATTGGGCTTTTCGCTCTCGGCCATGGCGTTCTCCTTGCTAAGAGTAAGCGGTTGTCCCTGACATAAGGGGATGGCAGAAAAATTTCCAAGGATATTGCTGCGCCAATCGTCACACATGCAAATAGACTTCGCGTGTGGCAGGTGAAAGGGCAGGGGTGGATCAGATTCTGGCGACAGACGACACCATTGCCCGCGCGGCGAAGGGCGACCGGGCGGCTTTTGCCGCGCTGGTTTCGCTCCATTACGATTTTCTCTATCGCACCGCCTACAAATGGTGCGGCAATCGCGAGGATGCCGAAGACGTAACCCAGGACGTGTGCATCAAGCTGGCGACGGCGATCTCCGGTTTCGATGGGCGGGCGGCCTTTACCAGTTGGCTCTACCGGATCGTTCTCAATGCCGTGCGGGATTGGCAGCGACAAGGAAAGCGGCAGGGCCGGCAGACCGAAGCCCTCGCGCATGTTCATGCAACCGAAATGGCGCCGGATCAGGAAAGCGCAACGACGCAGTCGCAGATATGGGACGCCGTGCGCAGGCTGCCGGAAAAGCAGCGCGATGCAGTGCTGCTGGTCTATGGGGAGGAGATGGCGCATGCGGAGGCCGCAGCCATCATGGGAACCAAGGAATCCACAGTCTCCTGGTATGTTCATGAGGCCAAGAAGGCCTTGAAAGGCTTGGTTTAGCTATGGACGACAAGCTCAAATCCGCACTCGGCGGGGTGACGCCGCCATCGGCCTCCGATAAGGCGCGCGAACAGGCGCTTACGGCAGCCATGGCGGTCTTCGACGATGCCCAAGTGAAAAAAAATGCGCATGACGTCCAAGGATTTTCCAGGGCGGAGCGTCTCAAATCCATCGTTTCCAGGATCAAAGGGACATGGACAATGGATATGCGTATTCCGCTGGGCGCCACTTTTGCCGCGCTTCTGGTGTTGCCGCTCGGCGTGGCCATGATGAACCAGACGGCGCTGACGCCGCTCGATCGGCTTTTCGAGAGGCCCGGGCAGGATAGCGCCGGCCGCGAGACGGTGAAGGTCGATGCGCCGCAAGAGGCGGCCGAGGTTGAGACGCTTGTCGATAGGGAGCAGGCCGATGTAGTAGCGGCCGAACCCGCGCCCGCACCGATGGCGACGCCCGCCCCGGCGATGACGCAGAGATTGTCCACAATCGCACCGACGGCCGGCGGAGCTTTCGGCAATCTGGTGGAGGCAGGAGGCGGCGATCGGTTTGCCGCTTTTGCGGAAGGCGGCGTGCAGATCGTTGCGGACAATCCGGTTTCGACCTTTTCGATCGATGTGGATACCGCCGCCTATTCTTATGTGCGACGCGCGCTGGAGATGGGGCAGCTTCCACCATCCGGTGCTGTGCGGGTCGAGGAACTGATCAATTATTTCGACTACGCCTATCCCACGCCCGACGGCGATATGCCGTTCGAAACGTCGGTGGCCGTGCATCCGTCACCCTGGAACCCGGAGAACCGGCTGGTTCATATCGGCATACAGGGGGAAACCGTCGACCTTGACGCCGTGCCGCCGGCCAATCTGGTTTTGCTGATCGATACGTCGGGCTCGATGGACGAGCCGAGCAAACTGCCGCTCCTCAAGCGTGCCTTCGCCTTGCTGGTCAATGAAATGGGACCTGAGGATACGATTTCGATCGTCACTTATGCGGGAAGTGCCGGAATTGTGCTCGAGCCCACGCCGGCCAGTGAAAAAGCGACAATCCTGGAGGCGATCGACGATCTGATGCCGGGCGGGGCGACCGCTGGTGCCCGGGGCATCGAGGCGGCCTACGATCTGGCCGAAAAAGCCATGATCGAGGGCGGAACCAACAGGGTTTTGCTGGCGACCGATGGCGATTTCAACGTTGGGCTATCCGATCCCAATGGGCTCGAGGGTTTCATCGAGACCAAGCGTGATGCGGGAATTTTCCTCTCGGTTCTGGGGTTCGGGACGGGCAATTATAATGACGAGGTCATGCAGGCGCTGGCCCAGGCCGGAAACGGGAACGCGGCCTATATCGATAGTTATTCGGAAGCGCGAAAAGTTCTTGTCGAGGAAATGGGTGGCACGCTCTTGACGATCGCCAAGGACGTCAAGATTCAGGTCGAGTTCAATCCGCAGGCCGTCTCCGAATACCGGTTGATCGGCTATGAGACGCGGGCTTTGGCGCGCGAGGATTTCAACAATGACGCCGTGGACGCCGGCGATATCGGGGCGGGCCACACTGTGACTGCGATCTACGAGGTCACGCCGGTGGGCGCGCGGGGATCGATCGATCCGCTGCGGTATGGCAATGACGAGGCTGTAGCAGCGAGCATCAATGACGATGAACTGGGCTTCCTGAAGCTTCGCTACAAGGCGCCCGATGGCGATGTTTCGGAACTGATCGAAACGCCGATCCGTGTCGATGCCGATACGGGCATGGCAAGCGATGATCTGGATTTTGCGACGGCCGTTGCCGCGTTCGGGCAAAAGCTCAAGGGATCGACGCATTTGCGGGCGATGGACTGGTCCGAGATCAGGGCGCTGGCCGCTTCTGCGGTTGGGGACGATCCTACAGGGCGGCGAGCAGAATTTTTAAGGCTGGTCGATATCGCCGAAAGTCTCGAGAATTGAGCGAAAGGCCCGGGACAGTCCCGGGCCTTTCCAATCCGTGTTCTAGAGCATTTCAGCGCTTCTTCGAATCGCTCCAATTGCTCTAAGTCCTTGTTTTGTCGCGCTTCCGAACCGGATAAGTGGTGCCCACTTATCCTGGAAGCGCTCTAGTCGATCGGCTTGAGGCTAGCCTCGATCTGGGCGCGCTTGGGTTCGAGGAAGGGCGGCAGGGCAAGGTGTTCGCCGAGCGTTTCCATCGGCTCATCGACGTCGAAGCCGGGACCGTCCGTGGCGATTTCGAACAGGATGCCGTTGGGCTCGCGGAAATAGAGCGAGGTGAAATAATACCGCTCGACTTCCCCCGATGTGCGCAAGCCCGCCTGGGTCGCGCGCGCCACCCATTGATCGAACTGGGTTTTGTCCGGCGTGCGGAAGGCGACATGGTGCACACCGCCTGCGCCGGGCCGGGCAAAAGGCAGGTCGGGTTCTACGGCGACCTGAAGTTCGGCCGAAGCGCCGCCATCGCCCATGGCAAAGACATGGACCTCGCCCTGGTCGACGGTCGCGGGGTGCGTGCGGATATTGCGCATGTTCATAACGACGGTCAGCACGGCCTCGGAGCGCTTAAGATCGGGCACGCTCATGGTGATCGGGCCCAGGCCCTTGATCTGGCGCTCTTTTGGCACGGGGCTTTTGTCCCAGGGGTGGGCGCCGCCGGCCCGGGTGTCATTGACCAGCCGCAGGCGCTGGCCTTCCGGGTCCTCGAAATCGAGCGACATGTGGCCGGCCCGCTCGGCGATATCGGAGGTCCTGACGCCGTTGGCCTGGAGATGGGTCTTCCACCAGGCAAGCGATGTTTCGCCCTCCACACGGAACGCCGTGCGCACTATGGAATGCGTGCCCCGCTGCTCGGGCGCCGTGGGCCAATCAAAGAAAGTGATATCGGAGCCAGGCGAAGCTTTTCCGTCGCCGTAAAAGAGGTGATAGGCGGTGGTGTCGTCCTGATTGACAGTGCGCTTGACCAGCCGCAAGCCGAGAACCTGCGTGTAAAATTGCAGGTTCTTTCGCGCATTGGCGGTTACGGCGGTCAGATGATGCAGTCCGGTGAGTTCGAGGGCCATGATGGTCTCCAAAAGCCAGCGTTGGTTGAAGCCAACATAGTGTACGCTTGAGTTCGCCAAAACGGGTGCAAACCGAATTCATTATTCGAAACAGGCGAACAACCCGGCGATCGCGAGGCTATCGAGGGCCATCCCTTCGTGGAGCCGGCCGAATTGGGGATCGACCCGACGAAAATCTTCGTGATCAACGCCGCCAAGCATCTCAAATGCGTGCCGCGTGGCAAAAGGCGGCTGCACCGGAAGCCCAATGGCAGGGAGGTTTCCGCCTTCCGGTTCTGGCTCGATTGAGTTGGTACGTCCCTAGGTCATCGCGGCGCTCGGAGCAACGGCGGCGCAGAGCCTTCTGGGGGCGAGTGCGACGATATCGAAGCTACGCGATACACCATGCGAATTGGACGATGGAACGCTGGTCATTGTCACCGTCCATCCCCCTTATCTGCCGCGCATGTCAGATCGCGCCCGGGCCGCCGAAGAGCGAAAGGCTTTCACGCGTGATCTGGCTGCCATCGGGCGATATATGGAAAGCGTTGAGCCGGGTAGCACGGCGCTTGACAGCGAGAACGACGATCCCTAATAAGCCCCGTGCCGTCAGCCCTTCGCGCCGACGGACGGTCGCCCAAGCGGCCGGGCCCTACAGGGGCGGAGTAGCTCAGCTGGTTAGAGCAGCGGAATCATAATCCGCGTGTCGGGGGTTCAAGTCCCTCCTCCGCTACCAAAAATCCTCAATAAAGACAACGACTTAGCAATTTTCTTGCTCTTGCCGGAGCTTGAAAATAAGTTAGCACAGGTCTGGCACAGGCTAATTGCGCTCATTGAAATCATTGAGTTTTCTGGACGTGCTGGACCGCGAGGTAGCACATTCTTAGCACGGTTCGGCTACCTCCATGATGCAAGGGGTGCGGGGTCCATGAACTCAAATTTTTCACAACCATATTCGGTCTATCGCCGCGAAGGCACCAGCAACTGGTGGGTGCGGTTCTCGATCAAAGGCGAAGGGCAGATCAGGCGCTCCCTGGAAACCTCTGATGAGATTGAAGCCCAGCGTAAGGCGCATGAGATTTGGTATGAGGCGCAATACCGGGCCAAGAACGGAATGAAGGCCAAGCCCAGCTCATTTGCCAAGGTGGCCGAAGAGTTCATTGCACTGGTCGAACGTGAGGTGGAACGCGGCGAACGCCCAGCCTATCACGCACGTGATGTTCCTCCTGTGGTGCAGCGCTATTTCGTTGGGTATTTCGGCACCAAGGACATAGCCACGATAACCGAAGCCGATATCGACAGATATCTCGAATGGCGCAAGGAATATTGGCTGACCGGACCGGGAGCCGAAATCACCCACATCACCTACAAACGCAACGGCAAGACTATCAAGCGCCCACTGCCTGAAAAGCGCATGCCTGCGGTCAGCAGGCAGAAGTCGGAAACAGTGATCCTGCGCCAGCTATTCAGGCAGGCTGTTCGGTGGGGCTATATGAACAACGGGCAGGTGCCCGAAATCAGGATCGCAAGGGCAAGCAAGCCCAACAACAGGCCTAGCTTTGAACCTCAGGAGTTCATGAAGCTGCAAAGCACCAGCCTTGCGAGGTTATCCGATCCTGAAATCCATGAGCACTTGCGTTGGGACCGCACGGTCCTGCATTCGCAGATCATGATTGCTGCGTTCACCGGAATGAGGCCAACTGAAATCAGGAACCTCAATTGGGGTGACGTTCTCCAATATCGAGCGCAACGTAAGCTCAAGGCTGAACAGCGCGATATCAGCATTCGTGTCCATGGAAAGGGCAAGAGCCGGACCTTTGTGCCACAGGAAGCTGCATTGCCTTGGTTTGATCGGCTATGGGACTTCTGGGTTGCCCATGTTGGGACTGAGCCAAAAGACACCGATCCGGTATTCGCCACCAGAGACGGGAAGCGGCTCGGCTCCACAAAAAAGGCCCTAGCCGAACTGCTCAAGGCTTGTGATCTGCTGGTGGACTATCGTGGTGTGCGCAGAACCTCATATTCGTTCCGGCACTTCTATATCAGCCAGCAGCTCATCCATGGTGTCGATGTGTTTGTGTTGGCCCGGAACACCGGCACCAGCTCTGAAATGATCGACAAGTTCTATGGGCAGGTCACGAACGAACGTATGAAGGACCATCTGCGGCCCGAGTGGCGAGATTAAAATTGTTCAAACAAAAGGGCGCGGGGAACCGGTCAGCTTCCTGATGGGCGCTTTTTCTGCTACCGGTCAGTCATCGGGGGGCAGCATGACACAGAATGGAACAGCTGAATACGTGGAGACCGGCAAGTCCTGGTTTCTCAGCGAGGGCCGCGTTAAGGCTCTGTTTCTCGGCGGGACGGCATCTCTCCCGATGCTTGCGTGCTATTTGTATGGCATCGCAGTCTATCGACCGGGCGTGTGTCGGGTGCCGGGAAGTTTTGGCAGTGGATGCGTGTCAATGGGCCCAGCAACTCGGGCTTTTCCCGACGCTTGGATGGGACCTCTTCTTTTCGGTTTCGTCATTATGCTTGCCGCAACTGCGGTTTTCGTTGCCTTGCCTAAAGCAAAGGTTGCGACCTTAGCGTTCACTGCTGGATGCGTTCTCTGCGGTGGCATCGCGTTGGTCCATCTGGTCACTGCCTTCACGGTACCAAATCCAGCCGCTTTGCTTGCGCAAAACGCTTGGGTCTGGGTGCCCGCTGTAGTTGCAATAACGACTGCTTTTGCTGGATGGAACGCTAATCGCTAGCGTTGCAGAACGCGTATGCGAGCAGATGCCAACAGGGCCGTGCTGTCCTTCCGCTGATCCCTTTTGAAGTGCATTAATCAAGTTCTGGTCGCCCTTTTGCCTAAAGGCTGTATCCGGGAAGTCGGTTTAGACGATTCCGGAGAACGAAATGAGCATCCTCAAGAACCTCACCCTGACCACGGCGCAGCCTATTCGCGCCAATGCTGATCCTGTCGAGCGGGCACGCCAGAAGGTGATTGCGGCCCTGACCGAGCAGAAGGCCATGGCGGAAGCCAAAATTGCTGGGCAGCACTATGCGCCGACCCACATGGTTTGGCGCAAAAACGAGGCTGGTGAACGCGTGCAGGTTGAGACCCCGAAGCGTTTGCGGACGGGGTGGTTCACCGATGGCAGCGGTCAGACCTTTTTTGCACTTCGATATGCGGGAAAGCCGATCGAATTCGCCAAGGGCAAGAACGCGGTTGCCGTTGGCGAGCTATCGGCACTTCCTGCGATCCTCGACACGCTGACCGAAGCTGTCCGCGCCGGGGAACTCGACGAGCAGTTGGCCAAAGCTGCTGCTGAACGTGGCCAGATGCTGCGCAAGGCCAGCTGACAGTTCTTCTTAGAAGAAAACGATGATGCCGCCGAGCAAATCCCGATGGGTGCTGCTGGCGGCATTTCTGTCTCTGGCTGTTCCTGCCCATGCTGATGATCAACAGGGGCAGCGCGATTGCGCGGCACTACGATCGACCGTCCTGCGACTGGTGGGTGACTGGTCCAAAAACATGCTGTTCGCCAGCGGCGATATGGATCGCGACGGCTGGCTCGATGCCAATGTCGCCCACGCTGCTTTCAAGGACGTCCAAATCGCGGTGATGCATTTCGACTACGCCTATGAGGTGGTTCCGAAAACCAGCGATGTCTGCTGTGAACTGGTCCACCAGTTCGGCATTGAGGTGGGCACTTATATTGAAGGGGTCATGGCTACCGGCAAGCGCCCAGCGAGGGGCGTGCCGGGGCAGATAGCCCGATAGGGCAGCACAGCTTGCCTGAAACCCGACAACCCTCCCGTTAAGCGCCGCAGGGTATCAGCGAAGCACACGATCGCTTGCTTACCGGCTTGTGTCCTCCTCAAGATCCCTCATCGCTTCTTGGAGGCGAGCAAAACCGATGCCTGTGCCGCTCTCTCGCACGTCCCCGTCTGTTGCATTTGCAAAGACGGCCTGTTCGGTGAAGGTCATGACGGTATTGCCACTTCGGCCCTCGAACTCGACAGTGACGAGCGAGGATGAAATGGGAATGCCATTGGTGCGCATGGTATAGGCATAAACGATACGTTGGCGGGGATGAACTTCAAGGAAGTGCGCCAGTATCGCCTGTTTGATGCCGTCCGGCATGCGCCAGATCATGGTTTCACACCCGTCGACACGGAAGTCGAAGCGATCCTCGAGGACAGTCCAATCCGGGTGACAACTGTTCCAGCGTCGCTTGAGCTTATGGTCGGACCAGAAGCGAAAAGCATGAGCCGGGCTGCCCGGCAGTTCCCGTTCAATGACGAAACTGCGGTGATCGACATTGATACCCATCAGTGATCCTTCTCCTCGGGAACTTCGGCCATGGCAACTGCCAATCTGTCGAAGGCAGCATTCATGTCGCGCTGGCGCTGCTCCATCCAGTTGGTCGTTACATCAAAGGCATCGGGCCTCATGCGATAGGTGCGCACGCGCCCGACTTTCTCGCTAACGACAATGCCCCCGTCTTCGAGCACGCGAAGGTGCTTGAGCACCGCCGGCAATTGAACGTTGGTTGGGGCTGCCAATTGCTTCACGGACGCGGGACCCCTGGAGAGCTGCTCGATGAAGCCGCGCCGGTAAGGGTCAGCCATGGCCTGGAAATAGCGGTCGATGCTTGCTGTCACGGTCATGCCATAGGCTCCAAAAAGCGGGACGGCATCGCGTCGCGATAGGGAAAGAATTCAAAGTAGGGCTGCGCCTCCTTGAGCACACGCTGCACCGATGGCCGCTCCAGCAAGCGCTCGAAGTATTCTCGCACTTGCGGCCTGCCATCACCGATGGGGTGCACGACGGAGCCAAAGAACAGCGCCGGCAGCGCCGAACAATCCGCTATGGTGAAGGTCTCGCCCGTGATCCAGCTGCGTCCCTCGATCTTCTTCTCGATCATGTCATAGGCAGTCTCAAGCGTCGCATGCGCTTCCGCAACGCCATGTGGATCGGAGGCGCCTTCGGGGCGAATACGGTCGCCCACGATCTTTTGCATCGGCACGCTGACATAGAGATCGAAGAAGCGATCCCAAAGGCGAACATCGAGCTGTTGTTCCGTCTCGGTCGGTATCAGTTGAACCGGACCGGCATAGTGCTGCTGGAGATACTCGATGATGATGCTGGTTTCGGCGACAACCCTGTTGCCGACGCCGTCATGCAACACGGGGATCTTGCCTACTGGCCAGCGTTCAATGTGCGCAGCAGCGGCTCCGGGGTTGGAGAAATCGACAAGACTGGGTTCAAAAACCGTGCCGTTCTCATAAAGGCCTATGAGGACCTTGTGGCAGAAGGAAGCGAGTGGGTGGAGGTAGAGCGTGAGGGTCATTGCTGCATCCATTAGTTTCCAGACAAGGAAACGGTTACACCATAACGCATGCGAGTTCAATAAGGTTTCCATTACAGGAAACCTTGCGACTAACGCGACGAGGTTGTCACTTTGCTCTTGAGCAAAGTATCAGCTCGTGATAGTTGGCCTGAAGGAAAACTATTATGCGTGGAGGCTAAAGTGCGCGTTGTCATTTTGAATTTCCTGTCCCTCGATGGCGTCTACCAGGGCCCAGGGTCCCCCGACGAAGACCGGACCGGCGGCTTTGAGCGCGGCGGTTGGTTTGTGCCCTTTGTTGATGCGGCTCTGGAGGAAAGAGTGGAGGCATGGGCAGCGACTGCGACCGGATTTCTATTCGGACGACGGACCTATGAGGAATTTTCGGCTGTCTGGCCCACCATCACCGATCCAGCCGATCGCAACGCCGCTCGGCTCAACACGCTTCCCAAGTATGTGGTGACCTCCTCTCCTGTCGATACAACCTGGGGGCCATCAACGGTCTTGGACCGTGACGTTGAAGCCGCAGTCGCCGCGCTCAAACAGGATGGAAGCGGCGAACTGCAGGTGCACGGCAGCGGCCGACTGGGCCGGTCCCTCCTAGCTGCAAATCTCGTCGATGAACTGCGTATTGCGATCGCTCCGGTGATTGTGGGCCAGGGACGAAAATTGTTTGGCGACACGCAAGCACCAGCAGGTTTCAACCTGCTTTCCGAGGAGAGGACGCCTTCGGGTCTCATTATGTGCCGTCTTGAGAACACCGGCGATGGAGCGGCTGGAATATATGTCCGTGGGCAGACCAATCTGTCCGTTTCCAGCGCTGTAGGGAACTGAGAACACGATAATGGTATCAGCCGCCCAGCAAATGCCCGACGATCTCAGCGCGATCTTTCTGGCGCTCGCCGATCCGACCCGTCGTGCTGTCATTGCCCGGCTCGGGCAAGGGCCGGCCAGCGTCAGCGAACTCGCAAGTCCCTTCGACATGGGACTTCCATCGTTCATGAAGCACATTCGACTTCTTGAAAACAGCGGGATGATCCGGACCAAAAAGGCGGGGCGGACCCGCACGTGTGTGATCAATGGGCCAGGTCTCTCCAATGCCGAGCGATGGCTTGTCGAGCAGCGGAGAATTTGGGAAGCGCAGGCCGATCGGCTGGAGGCATTTGTGATGCTGGAACAGAAAGAGGAGACCAATGATGCAGCCCGTGACCGCTGAACTGGATCTCGAAGTCTCTCGCATCATTAAGGCGCCGCGAGACCGCGTCTGGAATGCATGGGTGGACCCCGACCGACTGGCCCAATGGTGGATTCCGTCCCCCATGACCTGCCGTGTCGTCAGCCTAGACGTTCAACCAGGCGGTGCGTTCGTCACCGAAATGCGCGAGGATCACGGACCGTTCGTGCCGCACCTGTCGGCCTGCTTTCTCGACGTTATTCCCAAAGAACGTATCGTCTATACGAACGCGCTCACCGGTGGCTGGCGGCCCGCAGCAAATGGCTTTGTGACGGCAATCATTACCCTGGCCGACCATCCTGATGGCACGCACTACCGTGCGCAGGCCCTGCACAAAAGTCGTGCGGACCGTGAGAAACATGAAGAACTCGGGTTTCACGATGGCTGGGGCACGGTTGTGGCGCAACTGGCGGAACTGGTCGAAACCAAGAACCAAAGGGATATCGAATCCTGCGGCGGAACCACCAGCAGCTTCTTTCCCTGACTGGCATAGGCGAGTATTATTGGCCGTGGTGTTGCAGCATCACACGGAGGTGCCATGTCTATCACCGCTCCACCTGAAACATGCATTGGCCATGTCCATCTCAAGGTCGCTGACCTTGATCGCGCTATTGCCTTCTACTCAGAAATCTTGGGTCTCACCTTGACGGCCCGATATGGGGCTGGCGCTGCCTTCCTCGCCGCGGGCAGTTACCATCATCACATCGGCCTCAACACTTGGGAGAGCGCAGATGGCAGCCCGCCACCACCCGGCCATACTGGGCTTTATCATACGGCGTTTCTTTACCCGGATCGCAAGTCTCTGGCTCAAGCACTCAAGCGGGCAATCGCAGCTGGTATTCCGATTACTGGCCAGGCTGACCATGGAACGAGCGAAGCCGTCTATTTCCGCGATCCCGATGGCAATGGAGTGGAGATATATTGGGATCGGCCACAGCAAGAGTGGCCCAGAGCACCAGACGGATCGCTCCTGCCGCTTAACGAGCCACTCGATATCGATTGTCTGTTAGCTGAGGCATCAGGCTTCTTCGGGGTCCGATGAAGGCCGATCCGGGCTTGTTCAATCAGCATTCGGCGGTTCCACAGTCTCCATCATCCACCAGCACACGCCCATAGAGCGTCGTGCAGGAACGGTAGCCCGATAGGGCAGCACAGCTTGCCATAAACCCGGCAAGCCTCCCGTCGAGCGCCGTAGGGTAGGGGAGGGCGCCCAGACCGGGTCGTGCAGGGGAGGGGAGTCCTATGATGCAACCCGGCTTATGCGAAAGTCACCAACCCCGCCGTTGAGCGCCGTAGGGCGTCAGTGAAGCACACAGCCGCTTGCAGTTATCCCGTTTCCAGCTTGGCAGGTTTCGACCTCATCCGGGACGTCCGTGGGGCAGGTCATTGCTCCTGAAACCAGACGCTGCAGGTGGCCGACGTCACCCGCGACATATCACAGCGGCACGTCGCGGCCGAAGCAGAATTTCACACATGCGGCGACAACCGTGGAAGCATCTTCACCAGCGCCCATCACGAGGGCTGAAGCACGATTCCGCTGCCATGGGCGACCTAGGTGAAAAAGGCCTGGTACTGGAGATAGCCCGCCTACTTGCAGAAAGTTTCCGTTGGAATGGGTAGTGTCCGGAATCTGGAGCCATGTGCTGTCGTCTCGATATCCAATGCACCAGATGACGGAGTCGACCAGCCGTTTCGATCCATTGATGAAGGATGCGGCTCGATCGTGTGCTGAAACTAATCGTGGTAAAACGGCTACGCCCATTTGTTCCACATTGCCAAGGCTGAGACCCCTGTCAGGAAATGGGTCGGCGCGCCGCATCAGACGTCCTATCGCCGAGCCGGGTCTTGCTCTCATCAAGCCAAGTGTGCGTAGCCACCACCATGTGCTCTTGCCCAGAATGCGCTCCGGAAACAGCCGGCGGCTGCGTCCAACCGCAAGCACCACTTCATGGGTCACAGCCAGCTCGGCTGCAATGTCGCGTCCGCTTGCTCCATCTCCGACGACAAGGGCCGTGCCAGGCGGGAGATCGCCGGGATTGTGATAACTTTCCGCTGTCAGTTGCGTGACCGCGCTGTCGAAGCCGGCAGCAATCGTCGGAACTATTGGTTTCTGAAACGCACCCGTAGCGACGATCACGGCCTTGGCGACTATGTGCCTACCATCATCGAGTTGCGCGGCGAACCGCTCGTCAGGACGGCGTTCGAGCCGAGCCACGCCATTTCCGGGTCGCACCCCAAGGTCGAAATGGCTGGCGTAGGCTTCGAGATAGTCCGCAAACTCATCTCGCGTTGGATAGCTTTCCGGGTTCCCATCGAGCGCAAGGCCGGGCAGCGAACTAAATGCGCGCGGGGTGAACAGCGTCAGGGAATCGTAGCGACGGCGCCAACCGTCGCCGATGCGGGCATGGCGATCAACGATCAGGAATGAAAGCTCTGTTCTGGCAAGATGATGGCCGGCCGCAAGTCCCGCTTGCCCCGCGCCGATCACCAGAACGTCTATTTCCTCCGGACCATGGCTCACGGATAGCTGGCGAGGACTTCTGTTCATGCATTTCGAGCTTTTGTTTTGCCTGTAGCCAGAACGTTCTCCACGAGCAAAAGGCCTACCCCGCAGACAATCGCCACGTCGGCAAGGTTGAAGGCGGGCCAATGATAGCTGCCAATGTAAAAATCTAGGAAATCCGTCACGGCACCCTGCCGCAGCCGGTCGAGCAGATTGCCGAGCGCACCCCCGACGATGAGCCCGAGGGCGGATGCCGTAAGTCTGTTGTCGGTTCGCTTGATCCAAACAAGGAGTCCCGCGACTATGGCGAACGTGAACACCATCAGTATCCAAGCCGGAGCCTGGCCGAACAATCCGAAGCTTACGCCGGTGTTAAAGCCGAGCACGAGATTGAAGAAGTCGGTGACAGGGATGACCTGAGGTGGGTTCATGACATGGTTCAGGACCAACCATTTCGTCGCCTGATCAAGGAGAAATCCGCCAAGGGCGATTGGAAGGCCGAGCCTGAGCATATCGCATAGTCCCTTAAAAATTACGGCTCAGCCGATTCGGCCGAGGGCCGGGAACGTCTGGAGGAGCCAAATTGCAAAGCTGGAGAGATGGCCGGTAATCATGGCGATACCCATGACCACCATCACCCCGCCAGCGACGATTTTGAGCACCCGGCCAGTTCGGCGCATTGACAACATCCGTGTCATGAATCCGCGCATGAACAGAGCGGCCAGGATAAAGGGCAGGCCAAGGCCCAGCGAGTATACGGCCAACAGTGCCGTTCCGCTTGCAACCGTGGCGTTGGCGGCGGATAGGGCCAGGATCGAGCCCAGCACAGGTCCGATGCATGGGGTCCAGCCGAACGCGAAAGCGAGACCGAGCAAGTAGGCAGACCAAGCGCCGCCGCTGTTCGGACTGGAATGGAACCGCACGTCACGATCGAGCCAAGGCATCGGTACAAGGCCGGTTGTGAACAAGCCGAAGATGACGACGATCACACCGCCGATCAGGTTTGCTTCGTAAAGATGCGTGCGCAGGAGTCCGCCCAACGCGGTCGCACTGGCCCCGAGCAAGACGAACACGGTCGAGAAGCCGAGAACGAAGCAGAGGCTGAGGCCGAGGGTTCGGCTCGCCGCCGTTATTCCGGAATGGGCCGGAACCCCGTCGGCGCTGATCGTGCGCCCCGCGACATAGGATATATAGCCCGGTACTAGCGGCAGAACGCAGGGCGACAAAAAGGATATCACGCCTGCGGCGAAGGCTGTCGCTATTCCGATACTGGAAATCTCCATCAGACCAGCTCCAGCACCCAGACAACAACGACGGCTACATAGGTAGCGTAGGCGCCAACCAGGGTAAGAACCTGCCAGCGGCGGAAGCCGGGTTCGGACCCGCCCCAGCGGACGAACGCCGCGTAGAGCGCAGGCATAAGCGCGACAAAGACGAAACTTACCCAGACCAGCCGGAAGTTGTCGATCTGCGTCCCGACAAGCGCCAAGGGCAGAAATCCGACCGTCATGGTCATGGCGTGATCGCCGATGATGTTGGTGAGTGCCGGCGTGATCTGGCCGCTCCGCGACACCTTCCAGGACGCGAAGATCTCTGGCAGGGCGGCAACCGGCGCAGTGATGAACAGGCCGCCGATGATCGGCGAGATGCCAAACGCCTGCACTAGATTTTGGGTCGAGATGACGGTGAAATAGGCGCCGAGTGCGAGAACCCCAACGCCGGCGACCGCCATCCATATCCCCTTGCGCGACCACTCGACCTGCTCGGGCTTCTCGCGGCCGCGAAAAAATGCCTGGGCGGCATAGGCGGCATAGGCGGCCAACAGGACCCCGCCATCAATTGGCTGTAGCCCCTGCCAGGGCGCAGGAAGGATCAGGAGAGCCGCGAGCGCCAATATGCCGAGATATGGAAGAGCCTGCACGGTTGCTGCTTTCGGATCAACACGCAATAGGTGCTCGCGCAGGTGCTGTTGATGTCCCGGATCATCGGGAATGTCGCGCTTGCGCGTTGCGATATAGCCGACGGAAACGAGCGCGGGGATGCCGATGGCGGTCGAGCCGAGCATTGCCCCCAAGCCGATATCGGTCACGCCCCGCACGGCGCTGGTAACGTTGACACCGACTTCCGGGCTTGCAGTGGCGATGCCAATCAGAGAGCCGCCAGCAGCCGCCGAAAGCCCCCACTGTTTGCGCAACTTACGAAGGGGCTCCGCCAGATGATCGGAACCCCACGCCGCCGCGAAGACGGCGGCCAACAGGACAGCAGCCCATATCCAAGTGCTCATGCTCCTCCGTGACAGGTTGTCCGGATCGAGCTGATCGACAAGGCGCGGTTCGTGAAGGAGCGGTCGGGTTCGCGGCTCGATATCATGCCGGAGCGCTCCGCCGTGTCGACGAAGCTTCCCGCAAATCGCTGCGGGCGTCGCGGATGATCGACCAGGACGACTGCAGGAACAGGCCGGCGATCACGGCGGCGACGACGAGGTCCGGCCAAGCCGTTCCGGTCCAAGCCACCAGGCCTGCCGCCACGACGACGGCTGCGTTTCCGATCGCGTCGTTGCGCGAAAACAGCCAGACCGCCCGCACATTCGCGTCGCCCGTTCGGTGGGGCAGCAATGGAAGAACCGCAACCACATTGACGACGAGTGCAACCAGTGCGAACAGGCCCATCAACTCGGCCTCGGGTTGCTGCTGCACCAGCACGCGATAGGCCGTATTCACAAGGACCCCAAGGCCGAGCGCCCCAAGAAAAAGGCCTTGGATTAAGGCGGAACGGGCGCGCCAGACGATGCTCCACCCGATGGCGAGGATGCCAAGAAAAGTAATGAGGCCGTCGCCCAGGAAATCGAGTGCGTCGGCCTTTAGCGCCTGCGAACCAGAAATAAAGCCACCGAACATCTCGATGATTCCGTAGCCGACATTGAGTACGACCACGATCCACAACGCGCGTTTGTAGGCCGGTGTAATGTGCGATAGGTCCTTGGGCAGATCGTCAATGTCGCCCTCGGTGTCGGTTTCGGGCGCATCCAGACGGTCAAGCCGGTATCCGATGCCGCTGACAGCGCGCTCGACCTCCGGGAGGCGGGCCGCTGGGTCGCTTACGTGCAACGTCATGATCTGCGTGGCAGTCGAAACCTTTACCTCGTCCACCCCAACCGAGCGCACTGCCTTCTCGATCTTAGCCGCGCAGGAGGGGCAATCCATGCCGGTGACGCGGTAGCGTGCGGTCTCGGCATCGTGCGCTGATGCTGTTATTGTCATGGCTATCTTTCCTGTTCGAGAGAGGCTATATATCATCCGTGACTGATATGTCTAGTAATGTCGAAGTGCTGGAGCGGATCAAGGATACAACCTTTGCTCTGCGTACGAAGCTATTCCGGGGATTGGCCGATGCCTCGCGCTTGTCAATTCTTGATGCTTTGCGCACGCGGCCGTTGTCTGTCGGCGAGATCGTCGCGATCACGGGTCTGTCGCAGCCGAACGCGTCGAACCATCTGCGGTGTCTCAGCGAATGCGGCCTCGTCTCCGGCGAGCAGCGCGGCCGTTTTGTCCATTATCGCCTGAGCGATCAACGTCTGAATGATCTGTTTTTGCTTAGCGACGAGCTGCTGACGGAGACCGCGTGCGCCGTAGATACCTGCGGGAACTATGGCACAAGCTGATCCAAGCGGGTTATTGCTGGCGCAGCGCTCCATTTTGCGGTCCCGCCGATTTCAGGTCGCGCATGAGGCGTACCTTCCTCGGCAGCACACCGGCGCGGATCGCCGTTCCCGGCCATGCAAGTCCAGGATCGGGCCGCGGACGTGATCCGTTTCGAAGGGCCTGACGGACAGGTCGTCACGTTGCCGCCGCTGGCCTTCTACACCTTGATGGACCCTATTCCCGGGCGCCGCGCGCAAAGGCGAGGCTAAACGCTGCGCTCCTAAAGCATGTAACCGATGTCAGAGGCTCCGGTCGGATAGGCGAACATCGTCTGCTTGAGCGCCGTTGCAGTCAGCTCGTGCCGGATTGCGAGCGCGAACAGGTTGATGATTTCATCAGCGTGCGGGCCGACCAGATGCGCCCCGAGCACCCGTTCAGTACCTTCCTCGACCATCACCTTGAACCCGTAAACCGGCTCGGCCGTCTGCCGGGCGGTGAACCAGTCCGAGGCCTTTTGTGACTTTATGCTGAATTTTAGCCCCTGCCGCTGCGCTTCTTCTTCGCTCAGGCCCACGGCGGCGATCGGCGGAAGCGTAAACGCAACGCGCGGGACGCCACGATAATCTGGCTTGTGCCCGTTGCCTTCAAGGATGTTGCTGACAACCAATTTTGCGTCGTGACTCGATACTGGCGTGAGCGGCGGGCCAACCTGGGCGGCATCGCCGGCTGCATAAACAGCCGAGTTCGAGACGCTTTGCAGATACTTATTGAGCTGCAAGCGGCGATCCTTCACCGCCACCCCGGCGGCGTCAAGATCGAGGCCGTCGAGGTTCGGGACGCGCCCGGCGGCATGGATGACCAAGTCGGCCTCTATGGTCACGCTCTGTCCGCCCGATGAAGCTGTGATGCGATATCCGTCTCCGGCCGTCTCGATCGACGTCACTTCCGTGCCCGTGCGCACGTCGATCCCGACCGCCTCGAAACTCTCCATCAGCCAGCCGACCAGCTCCGGCTCAAAATGGGTGAGCATCCGATCGCCGCGTTGCAGCACCGTCACTTTCGCGTTGGCGCGCGCCGCGATACTGGAGAACTCGGCCGCGATATAGCCGCCGCCGACCATGACAATGCGTTCCGGCAGGGATTCGAGGGCAAGAAAGTCCTCATTGTCGATCAAATGTTTTTCGCCGGGGATTCCGAGCGTCACCGGTTTTGCGCCCGTGGCGATCAGGATGTGGGCGCCTTCGAGCGCGGTTCCCTCGACCTCGACGCTGTTCGGTCCGGTAAATCGCGCCTGGCCGTGGAAGGCGGCAATGTCCTTTTCCGCGTAACTGTCCTCGTGCATTTCCGGTACGGGATCGGTAAAGCTGCGCTTGAAGGCGATCAGCTCGGGCCAATCGATAAGCGGCATGCCGGCGATCCCCTTGTCCTGCATGCGCCTGGCATGGTCGATCGCGGCGGCCCCGCCGACCAGCATCTTTTTCGGATCGCAGCCGCGGAGCGCGCAGGTGCCGCCAAAGGGCTTGTAGTCGATCACGGCGACGGAACGCCCCGCCGCGTGGGTGCGCATCGCCGCCACGCGCGCGGCCGTTCCGGTGCCAATAACGATCAGGTCGAATTTCTCTGTCATCATGCGCCAACCCCTGAAGCGGCGCAGCAGTTCCCGGATGAACCGCGTTTTCGAGCTTCCTGAATCGGCGGGCACGGCGCGGATCCATAGGAGCAGTAGACGCAGCAATCGCCGTCATGCGGGCGCAGGACAGTACCGCAGCCTTTGCAGTCATAGAAGAACTGGCATGCGTCCGTAGGCATGATCTCGGTTTCCTGGTGTCCACAGCGCGGACAGATGAGAGTGCTCTTAAAATCCGCCATGTCGTCGGTTGCTTTCTCTAAAGAGCGTAAATCGTAGTCCCGGTGAAGACCGCGAGGGCTGGCAGCACGTCCAGTTTCCCTCGATCCGGTTGGCTTCAAGCTGTAGGATACAATCTGTAGCGGCTACAGATACAAGAGGTTATTTTTGGCTCAAAACCGGGAGTTCGGCATTGGGGAGCTGTCACAGCGAACCGCCGTCAATATCGAAACGATCCGCTATTATGAACGGGTCGGGCTATTGCCATCGCCGCCCCGGACCCAAGGCGGCCACCGGCTTTATTCCAGCGCGCACCGGAAACGGCTGGTGTTCATCCGGCGCAGCCGTGAGCTGGGCTTCACCCTCGACGAAATCCGCAATTTGTTAGGACTTGTCGAAGGCAGTTACGCCTGCGGCGATGTGCAGGAGGCGGCGCTGGCCCATCTGAAGCATATTCGGCTCAAGATTGCCGATCTTCGGCGCATGGAGCGTACGCTTGCCGATACGGCCGCACGCTGTGAGGGCGGAACGGCTGCCGACTGCCCGATTATCGACGTGCTCAGCCGGGCGCCGGGCTGATGATTGCCATGTCGCGACAAGCCGCGGATTCTCACGGCTCACACGACATAGCGGTCCCAGCTCCCATAATGCTCCTTACTACGGGGACCGCGCGGCAGGCTAAGGCCGATCAGGAGAATGCCGGTGATAACGCTTGCCCCCGAAGCGAGCGGCGCCGCGCCGATAAGCAGCCAAGGCGACGCAATCAGCCACAGCCCAAAGGCTACGTTGATGAAGCGCAAGGGCCGCGCGACTTCCGCCATAGCCATCACGGCAACGGTGACAATGAGCGCGCCGACCAGATGATCGCTGTCCGCCATCGGTGGCTCGGTACCGAACGCTAGACGGCTGAACATAAGCCAAAGGCCAACGGCAGCGCTTCCAACGAGCGTCCACGGTACAGTCACCCCACGGGTCGCCGACTTGATGGTGCCCCCGAGATCGGAATCGAAGCCGGACTGCTTGTCCTCGCCGCTGCCGGGCAGCGCGTCGCCCTTGAAGAAAGATCGCCAGAACGGTCGTCCGCGCCGCTTGTTTAGGACCAGGAACTGCCCCATCGCCACGAGTTCATCGAGCGAATATGGAATCATGATCAGCATCGCGAGCGCAGCCAGCAGGCACAGCGTGCAATAAGTGCCGATAACGATCGGCTGAATGATGATGAAGTAGATCGATATGACACCGAGCGGCACGACGACAATGCCGAACAGGAGGACCATCCATGGCATCGTACGCCAGCGGGCGCGGCCTCCCATGACGCCCATCAACACCTCAAACATGTAAGTGGTGGCGCCCAGACCACCATCCGCAATTGGCCAGGCTTTGGAAACGTCCGAAGTGATAATATACTCGGTGCCATTCCGGACCGCATCGCCGGAAAAGAACGGTTCCCAGACGCCATCGATATGGCCCAGCTGATAGGCGGCAAGCACCCGGGAAATAACGAACCCAATGGCGCCGAGCGCGATGATCGGCAGGCGCTGCAAATAGGTTGAGGGCGAATAGGTCCAGCCAGGGGGCATGCATCTGATGCTGATGGGCCTTTCGGAGAAGCTCGTTGAGGGCACGACCTTTCCACTCACGCTCCATTTTGAGGCCGCCGGCGAAGTCACTGTCAATGTTCCGGTTCTCGGAGTGGCTGCGAGCCGCCTGGATGAGGGCAGCAAATGAGGACGCTTCTCCTTCTTGCGATACTAAGTATGGCCACACCTGCCCTTGCCAATCATCCCGGCGAACGGCTTAACGAGACGATGGGCGAAAAGGAGCCGGCTTTCGAGATCGCCGGCCAACGTCTGCCCGCCATCGAGTTGATGAGCGCCAATGGTGTCGAATTCGACCTACGCGACCTAGCGGACAGCATCATCGTCCTGAGCTTCTTTCCCGATGAGTGTGGTAGCCCTTGCATCGAACAGCAGGCCCTTCTGGTCGAGGTCCAGAAATCCATCAACATCACGCCGATGCGTGAGATGGTCACTTTCCTTACCGTCGCTTCATCCGAAGCGCCCGCTGTCGACGGGTGGAACGGCACAAATTGGCTCCGTTTAACAGGTGGAGGCCGTGATACCACTACCGAATTAATTGCCGAACTCGGCGAGTTGTCGCGCCGCAATCAAAGCGCTCCAATGGTTCACATCATCGCCCGCGGAACCCGCCATGCCGCTATCTTCCACGGGGCGGACTTCGAACGGATCAATATGATCCTTTACATAAACGGTCTGACGAACGCTCACCCGCCGGAGCCAAGTATGCTCGACCGCATCCTTGAATGGCTGCCGTGACTGCCGCGGTTATCCTTTTCATGCTGCGTTATCCGATGCAGTGCGCCTGATTTCAAACGATAGCCCCCCAAGCCTCGAACAGCTCGTGATCTTACGGCGGCCGCTCACGCGGCCAGCTCTTCCCTTTTGAGGGAACAAACGCTCTGCCCTCTCTCCCCCGCAAAAATAAAATCCGGCCTCCCGGTCACGCGACGATTGTATGTCGCCCAATGGCTATGGTGTGGAAAGCAGTTCTTGCCTGATGGACTACACGACGTCGGCTATGGGGCCGTCCGTTCGGGTGGCCCCAGCCGCAAGAGCCTCCGCGCCGCCCCAGCCGCATCGAGCGGCTGCGACGACGACGAGGGAAGCCCAGGGCTCCTTCCCTCGAGCTTCCTTCCCCCCACTTTCGGTTTGCAGAATAATCGTAAATTCTGTATATTCTGGATACATCCCAACGAGGCTCGGACCATGAAAGAATTTGCCGCTGCCGATCTGACCCGGAAAACGGGCGACCTGTTCGAAGCCGCGACCATCTCGCCGGTTGCGATCACCAAGCACCGCAAGCCGCGCTACGTCATCATGTCGATGGAACGCTACGAGAGCCTGACCCACGGGCAGGATACGAGGCGCGCGTTTCGCCTCGACGATCTCGATGACCGCGAGGCCGACAAGCTGATCGCGGACCTGCAAAACAGCATCGACAATGACTGATCTGGCCCCGCGCCTAGGCGATGTGTGGCGCTATCCCTTCCTGTGGAGCCGGGAAGCGGCCAGCGGCGAAACCGAGGGTCGCAAGGAGCGGCCCGTCGTCCTGGCGCTGCTGGTGCGCAACCGGATAGACGAGATGGTCTTGCTCATGGTGCCGATAACCAGCGTCCCGCAATCCGACCGCTACGCGATCGAAGTTCCCGAAATCGAGAAGCGCCGCGCGGGCCTCGATGCTCATATGCGTCTGTGGATCGTTGCCGACGAGGCAAACGAGGATATCCCCGCCCGCAGCTTCTATTTCGAGTCTGGCAACCGCATCGGGCAATTCAGTGCCCCATTCACGAAGCAAGTTCAGGCGGTCATGATCGAAGCGCTGAAAGCCAAACGCCTCCAGCGCACCGGCCGAGGTTAGCAGGCAGGCTACATATCGGCCGCGCCCCATCGAGCGGGCGCACCTAATACGAGGGAAGCCCCAAAGCTCCTTCCCTCGCGCTCCCTTTTCCATCCACGGACGAAAGCGCCCCCAGGGCGCTCACCTTTCGTCCGTGGCCCCCGCAATATGTCTTGTTCGAGAGCGCGTCCTTGTAGACAATCGTTCCCAAGCAAAGCGTATTGGGCTGTCCATCAATGCAGAACGCAAAACCGTTGATTTGGGAAGATGACGAATACTTTTATGTTTCGTCTGCTGCGTTCAAGCATCTTCCACCTGAATTTCGTGCAGCGGCCGAAATCCGACAGCGACAGGGCCTCGACGTTCTCAAGATCGCGGACAAAGACATTCAAGCTGTGATGGCGATCGGCCGGAGATGAGCGATGATGATATCGTACCGCCAGGTTACAATGTGGATCATCCGGACCGTTAGCTTGTTTCGACCTGCCGGCCGTGCGCACGCTGCAGGAGAAGCCGGAGGCCTCGTGCATTGACGCGAGCCGTATGGCGCAGGACGAGCTGGCCAGCGTGGAGGCAAAAATAGCCAGCCTGCTGCGCCTCAAGGACGAACTCACCCAGATGGTGATCGCCTGCCGGCAGGGCGCGGTCGCAGACTGTCGGGTGATTGAGACTTTGTCGGCTGAAAAGCTGTACTAGGCCACGTTTGCGGCGAGCGGCAGCGCCCGCTTGTGGACGGTTGCGCGGTACTGCCCAATGATACGTGCCTGCGCGGCGGCATCGATGAGCTTGCCTTCCAGGAAGTCGTCGATCTGGTCATAGGTGACGCCGTAGGCGTCCTCATCCGGCCGCAATGGGGCGTTGTTTTCCAGGTCGGCTGTCGGCACCTTGAGCACCAGTCGTTCCGGCACGCCGAGGGCGGCAGCTACGGCGCGGACCCGCCGTTTATTGAGCCCGGCGAGTGGCAGGATATCCGCCGCGCCGTCACCGAACTTGGTGAAAAACCCCATGACAGCTTCCGCCGCATGGTCGGTGCCGATGACGATGCCCGCCATGGCGCCGGCCAGGGCATACTGCGCAATCATGCGCTGCCGCGCCTTGATGTTGCCCAGGATGAAATCCTCCTGCGCCGCATCCGAGAAGGTAAGGCCTGCCGCCTTCACCTGCGCCAGCATGGCGGCGGCCGCAGGCTTGATGTTGATTGTAAAGAGCTGGTCGGGTCCGATGGCGTCGAGGGCCGCCTGAGCGTCCGCTTCATCGGCCTGCTGACCGTAAGGCAGCCGCACGGCTACAAAACTCGCCTGATGGCCGGTGTCACGCAGCTCGCGGACGGCCCGCTGCGCCAGCATGGCGGCCGTTGTGGAGTCGATGCCGCCGCTGATGCCCAGCACATAGGTGCGCAGCCCTGTCGCCAGCAGGTAGTCCTTAAGGAAGGAGACGCGTCGGGTCAGCTCGATGCCGGCATCGAAACGAACGGCAACGCCAAGGTCATGGATGATAGACGTCTGCTCACTCATGGGCGGCTCCTTTTTTCAATTGCACCCAGCGGCATAGAGGTCGTCCGACATTAAGCATTGCTCCGAGGTCTGGAAACCGCGTCGCGAATTCAAGACCAACATCATAGTCCGGAACGCACCGCGAGAGCCAAAGCCGCCATTCAGCTTTCCACACCATTGCCGCCACACGCGCAATGCGCGTGTGGCACCCAGAGAGCTATAGCCAACGGCTATAGCTCTCTGGCCTTACCCAAAGTGCCCGAACGCGCAAAACGCCTTCCTAACGCCTTGGTTCTGCTGATCTATTTCCCCAAAAAACCCCGCTTTCATTGAGTTCTTGCCCAAGGTGCCCTGGCGGCATTATCGCAGCAGCGACACGGAAACGGGATACTGGATTGAGACCGAGGATGACTGAGGGCCAGAGGATGCTGGCCCGCAATGTTTGGCGTTGGCGAGAAATCCGCCGCATCAGCGCAAGCGAGTTGGCCGAGCGTATGGATTGGTGCGTGATCAAGATCGAGCAGGTGGAACGGGCCGAGAAAATCGATCTATCGCTACAAGACATCGATGAGCTTGCGATCGCCTTACAGATCGCCCTGGTCGATCTCTTCCGCAACGACGTGCATTGAACGAGCTTGGCGTTGCTTGTGCGCAAAGCGCGCGGCGGCTCGGATGGCCATGTAGTGATTGTCCTCGATCAGCCAGCGCTCAATTGTCTTCACCAAGTTTGCGCACTCGGACGACTGAACCGCAACCTCCTGGGTCAGCTCGCGATAGCGCACCATGTGGTGGGTCGCTTGCCCATGCAGATACATTTCCTGCAAAAGCGCGTGTAGTTGATCGACCGGCGTGACCGCGGTTTTGGGATCGATGGCCTCCCGGTCCTTGAGAACAGGCTGGTCGCCATTAATATAGACCGTGACAGTGGTGTCGGCCCGGATCAGCAGGGTGGACCTGCCGATATAAATTTTTTCGCCGGGCTTGATGGCCAGTTTGAGCAAGGTGGGTTCTTCTCAGAAGATGAGGTGACGCCGAAGCGCCACCCCCAGGTGACTAGAATAACCGCAACACGGCCTGATCAGCCTGTGAGGCCATCGACAGCGCCGAGGACGAGAGTTGCTGACGGGTTTGCAGCGCCAACATGTTGGCGGCTTCCTCGTTGGTATCGGCGAGGGTCAAGTTGGCAGCGCCCGTTTGCAGCGTGTTGATGGTGGACTTGGTGAAGTCCTGCCGGGTCTGCACGATGGAGAGATTGGACCCCAGGTTCGAAGCGATGGATCGCAGTGAGACGAGTGCCTTGCCCAGACTGTCGGCAGCATTTTCCAAGTCGCCATCGCTTTGGAAGTCGATCTCTGTTGCCTGTGCCCCACCCGCGAGGATGCCGAGACTTTCGGCATCGAGCTTGCTGCCCTCGATATTGAGCGAAGCAGCCGCATCGCCGGATTTTTCGTTGAAGGCTACTTTGAGTTTGTCGCCATTCAGCAAGTTGATGCCGTTAAACGAAGCGTCCTGTGCCAGCTTGCCGATCTGATCGCGGATTTCGTTGAACTGGGACACCAGCTTGGTGCGCACCTCGCTGGACACACCATCGGATGCAACGCCAGCGGCGGTGAGGGCCGTGGTGCCGTCATTGCCAGTGTTGACGCTCATAGCCGAGAATGTGGCTGTCGCGGGCGTGCTGTTGTCGGTTGTGGCTTCGAGCTTGAGCGTCTTGCTGTCGTTGGCCGAAATCAGCAGTTTGCCCGCGTCATCAACCGAGGCCGTTGCCAATCCTGAAGCGTTGATCGACGCAACGAAGTCCCGCACGGTCGTATCGCCATCAACTTCAAAGGTGTGGCTTGTGTCTCCGACGCTGAGGCGAACAGCAGCAGCGGTTCCATCGGTGGTTGCACCCATCAGCCCAGCAATACCGTCTGAACCCGATGCCGACGGTGCGGCGGTGCCTGCAATGGTTTTGTCCAGTGCGGTTTCGCGAACGGACTTGCCGGTGGCATCGCTTTCGCCAGCGGTCGCCAAGGTCTTGTTGAGCTGTGGCTTGGTTTCGGTGGCAGCATCACCGAGCGCCTGACGCACAGTGGACTGTGCGCTCTCGACAAGCTTGGTGATCGCCTTGATGCCGTTATCGGCCTCCTCAATGGTTTTGATGCCGTTCGACATGCTGTCCATGAGGTTGTTGAGATCACCGGCCCGCGCATTCAGGGACGCGGCGGTGAAGAAATTCGTTGGATTGTCGAGCGCCGAATTCACCCGCTTGCCCGACGACAGACGCTCTTGCGTCTTGCCCATCAGCTCAGCGGTATTTTGGAGGGAAAGCAGGTTCGAACGAACTGCTTTGGAAAGCGAGATCTCAGACATGTGACTTCCTTCTGGAATGGCCGAGGCAAATTCTGTCCCCGGAACTCTATGAGGCGTAAAAGCATCATATTAAGAAGCCATTAATCCGTGCGTATAATCCTCGCATGCGCAATGTGCGCGAGAGATAAAATGACCAATGCAGTGCTGGCCGTGGGGCGAAACATTCGGAGGGTTCGGGAACGCAAGGGCGTTTCGCGGGACAAATTGGCCCACGAACTGGACACCACCACCGATCAGGTGAGGCTCTGGGAAACGGGGCAGGCGGATATCGACGTCGACACGCTGGATCGCATCGTTACGGTGCTGCAGATCAAGCACCGCGATCTATTTGATTAGGCGGTCTACTGCGCAATTGTAGGCGTAGTGTCCGTGGATTAATGTGGCGCTTTATGGTGATTGTGCGCCCATGAATGCACGGGAACTGGTAGCTTGGAATATGCGGCGCTTACGAGTGGCTGCTGGGCTATCACAGGAGCATCTTGCCAATGCTGCTGGGGTTGATCGCACCTATGTCAGCCGCCTTGAGCGCAAGATGGAAAACCCATCGATTGGCGTTCTCGAAAAAGTCTCCGAAGCACTGGGCGTGCATATCGGCGAGATGTTCGTCGAGCCTGATCCCGATGACAAAGCGCCCAAGCCACTGAAGGCTGGGCGGCGCGCCAATTCGTAGACTAGGCGCTGCCAACATCTCGTCCAGCCAGCCAGCGAATGGCGGCCATAAGATCAAAAGGGTCGGTAGCACTGGTTGGCATCTTAGGCGATTTCTCGGGCTGTGCAGTCTGCGAACCGACTGCGGCCTGCTCTACGAGATAAAGGTTGGCCTGCGCCAACGCCCGACGAAGCGCTGATACCGCGTTTGTCTCACTGCCCTCGTAGCCTTTGATTTCAGCATAGATCGCATCAACCATTCCCACGATGACCTCGCACGAAATCACGCGCTGCTTGCTGCGCATTGATGTGAGGTAACTTGGGGATTTTCCGAGCAGCCGCTGCGAAAATTCGCCCTTGGACCGGATTATTCCGGCCTCGTGGAGTTGCTGGTAGGTATTTTCCAGAAATTCAATGCCTTGTGTCACGCGCGTTCGTCCTGTTGTTGGATTCTGGGCAGCAGCTCTTGGATGGCTGCTGTAGTGGTATTTAGCCGCTCGCCTTCACCAGCTCACAAATGGTCTGCCACAAAAGCCGAACAGGGCAGCCGGCATTCTGCTGCGCAAGATCGGGACGTCCAGCCAGGCTTCGCAATAGCAAAGGGGACATTGCAATTTGCAATGTCCCCCAGCGATGTCCACAAGGTTGATCGGGTTAGGGCGTCAGGACCACACCTAGCTTGCGTTGTTTGGTGGCTTTTGTTGCCGCTACGCGAGCATCAATGTGGTCCTGCGTTTGCTTTTTACCTTTGCGAGCTTTGCTGATAGCAGCCTTGTGTTCTGCGGATCGCTTCCGCCCCCGCTGGGCATCTCCAATTCGCTTCTTAGCATCCTCGCTATGGGTTTCTCCCGGTTGGAGATAGAAGCGCTGACGGCTCTTTTCACGTGTCAGAATGCGAGCCGTCGTTTTGTCCATGACGCCAGCCTTTCTGTCGGCCTTCGATCGCCACGACAGAACAAACCCTCTGTCCCTGTGCTTCATCGCCGACACAAGGCGGTTGTGCTTATGCCAGTAGATCAGTTTTTCTAGCTGATCCTTTTTCCAGAGCGCCTGGTATTCCAGGAAGGTGAGGTTAAACGTGATCCCCTGATCCGTTTGATAAGCCTTAGCTCGGCTGTATTGGCCCCAGAGCCATGTGATAATACCTACAGGTAGTGACGCAGCCATATTTTTCTCCTTGTTTTTATTGGCTATGTCTAAATTTAGCAGGCGCGACTTCGTGGCGTCACTATTCATGTAAGAAAGAATAATTATTATATGATCTACTGATCTTCTTCGGAAGAAATGGCTTAAGAAAGAACTATCTATCTATAGATAGATATTTCCTCCCTAAGGCATCTCCTCCAAAGAACATCAGGCGAGCGACAGCGCCATTGGCGGCGCGTTTCTTCGCTCGCTAGCTCACTCAGAACCCGCTTGCCAAAAGGCGCTCTCGCATTGGCTTTCGCCCTCGGCTGTTGGCCGTGCCAACGAGCCGGAGGTCTTCACGCACCAGTTCGCTGAAGCTCACTGGCACGTGTCATTGGCCTTCAGCCAATGGAGAGACGCCGTAGGCGTGAGAAATTGAGGGAGAGGGTTCCGCGCGACGACGAAGACATGAGCCGAGGCACCAATAGCCAAAAGAACGCGGAATTCGAGTTTTTCTTCCTTGGAAATCAAGGCGCTAGGAAACCCGCATAGCTTGTCCGCATATGGGGTAGCTGGCTGACTAAAACCCCGCTCTTGATGGGCTAATAGCGCTAGGGAAAGAGCGTGTCAGAGCAAGACTTCCGGCGATCGACGGAACTTGCTCAGCTTCCGCCCCCAGTTCGACCATTCGGAGCGCTGCAGTCGTCACCCGAAATTTGCCATTCGCTCGGCCCTGCCGCAAGGTTGGACAAGAAATAGGGAGGGTCACCTCCCGAAAAATCACCGCGATAGATGCTTTTCAAGCGCGGAATTGATGGCCCTAAACAGACGTTCGAATTGGCCTTCGCTTTTCGCTGACAGCACCGACGCCGGGTCCGTCGCGATCTTTTGCAAGAACAGTTTTGTGGGGCGCGTCTTGTGGAAGCCAACCGACAATTCGTCGAAAGCCGCTTCAAAACGACGTGCTATCCGGGGAATGTGGGCATTCAGTTCTAGCTTCTTACCCTTCAGTTCCTTCGCATAGGCTTCGCGTATAAGGGCTTCATAGATCGCCGGGTCCAGTATGTCCTCAATGTCGGCTTCGCCGGGCGGTGTTTCAAAAGCTTCGGTAGCGAACACGACGTTATCCGACCGGACAAGCTTGCCCTTTACTAAATCATCGCGGGTTGCCTTGGCGTCCTTTTCATCATCGAACAGCACAAGCACCTTCAGTTGTTCCGACGTTAGCAGCGCCACCATGTAGTGGACCTTTTGCGCACCCCCGGCGGGCGTGATGGTCAGACGTTCGTCAAGACCGACCTTGCCTTGGTCGTTGAGATGCGCCGACACCGCCGACAAAATCCAAAAGTCAGTGACGCCCTCAACCACCAAGTTGTTCGGCCCAATGAACAGGCTTTGAGCAAGGTCATATCCAAGCGCAGCTTGCAGCGGGAAAAGAGTGCGAGCGTCACCATTCGGGTCGTTGGAAACGGTCGTGCCCTCTTCTTCCGCAATATTGACCGTTCGAACCCAATCCAATCGGTGCGTTGGGACCATGAACGGCGAATGCGTCGTAAAGACGATCTGGTTGCTGAAATCGTCTTCAAGGTGGCGAAGCAAATCGCCTTGCGACCGCGCGTGAAGATAAAGGCCCGGTTCGTCCAAGAGCAAAATCGCGCCTTCGGCTTCGCCATCCTCGGTATCTGCCGCGAATACGATGTAGAAAGCGAAGAACCATTGGAAGCCCCGGCTTCGCTCATCAAGGTTCACTTCAACGTCATATACGCTGTTGGGGTCGGATATCAGCGTGTCGAAATGGTTCGCATCAAGATTGAAGCGCACCTTCAATTCACGGTCTTTCCACCGCTTGCGAATGGCGGTCGTTACGACGGCACCGGCACGGTTGGCTAACTGTCCACGTGTTTCTTGGTCGTTGTTTTGAAGAAGTTTTTGAAGCTGGTCGGGACTTAACCCCGCGACCTTGCATAGTTTTTCAAAGTTGGCATCCGCTGCCGTTGGCTTGCCTTCATCCTTTCGTTGCAGAAACTTTGCAATGTCTTGATGGCCCTTAATTTCAGGGTAATCCTCGAGATACATGAACACCGGCAAACGTTCGATAACCCAATGCCGCGCCTTTTTATGGGCTTCCTCGTTCTGCGGAATTGCTTCCGCCATTTCCTCCAACGCAACTACCTTTTGATCTTGTGCGTCAGTCAATTCCGTGTCTGCTACTGCAAGTGCTTGTCGAAGTGCGGCCAAGGCAGGCTTCGCAGTTTCAGCCCATTTCGCAGCACTCTGTCCAACGCCTATTGCGCTCACAAACGCATCTGTCGCTTTTTCCAATTTGGCTTTCGCGTCGTCGGTTAGTTTTGCCGCCTTGGCTTTCACGGCAGCGTCGATTTTTCGGGCGTCGGATTTGACGGCGGCTAAATCAAATTCCGGTGCCGACGCGGCGATGCCCACTGTTCGCACTTCATCGTAGCGGCGACCAATGCTAACTTCGGTAACGCCTTCGGCGGCGGGCCAAATCTCTGCGATTCTTTGCTGTTCAAATTTGGTCAGTTTCCAAGTGGAATCGACTACGGGAGTCCAATCGCGACATTCCGAAAGTTTGCGATGGCGAGGAAAGTCTTTAATCGGGCTAAGTGCTTCAAATCCATCCGCAGGGTTCAAGCTATGTAGCGCCCTAAGGATGTTGGACTTTCCGCTTTCGTTGCGGCCCAACAGTGCGGTGATGCGCGAAACGTCAATTTCGCCACTGTCATTAATTGAGCGGAAGTTTTTTATGCGAAATGATCTGAGTTCCATTCGGCCCCCCTTCCAAACTGACGCTAGCGCTTTCGGCTAATGCTCTCAATACAGTGATTCATCGGTTTCACCGCAAATCGTCGCGACAGATTCAATAAATAATGTCGCCAGTGCCGGACCCATGTCCTACCCGCTGGCCGCCTTGGCGGGCAGATAGGTTAAGAATGGCGGAAAAGCTGGCGCACATTATGTGGTTCGAACATGCGACCTCTGCCTTCGGGGCAATTGCAGTAGTCGCAGCATTCGAAACGCCGCCGGCGAAACCGACATCGGACATTGGAGCGCGATTCCGCCAAAACCCTTTGACAAGATGAAGGGTCGCTTCGCCGGCTTCGCGCCGAGAAGCGGACTGGCAGAAAACCACCCCTAATGCGACAACCGAATAGCCAGACTGGTCGCTCAGAACATGCATCGCCGGAGCGATGCATGCCTGTTCGGGTTGGTTAAATCAGATGCGCCACCAAGTTATCCGCGTTGAAGTATTTGTCACCGATCACTGCCGCTGAAGCTTTCGGTGCGCTGTCGAGAGCTTGACGAAGAGCCTTCTCCAGCAGCGGTTTATGCTCGACGTAGCTGTCCCAACTTTCGGTCCATTCGCTTGGGTAGAGACACTCGTCAGGATACATTTCGCTGTAGGAGAGCCGGTTGGGGGCAAACGGCACCGCCCCGCACAGGAGACCCTCATAGAGCCCAATTCCGAGGGTTTCCTGCAGGCTGGCCGAAAAAACCATTTGGGCCTCGCCCAGCAGCTGGTGGTATTCGGGCTTGGGAAGTCGGGTGTCCTGGCAAACCCGGAACTCGTAGTCGGGGAACGACCTGGCCAGATCACGGAAAATCTCGACCTGCTTTTCCGGGGCGATCCGATGCGGGAACAGCACCAGATTGCGCTTGGACATCTTCCGATAGGGCGCGAGTGTGGTTTCAAGGTATTCCATCGGCCATCCCGTCCGCACTATGCGGCTATCGTCGCTGACGCCCAATTCCAGCTTGAACAGGTCGATATGGAACTGGGTGGCGAAGCAATTGACGTCGAGCGCGTGGAACAGGGAGCGTTCGAAGTGCCGCGCCCATGTGGTGTCGGGAATGCGTCCGAGGAAGTCGTGCCGATCATAGGAACCGGCATGCCAGAGGCCTAAGAGCTTAACCGGCACCCCGAGCAAATCGCTCATATAACGCGTAGTGATCACGCCAGGGTGCCACGCGTCGGTGAACAGGAACCTATCGCCGGGCTCAACCTGTCCCTGAGCGAATAGCGCGGCGGTTTGGCTGATCTGCGCCGCTTTGAAGATGTTAGTCTCGGCAAAGTTCAGGAACGCGCCTTCAGTGGTGGTTTGAACCGTGTGGTGGCCTTCCACCACACGGAGATTTTCGGTTGAGCCAGCATCGTTGAGGACTGTCTTCACGAGGTCGGGTAAACTGGTCGCCCATTCGCTCGTGTAACGCTGTTCGTGCTGTTCGAGGCCGATGATAAAAATGGTCATTCCATTTCCTCTTGCTTGGCTTCGACCCACTTCAGACCGACCCAGAAGACCAGCGTGCCGATTAGCTTGATGACGATGCCCAGGATCAGCGAAAGCGGATCGAGGATGTCGAGCAGGGCATAGAACACGGCCGTATCCATGGGAACGCTGATGAGCGAGGAGATCACGACACGCTGCGACATCGGGCGCTTGGTCACCGAGTAGATGACCCAGTCGGCCAGCTCGGCAATGAGGAAGGCCGAGGAACTGGGAATGGCAACCTCTGGGCCGGCGAGCCCGAAGGTGGTGGCGGCCGCAGCCACAATGGCGATCAGCACGAAATGGCCAATTTCCCGCTGGGCAAAGTCGCGCAGAACAAACACGAAGCCCGAGGCGAAGATTGCCGGTGGAATGGCCGACCCCGCGATAAACAGCGGCTCGAACCACAGCAACATCATGTTGGCGAAAACAATCGTGCCGAAATACCCAAAGGTCCAAACGGGAAGGCGCTTGGGGGAACGAATGCCGGCGGAGGTGGTGATCGTGGTCATTTGAGTTTTCCTTTTTGAGACGCACCGATCCCGTCCGCTGAAACAGCAGATTGAAACGGCGCAGAGGTTTTGGGAGAGCCGCTGATCAGCGGCGGAGGGTGCGGCGGCGCTTAGCGGTTAGCGTCGCCGTAGTCTTCGAGCAGCTTTGTGTTCCGGCTCTTATGCCGGAGCATGTCCAAAAGGAGTTGATGCTCGTCGATCATCGTGTGCGAGTTCTCGCGCACGAGGATTTCTTGGATGATTTCGGCCAACTCGACGATCCGGGGCGGCAACCACAGATTGCGGTTGGGCGAGGGGAGGCTAAGCTGGTGATTGACCAATGCGATCGCCCGGCACATCACCCAGACATTGTGCACGGCGACGAGCACGTGCGAGAGCGTGTCCCAAGCCGACTTGGGATCGCCCTTCCGCACATTTAGGTCGCCAAGGTCGAGCCGGTTCGCGAAGGGGCTGGAGACGGGCCAGGGGTGATCGCTGCCAAAGTAAATGTCGCCATGCGGCATCTGAGCGATGGTCATCTGCAAACCTTTGCGATTGAGACTGGGCACGCCCAGCGCCTTCTTGTATTTTCCGGCCATGATGAATGGCGTGGCGCTGTCGAAGGAGACGTGAATGTCCCCGCCGATCGTTTTTCGAAGCCCCGATTGCACGGCACTGAGCGCACAGGCCACTTCGGGATGCCCGGTGCCCAGCACGTGGATGGGGGCTCCATTCCTAAGCAAGCCAGTTTCCCGAAGCGCAATCAGATTGCGCAACTGGATCGAGAAATGCAGCCGTGCCGCTCCGGCGATAGCCCACCCGTCCAGAGCGCGCTCGCCGTAGAGTTTCGGATCGCTAAACTTGGAAACAGCGCTCAGCCACTCTTCGGATTCCTTTCGGGAACGGCCCTGACTGACATTGAGGAGCTTGGCTTTGCCCGGGACGCGGTGCTGGATGGCGTAAAGGGCATTGAACTCGGTGAACCTCATGCAGTCGGCTAGGGAGCGCAGCTTACTCTTAGGGTTGGTGATCGACGAGGTGGGGCCGTCGAGGATAGCAGCACTGTCCATGGCTTCGGAAAACCTGAACATTTCGTGCTGCCGCCGTTCGGTGAGCTTGAGCACGCCCGTCGATGCCTGATAGCCGCCGCTGTCGGCCATTCCATTGGTGGTTGCGGGATCGCGGGTCGCGACCATTGATCGCTCGCTGCCTTCAACTCCATCGGGCGCCGCCTGTAGGAAATGGGTAACATGAGCAAGGCCTTTCCCGCTCAGCAGGTGCAAATCCGCACTGCTGAGCTTGCCGTCGGTTCGCAACGGGGCGGTACCGTCACCGATGACACGGGCCGTCCAGTCCTGCATCGCAGGACGATAGGCAGCGCCGGTATGGGCGAGAGGGTTTTTCATGATGGATTCCTCCCGTCCTAAGCAGCGGTCTGGTAGGCTTTTTCCAGCGCACGAAGAACTTCGTCGGCCTGGGTCGAGACGATGGGACCGCGCACCACGATGGTGTCGCCGCGAACGTGGCCAAGCATGATGAAGTAGTCCTGGTCGAGCCCTGCGTCGTTGGGAAGCTTGCCGATCACTGCAGGAAGCACCTGAGACGCGGTGCTAGGTGTGGGGAGCAGCCTCAATGGGGCCGAGGGTGCCGCACTGGCCTCCTCTGAGGCGTTCCCATTATTGTTACCTAGCTCGGGCTTCGGCGGGGTGTGCGGTTGCCCATTGGGGGGCGCCGCCTCCGATGCGGGGGAGCTTGGGGACGTGGATTGGACATCGACTTTCGTGGCCGAGCTTGCCTCATGCGCATCGACGAGCTTTTGGAAATAGGACCTGTTGTGCTCCAGAGCGGTGTCGATCACATCGACGACATTGCCCAGGTGAACCGCAATGCCACGGCTTTCACATTCCATGACCAGACCGACTGCGGTCTTGGATAGGCGAGAAATACGGGTGTTAATGTCGGCACGTGCTGCAACTTGGCCGGTTGCGAGCCGAATAAGGGCGCTCATTTTGGCACGCTTTGCCGAACTCGCATTGGGCGCAATTTTCACATCGCTCTCTCCAAGAAGGCCATCGATATAACCGGGCGACTGTTCAGCAGTCTGAACCCAGCAAACAAAACTGGCCGTCAAGATTAGATCGTGGCGGCGATCGCGAGAGATCAGCGCGGTTTGGACTTGTTCGTCAGTGGCCTTGAGGGTCTGACGATAAGCGTCCAGTGCCTCGTCGGATTCTGCCTGTTCGCCGATGGCCAGGCCATCGGTGCGCAGCTGCGCCTCATAGGCGTTGCTGAACTCGGCGTGGTGCTCGCTGAGAACGTCGTTCTGAGCGGTGTGATGTTGAAGTTTGGTCGTCAATGTTTTGCTCCTGGTCAGTGTTGATGTCCAGAAGCATAAGGATTTGGGAGAATCTCTCGATTAGATCGGAAGGAGGGAAAGTCGTTATATTACAGCACCTTGGAAGGTGAACTCGCGGCTATAAAATTGCCATCGCGCGCTGGACGAAGGCCGGACTGCACATGTATCGATCGCCAAACTGGCTGCCGTCGGCGGCGATGATGCAGGCCGTAAGCAGTTTGTTGCGGTTGCGATTGCTGGTCCGACCATGCCTCTGATCAAATTCATCCGCGCCGTAGTGGGTAAAGAGATCGAGCTTGCTCTGCGGTGAAAGCTTGGCGATTTCCGATTGCAGGTTCCTCGCAGCCATGCGGGGAACGTCCATCGGACCCTTCTTCTTCCCTGTCCCGGCGTTGTAATGCTGGCGCATGCCCTCCATTTTCAGTGGCTTGCGACGGCGAAAAGAAAGGTCATAGGGGCGATCGAAGGGTGCCTCCGGTGACAGCAGGCTTGGCTCTTTGGCGTGGAAGTCCTCGACAATAGCGTTCCTATGCTGGGGCTTGATGCTACGAACGAACTGCGCCGTCTCTTCACTCAGCCCAGCAAAGTCCTGAAGCTCTTCGTCGGACCAGGTGAGCATGTCGGCGCGCATGTCATCAAGCGCGCGCTGACGGTCAGCTTGCCGCTGCTCGTCTGAAACGCGCCAGCCGTCCTCCAATTTGGCCTCAGGGGTTTTGCTGGCGTATTCGCGAGCGTGGGCGATTTTCTCTAGGGTCGCTTCCATGTCGAAGTGATGTCGGGTGGTCAGCTTGTAGTAGAACAGCACCCGCCAATCGGCTGTCGTGATTTGATCGACGCTCTTTCCTGCGAATTTCTCGGTCGCATGCGCGGCGTAAACGCGGTCAAACAGCGCATGATACTGCGGAATAACGTCATTGCCGACAGGCTGAATGATCTTTGCCCGGTGACGACGGGCGTAGATGATGGCATCAACGAGTTTGGCTGGTAGGTTCTTTGTGAATGCCTTGGCCATAGTGCCCCCCTAATTCAAAATGAACGCACCTTCCCAAGCAGAAGACAACATTGGGTGAACGGCAGCCCACACATTGCAATTTGAAATGTGCCGCCACGACCGCTCGTATTATCAACTATATGGAGACCCGCGAGATGGTGCTGGCGCTCACATTGTAGCTGCGGGCGATTTCCCGCACGGACTCACCGGCCAGCTTCCGGCGCTGGACTTCTTCCTGTTGATGCCGGGTGAGGGTGGGACGCCTGCCCAGGCTCTGGCCGCGTGCTTTGGCACGGGCCCGCCCCTCGCCGGTTCTGGCGCGTATCAATTCGCGCTCGAACTCCGCCACGCCGCCCACGATGGTCACGGTCAGGCGACCATGAGGAGTAGTCGTATCGGCCCACCCCTCGGTGAGCGAACGGAACATGACCTCTTTGCGGGACAGGTCATCCAAGATGCTGAGCAAATTGAGGGTGGACCGTGCCAGCCGGTCCAGCCGCGTCACCAGTAGGATATCCCCTTGGCCGACAAGGGCCAGCACCTTGGCCAGTTCGGCACGGTCGGATTTTGCCCCGCTGGCGGTTTCCGCGAACACCATTTTGGCCCCAGCGGAAGTCAGCATCTCGCGCTGCGCGTCGAGCGTCTGGCCGTCAGTTGATACGCGGGCATAGCCATAAATCATGCCATCGTTATGCAACGGACTTTTGCAACGCGCAACCCATTGAAAACCGTGGCCCGCGGAATCGTTGCACAAGTTGTAACTTTTGCAACGGCAGCAGCTCAGCAATATGATTTGGCGGTTACGTCGCCGGATAAACGCGCGAAATACTCATGTGGGAATAGCTGGGTGGATATGTGAATAATGCTCTGACGATGGCGATGGCGAAGTTGCTCTGCGAGAATGTCTGCCGAATCAGTCAATGGGCGTCGCATGGCCGAAGACTACTTCCGGATACTAAGCCTTGATGGTGGCGGAGCCAAAGGCTTCTACACGCTCGGCGTGCTGCACGAGATCGAGAAGATGCTCGACGCTCCGCTGCACGACCGCTTTGATCTGATCTTCGGCACCTCAACCGGTTCCATCATCGGCTCCCTGCTGGCGCTCGGGAAATCCGTCGATGAGGTCCACACGCTATACAGCGACCACGTCGTGAAGATCATGTCGAAGACCTGGCCGTGGGAGAAGTCGGCGGCGCTGAAGGAGCTGGCGGACGAGGTGTACGACGGCGTTGACTTCGATGCCCTGATAACTAACGTCGGCATCGTGACCACGAAGTGGGTCATTGAGCGGCCGATGATCTTCAAGAGCAACGTTTCACAGGCGCACGGCCGTACCGGTTCGTTTGTCCCCGGCTTCGGTGTGCCGCTCGGGGAAGCGGTCCAGGCCTCATGCTCCGCGTACCCGTTCTTCAACCGGAAGAAGGTGACGACGAAAGCGGGGGACACAGTCGAACTGATCGACGGCGGCTACTGTGCCAATAACCCTACTCTCTATGCGATCGCAGATGCCACCAATGCCCTCAATATCGCTCCAGAGCGCCTTCGCGTCGTCAACGTGGGTGTCGGGGAGTATCCGGCCATCAAGAAGCCCCTGGACGCATTCTGGTGGCTCTCAAAGCTCCCGAGCGTGAAGCTCCTACAGAAGACGATGGAGATCAACACGCAGTCGATGGATCAGCTGCGAAACATCCTCTTCAACCACATCCAAACGTTGCGGATCAGCGACAGCTTCACGCAGCCGGAAATGGCGACGGACATATTCGAACACGACCGGGCGAAGCTCAACATCCTGAGGCAACGCGGGCGGGAGTCTTTCGCGAAGCACGAAAGCGTACTCAGAGAATATCTGACATAGAGGGCACAGATGGCCATTCCGGAGGACCAGCTTGATACCTGGTCCAAGCAAGGTTCAGTCACGCAGTCAAAGAACACATACGCCACCATCAAAGGCGCGCTCGAAGATCCCGCGTCAGCCTACTACCAGCGGACCTTCAGCGTCTTCCTGCAGGGTTCGTACGGGAACGACACGAACATTTACGCGGACAGCGATGTCGACGTGGTGCTGCGGCTCGACTCGACATTCAACTACAGCCTGGGCAACCTGCAGGAGCCGTCGATCAGCAGCTTTCAGGCGGCCTATCCTAACATCGCGTACGGGTACACTGAGTTCAAAAAGGAGGTGGTGGCCTGGCTCACATCGAAGTTTGGCGCCGCTGTCCACCCAGGGAAGAAAGCCATTCGCATCGACGGCAACGGCAACAGGCGCGATGCTGACGTACTGCCGTGCGTTACCCACCGCGAATACTACAAGTTCAACAGCATCAATGATCAGTCGTACCACGAGGGCATCTGCTTCTTCCTCCCGGATGGGACGAAGGTCGTGAATTACCCCAAGCAGCACTCCGCGAACCTGACTACGAAGCATCAAAGCACGCATGGGATGCTGAAGCCGTCTGTCCGTATCCTCAAAAACATGCGCAACCGCATGATTGATGACGGGGTCATCGAGGATGGCCTCGCGCCTTCGTACTTCCTAGAGGGCATGCTGAGCAACGTGCCGAACGGGTACTTTAACAATCTCTCCTACCAGCAGACCATCGCTCAGGCGCTCGCGTGGGTGGCAAAGAGCAACCACGATGAGCTCGTGTGCGCCAATGGCATCCACTATCTCAGGCGCCGGGGTTATGTGGAGTGCTGGGACACCGACAAGTTCGAAGAGTACCTCGATAAGGTGCTCGATTACTGGAACAACTGGTAACGCAAAAAACCGCACAGAGTGGCGCGGTTTTCCGCCTGAACCGCTGCTGTTGAGTGGCTTAATGCAACAATTGAGGTCGCAGAGCTCACCTTCGATGATGGAATTCACCAACCAGTGTAGCATCGCCGAAATGGGGGAGAAACGATGGGCACAGAACCGGAAGAAGATCAGTCGGCGCTCGGCTTTCGGGAGCCGCCGCCATGTGTGACGTTGCAGTGCATGGCGTATATGGCCCGCATCATGGAGATACGCGGTCTGGTGGCGTTCTTCTTCAACTTCGTGAAGACCTCCGCCGAGCTCGGCAACCTGATCTCTGAAGAAGTGAAGGCAGAAACGGCAAAGACGGCGCCCAAGGCGTTCACGCTCCTTCAGTACAACTTCTCCGACCACCGGCCGCTCGTGAATGAGCTCTTGCTCTCCCGTGCCGTCGAGAGCTTTGACCTGTACCTCACGAAGACACTCCGCGACATCTTCCTGGCACGGCCGGAAATGCTCAAGTCGGAGCAGCAGCTCGACGCCGGGTCGATCATCGAGGCCGGCAGCTACGACGAAGTGATCCTCCGTCTGGTGGAGCGGCGCATAAACGAGCTTTCGTACAAGTCGCTGGCGGAACTCCGGAAGTACGTCCGCAAAGGCACCGGCATCGACCTCTTCGAGACGGAAGCCATCTATGAATGCGTGGTGCTCGCCTCTGAAGTGCGCAACCTCATCGCCCACAACGATACGGTCGTAAACGCCCAGTTCACGGCTCGAACAAAGGGCATAAGTGTCCCGCTTGACCGCTCGCGAACCGGCAGACTGCGCATTGACGATGCGTGGCTCCGGCGCACGAGCTACACGCTCGATGCCGTCGTCTTCCGGTTTGATGAGCTTGTCGCCGCGAAGTTCGGTGTGAAGACCCTTCCGCTGGCAGAGTGGAAGATGTGGCGGGACTGATGGCCCCGCTACTCTTTCGGTGCCTCCCCTGCTTTCAAGCGACGACGGCCTGGGGCGGCACAATATCTGGCAGCATGGAGGATTTCCGGAAGCTGAGAACCTCGTCAAGCTGACCGTTCGTGAGCGTGACGACCTGAAGTTGCGATGATGATTTCTAGGCGACACCGATTCCGTTTGTTGTACCCGGAATGTCGATATCCGTGAACAACAGGTCGACATCGGTGCGATGAGACAGAACTTCCATGGCCGCGTCCGCATCTCCAACGGCCATCGTCTGGTAGCCCAAGGCGTTCAAGATGCGTATTGCATCCATTGCTATTAGAAAATCGTCCTCAACGACGAGTGCAAATAGCAGATTGGACATTCTGGTCGACTAATGCAGTTTTGGGTCGGGCACGCCGAGACGGGAAGCTAGAACCCAGCCTCGACGCTTGGTCACAGGTATGGGACGCGCTGTGACCGGCCATGCCGCTAACATATTAGCGCCGCTGATGGGTATCGTAATTCTTGCATGGCGCAGCTTTGGGCTAATGAGCCCTTAAGCTCAGAATTTGGATTGAAGATACTGGCACCGAGTGTCTCCATCACAAGGATGTGCTCATTCGCGTGTCCCTACACGCCGCCCCTTTTGGAAGGCAAAGCCAAACCCGCGCTGCCCAGCGTGCGGCGTGATTGGCTAAAGGCTTGGCGGCTGGAAACGTCGTGAACGGCATGGGTAAGATGCTTTTGCCGCAGTTGCCGATAGCCCACGCAAAGGTCAAAGACTGCAGATTGTCGGAGCCGCGATGGGCCACGCGTTTCAGCCTTTAGAAGCCTCACAATATACGCATTCCACATCCGGGCAACGGTAAGGGTGGTTGTCGCCGCCCCATCAAGCCGAGGTCGCATGCGAATGGCGAGCTGTCAGCTAAAATAGCGACAAAGCTGTTTGACGGGGCAGGGCAGGGCGGTCAAATTGTGGGAAACGGGTTGGGGGATTCATGAAGATCAAAGCACTGGTGATGTTGGCGGCAATGTTGCCGACGCAGGCGTTTGGTTTCACGTCACTGTGCGCTCAGGACAGCGCAACGGGCTTCAATTGGAACTCAGACAGATGGGTTCAGACAAATTTTTTCCCGGTGCAGTATATCTTTGATCGTATCGATCCAGCAGACGCTGACGATTACGTTTGTTATGATGGCCTGTTCGGTTTGGGGATGACGGTCGAACCGGAGGACCGGTATTTCGGTTCTTCCACGACCGTTTGTTATGATCTCTATGAAGTCGGCGAGGTGCCCGGAGGCGGGAGAGTTTGTGAGGAGCTCCGAGACCATGATGGGGAGATCTTCATGGTCATTTGCACCCGTGGTTTGCCCCAAATTCGAATGGAGCCCAACGGGGAGTTTGTCACCTCGATGTTTTCCGCGATCCCTACAAGCCAATTTTATCAGGAAGGGGACGAGAGGGCATCCATTGCGGTCGCCGTCGGAAAGTGCTCGGTGATCAGCAAATGAAGTTGCTCGACGACATCATCGAAAGCGTCACCGTCAAACAGGAGCCCCTAACCAGTGTGCTCCGGCTTTGCATGGTTCTCGCCTACAAGCTTAAGAACGAACAACTTAAAGCATGGGTCGAAAACGAGCTGAATGGGTATAGCGATGAAAAGACCGTGCCCGACTATCGCCGTGCTCGGGGCCAATCAAAAGGTCTTTTCATCAATGGGATCGGCACTACGTTCAACAACCAGCCGATCCCTGATGCGTTGATGGAAGAAAAGCATAGGCCCTTAGCCAGCGAAATTGTCTTCCTCCAAGGGATCGCTGCCTACGACGACAATAAGGCAGAGAACGCGGTCATGTTTTGGAACCAAAATTTGGTGGCTTACTATCAGTCCAAATTTTACGGAAACCAAATGGCCCTCAATCGGGCATGGATCGAAATCCCCGCGGGTATCATCAAGGCGATGGTCGATACGGTTCGCACTCGTGTGCTGACGTTCGTGCTCGAGATACAGTCAGAGCTTCCGAAGGACGATCAAGAAGCTCTTGAAAAGATACCGAACGAGGCCGTGGATAAAGCAGTTCAAGTGATCATATTTGGCAATGATAACATCCTCAACCTCGGAGAAAACCAAGGCAACCTAGCGGGAAATATCGCCATAACATTCAACGTTGCGGGCGACCTGACGGCGCTGCGACACCGATTGCTGGAGGTCGGTCTTGAGGACCAAGATGTTGACGACTTGGAAGCCAGTTTGCGCGAGGACGGGGTCGAGTTCGATAGCGTCGAA
The DNA here is from genome assembly GCF_965249125.1 of Pelagibacterium sp. Taxonomy (GTDB): domain Bacteria; phylum Pseudomonadota; class Alphaproteobacteria; order Rhizobiales; family Devosiaceae; genus Pelagibacterium. The sequence goes on from NZ_OZ252217.1 coordinate 563,915, forward strand.
GAGACAAAGGAGATCGGGCCGGCGACAGAAAATTGGATCAAGAGTGCCGCCAAGAAGACCTTAGTCGGCGGAAAATATGTTGGAGAGAAGGTCGCTATCCCGGTGATTGTGGGCGCGATCAAATCGTTTCTCGGTCTTTAGAATGACGGAAGACGAAAACGAACAGCTCGATGACGAGCTACCCCCGACGTCGATCCCCGCATTTAGCATCAACATATCCGGCAATTTTTCGAGCGAGGAAGAGGCGACTGAGTTCGGAAGCCGCTTGTCTGCCCTGCTGAGAACTCTAAGCCGATATATCGACATGTCGGACCTGGACGGCGTCACAGTTTCCGCAGATTATGCTGCTGCGCAAGCCAACCTCGATCGTGGGCTCGAGACAACCCGGGCGTTGGCCAGTTCGACGCCGGAAGAGGATGGCGTGATCGGGGTGGCCATGGCACCGTCGGTAGTTCGTGACGGGAGATTGAAGACACACCTCCTGTTCTCCCAGTGGGCGATCATTGATATCGTAAAAGATGATGACTCGGATGAGCTGTGGCAACGGGCCCTGCACACCATCGCTCACGAGTGCGCGCATATCGAAGTCACGTCAGCCTTTGAGAAGGCTATTCCCGGCGTCAAATTGCGAGTGCCGATCACTGACTGTCTAAAAGCCAGACGATGGGAGGTCATCGACGCAACTTGGGATGAATACGCTGCCAGTCGATTGAGTGCAGGTTTCGGCTTCAACCCATTGGAAGCCAACCTTCAGGTGTTCACGGCTTCAGCCGAGACAGCACGCGATCAAGCGAACGATGCGATACTGGAATACCGACTGCACGGTGATTTGGATGTGGTCATCGTGGCCGTTATTAAAGCTTACGGTAATCTCCTCAAGTTCAGCGCTTACCTGCTCGGCACTTTGGATGGCCAAGGCCTCGATATCGAAGAGCAGGAGAGCCTATCATTTCTGCAAGGACACTGGTTCGAACCCTACTTCAATCGCCTACATGATGTTCTGCTGACGGTCGCGAAACGCTTTGGCGGGTGGGATAGTGTAGATGAATTCGAACCAATCGCTGATGTTTTCGTCGACGTTCTGGAAGAAAACGGATTTTTTATGGGTCCGCGGTCTGACGGCGGAATAGAAATAGAGATCCCGTATCGACCCGAGAACACTCCATACCACCCATTGTTCTATCCAGTAGGGCGACGCGACTAAACTCCACACCTAACAGGGGATGATCCACCCTTCATGCTTGCCCTCCGCTCGCTTTTACGAGAGGCTTGCTGCGAGTTGGGGGGCTTATGTTTCAAGAGATCGTCATCGCTACTCTATTCGCCATGCCATTCGTGGCCGGCTTGCTCGCCCTTTGCCTCTGGCTGGTCTATCGGGGTCGACGACGTATATCCCGTGATCTGGAAGCGGAGCGCAAGGTATTACAGGCCGAGCGAGACAAACGTGCTCACCTTGAGCAGCGCTTTTCCGTCATCGTTGATGCCGATGCCGAGGCGGCCCGCATTGTAGAGGCGGCCAAGGTGCAAGCTGAGGAAAGGGAGCGCGAAGCTTCAAAGACAGTAGCTTCCCTCCGCGCTCAGATCTCGGCATTTTCCTCAAATTTAGATGAACTCCGCAGTTCTTACAGCGAGAAAAAGGCGATCTATGATCGCTTGGCAAAGGAGGTTGCAGTTTTCGACGAGCGCTTAGCGTTCGCCGAAATGGGCGCATATGAGCCCCACTTCGATTTTCAGACGAGCGATGAATTCAAGGACGCAATCGTGGGTGTCCGGGATCGGCAGAAGCAGATGATTTCCGGCAAGGCCGCAGTGATCTGCACAACGACATGGACGGTTGATGGCAGCGTCTCGAAAGGTCGAACCATGATGGATCGCAACATCCGTTTGACCCTGCGGGCTTTCAACAGCGAGTGCGAAGCCGCGATAGCCAACACGCGATGGAACAATGCCAATGCTATGGAGCGGCGTATCGAAAATGCGAAAAAGCAGATCGACAAGCACAATGTGTCCAATTCAGTCGTCATCACCGAGAGCTTTTTTCAGCTGAAGTTAGAAGAGCTTCGCCTGACCCACGAATATCGGGAGAAGCAAAAGGCAGAACGTGAAGAGCGCGCGGAAGCGGCTCGCGCGGCGCGGGAAGAGCAGCGGCTCCTCAAAGAAATGGAAGAGGCCGAGAGGGAAGAGGCCCGCTATCAGCGCATGCTCGATAAGGCAAAGGCTGAAGCTGAAAGCGCCGTTGGACCCAAACTGGAAGCTTTCTCCCAGCAGATTGAGCTCCTTGAGCACGACCTAGCCGAAGCACATGCGAAGGTTGAACGTGCCCGAGCCATGGCAGAGATGACCAGGACTGGTTATGTTTACATCATCTCAAATATCGGTTCGTTTGGTGCCGACATCGTGAAGATCGGCCTTACCCGCCGGCTGGACCCGGCGGATCGAGTAAGAGAGCTGGGCGATGCTAGCGTGCCGTTTCTTTTCGACACTCACGCCATCATCTACAGCGAAGATGCGCCAGCGTTGGAGCGGGCACTGCACGGTGAATTCGCCGACAGGCGCATCAACGCGAAGAACATGCGCAAGGAATTTTTCAGGGTGGGCTTGGAGGAAGTCGAAGCAGCGGTAGCTAGGCTGGCTCCTGGCGCATCATTCTTCAGCGATATCGAAGCTCAAGAGTTCCATGAGACGCTCGCAATGCGAAAGGCCCTGCTCAGCGAAGCGAGGTCGGCAGAAGCTTTAGCGTTCCCGGCTGCTCTCTAATGGTCGCGACCCGCCGAAATTGGGAAAAACTCAGCTTCGCGGTATTCTCGCTTTGTCGTCTGCACCATTCAGTATCCAACGCTGCGATCTCTGCATGCTTTGTGATGGTGGTTGGTGGGTGGCAGGAAGTTAGAACACGGTCGGCATGGTAGCTCTCTCCTTCAAATTCAGTGTTCACGGCTACATGTTCCAGGAGGGGATCAAAGCTCTTGAAGAGGCGTTCGTCGCAGCTTCCGATGCGCTCGAATCCGCACTCGCGGCGAAGCAGACACAGTTGAGCGACTACGTGTTGCTTATCGAAGGGGGTGGCCTGCCCATCGGAGAGTGGGACGATGATGGAAATCGGCTGTGGGACCAGGAGGAGGTTCTGGCCATGCATATCGAAACAACCTCCGAGGCTATAATGGCTCTAAGGAAGTCCACCGTGATCGCGCTCTATCATCATTGGGAGCGGGCAATTAGGAAGAGCACGGGAGTGCCTGCGGACGGGAAACATAGTGCGTTGATCGATGCCGCTGTCGGAGAAGGGATAGACATTAGCCCCAGATTGGAGGCCGTTCGTTGCCTAGTGAATTTGCTCAAGCATGACAATGAGCGCTGGGCCAAGAAGCTTCGATGCTCTTGGCCGGATGTGCTGTCGGACTTCGACGGTCAATCAAAGTTCAACGACTGGTATCAAGCGGTTACGTTGTCCAGGGAGCAGGTCTGTCAGGTTTTTGGAATAGTCAAAACGTCCGGACCGGTCGCGACAACGCGGCCAAACTAACGAGGACCTCTCGTTGATCTATAGCGACTGTCTGCGCTTCGGTGCTAGTCACAAGCTGTGAGCCACTGGCAGGGCCTTGATAGCTTCAAGGTCCATAGTGCCATATCGATTGAGCCGCCGGTGCTCAGGAGCAACCTTGCCGGTGCGGTTTTGAAACTGCCATGGGGGGTCGGCGAGGACGGTAGCAAACTTCTGGTCTGCCGCAAATTTCAGCAGGTCTCTTGCGGCATCGTTGTTTACGTCCATCTCGATTCGCTCTCCTTTTCCAATTCCAGAGCATCAATTCACGCACATTGCAGGCTTTCAATCTCGCGGCTTGGGTGGCGGAGGCCCAATCGTCAGATATGGTCTTGTGCGGCCGGTAGTGTTAGCGTTGTTGGTTAGCACAGGCGCAGCACAGCTGTTATATTACCCCAAAGATCATGGGATATTTGGTAGGATACATGCCAAATCATAATCCGCGTGTCGGGGGTTCAAGTCCCTCCTCCGCTACCACCATTGCAGTGTTTGGGGGTTCACCCGGTTTTCTGCGAGGCAGGTTTAGCAGTTCTGCCAGTGCGCCGTTGACGGTCAGGTCAAATTTGCCACGTCCTTCGCGCGGGACCACCTCGATGCTGGCAACAAGCGAACGAATGGCGTTAACCGCCTCCCGGCGATCATCCTCGCCGGAGTGCAGCGCCTCCTGCAATTCGGCGATTCTGCGGCGGTAAACTTCAATCGAAGCTGGATGCAGTTCCACGACATCGCTGGCATCTGAGATCGCTGCCAGATCGGCGGCAAGGCGCTCCTTCTCTGCCTCCATCTCGATCAGGCGCGATTTCATGCCTGTCGTTGCGACACCGTCGGCAATCGCGTCGATGATATTCGCGATTTGCCTTTCGAGATTGGCAAGCCGCTTGCCAATCTGCTGCCGATCATGTCGCATCTTCGCGTTCAGGCGCTTCCTTTCGGCATGATACTCAGCGAGAAATTCGGCGACTGCATCGGGAGCGAGTAGTCGCTGCTTGATGCCTTCGAGCACGCGGCGTTCGAGATCAGGCACACGCACAGTTCGGTTGTTCTCGCAAGTCCCCCGTTCTCTGTGCGCCGTACAGGCAAGTTGGTCCTGCGACTTGATAGTGTAAGTAGCGCCACAGCAACCGCATCGCACAAGACCGGAGAACATGTGCTTCGGCCTCCGACGTTGATGAAGCCGGGTTCCACCGTAGAGTTTCTTGCGGGTTTGAACTGCATTCCATAGCTCGTCGCTGACGATCCGCAGGTGAGGAGCTTCCACCACTTGCCACTGCTCGGGCGGGTTCGGGCGAGAGATGCGTTTGCCGGTTTCTGGGTCCTTGACCATTTGAACGCGATTGAAGACCAGAAGACCGATATAAGCCTCGTTGTAGAGAATGCCGCTGCGACGTTTGAGATTGCCGTTGATCGTGGACGCTCCCCATTCTCGGCCGAATGGAGAAGGAATGCCCTCGCGGTTGAGGCCAGCAGCGATGGTCCGGGCGGAACGTCCCGAGGCAAACTCCTGGAAGATGCGCTGGATGATCCCAGCCTGCTCCTCGTCCACTTCACGGAGGCCGCGGATCGGCTCACCACGCTCGTCGAGCTTCTTGACCACGCGATATCCGTAGGACAGCCCACCCGCAGAAAACCCGCTGATGACACGGCCGGACTGACCGCGCCTGATCTTGGCAGCCAGATCACGCAGGAAGAGCGCGTTCATGGTGCCTTTCAGGCCGACATGCAACTCATCTACCGTTCCCTCCGACAGGGTTACGATGCGAACACCGGCGAAGCGAAGCCGCTTGAATAGCGCCGCAATATCTTCTTGGTCACGGGACAATCTATCAAGGGCTTCGGCCAGAACCACATCGAAGCGCGCCTCCTGAGCATCCGCGAGAAGTGTCTTTATTCCCGGTCGAAGGATCATGCTAGCACCGGAGATCGCGGCGTCGGTATAGCATTCCGCGATTTGCCAACCTTCGCGCTCCGCACGTTCACGACACAGCCGCAGTTGATCCTCTATCGAGGCTTCCCGCTGATTGTCGGAGGAATAGCGGGCGTAAAGGGCAGCGCGGGTCATTGCGATCTCCGTTCGGTCAGTCCTTGATCACATCCTCCGGCGCCGGCGACACATCCGGCGCACGGTCAAGAAGCCGGGTCAGATCGCCGCGCTTCGCCGTGCCAGCGCGCGCTCTCAGGAAATCGTCAGCCGTCTCCACGGCACCGATCTTTTGCGCCACTGCCGAGATGATCCACTGGTTGAGCGACACGCCATCCTCCATGGCGAGACGTGCTGCCGTCTCCTTGAGCGACTGCGGCAGTTGCAGCGGGTATTTGTAGCGTTGGGTCTGCGTCATATGTTCAATCTCCTGACGATCTCTCCCGGTGTTGCAATGGTGATGCCCAGCCTGAGCGCCGGGCGGAAGTCCTTGACGTTGTGTGTCACGATGGCCTCGGTCTCGCCGTTCAATGCGGCTTCAAGTACCATCTCGTCGGCGGCATCGGACAGCATGGGCCGCGTCCGAAACGAAATATCAACGCCTTCGGACACGGCAGCGAGCGCACTCATCACTGCTCCAACATCTTCGAGGCTATGGCCGGTTGCCTGCCGGATTTCCTCCCGGCTCAGCACCGCCTCATATTCGAGAAACAGCGCCGTCGAACACAGCGGCGTCACCATGCCCTGATCAACGAAGCGGAGCAGCATGTTGCTCGCTCCATTGCGGCTGCGGAACGCGGCGACGATGACGTTGGTGTCGAGTACTACTCTCATGCAAACAAGATAGAGATATCTTATAAGATGTCAATATGTTGAGGTTCGCATTTGGTCATCGGGGTACCCCATTCCAACACGGGCCACTGCGTCATCCGTCCTCGCCGCCCGCTTCGGGTGGCGAGTTGTCATTGGCGGTATGCATGGCTTTTTCGAAATCCTCGCGGGCCATGCGGCGGCCGATGATGCGGGCGAGCGTGAGCGCAACCGCATCGATCTTGCGCAGCGCCTCGGGATATGGGCCGCCCGCGCCGCCATTGTCGTTCGCCGGTCTTTCTCTACCCCAATGCTTTTCCTCATCTCCCATCGCCGGCCTCTACCTCTGGCCGCCACCTGACCGGATCGGCAACCCAGCGTTCGATATCGGATTCCCTCCATCCCGCGCCGTTGGTGCTGATCTTGAGCTGGGCCGGAAAGGTGCCCTCGGCGATCTTGCGATAGATGGTGGACCGCGACAAACCTGTCCGGTCACGAACGGTGTCAAAGCGGATGATACGGTCTGGCTGGCGCATGGCTGCATTGCCTCCTTCTGGCTGTTTCTGACGATTGCAGAGACCAGTCAGGGGAATGAGTTTCCACTGCACAACAGATATTTAGCCGCCGTAGGGCTATGGCGTGCAACCGGCGGCAAATAGGATGGGTCTACATGCCAATGTCCAACCCCCGGCCCCTACCGAGACCAAGACCGAGGGCAAGGTCACGCCCGACGCCCATTCCTGAGTCGAAGTTGATACCCAGTTCGCGCTTGCGGTTGGCAAGCAGGGATTCGAGCTGCGGATCGCGTTGCAGGCCATCGATCATGTTGCCCAATTCGGCCCGTGCCGCCCGGTGGCCGGAGTAATTCCCGGCCGCATACTGCTGCTCGCTGGCCTGCTTGAGGTCCCGGAACCGCTCTACGAAACGATCCGCACGCAGTTCGGGGTTCTGGCGCATCTCGGTTTCCCGTTGCAGGGCATGCCGTGCGGGCATCGCGCGTTCGGCATTGCCCGAGGCGACATCGGCGGCAAAACCGGGATTCCTCTTGTAGACCGCCTCGGCGTCATGAGAGCCATGCGGGCGAAGCTCATTGAATCCGGCGCGGGCGTCGTGCAGCTCCTGCACCTGCTCGGGTGTTGCGGCGATATTGCGCGCCTGCGCCCTGAAGATCGCATCCACCGCACGGGCATGGCGGACAAAGGCCCGCCCACGGGCACGGCGCAACGCCTTCTCCGCGTCCTGCTCCGCTGTGGCGATTTCGCGGCCCGCTTCCTTTTCCGCACTTCCCCTTTCCGGCCCGGCTCCGGTCCTGAAGCCTGGAGCACTGTCGCCGGGGGAGCGCAGACCGTCGATGATGTCCTCGATCCGGTCGCGGACATTTTCCGGCACGAGCTTGCGCATGATCTGGGCCAAGCGGGCGCGAAAAGTGATGCCGCGCCGCTCGGCATAGTCCTGCGTCGCATCGACCTGCTGTTGGTCATAGTCGGTCGCCATGTCCTTGGACCGGTCGCGCGACAGGGTGGTGATGAGCCTGTCCCGGCTGGCGAAGTCGTCGCGGCCATAATGCATATCCATGCCGTCACGGTGGCGCGACAGGGCGACATAGCCTCCATGGGCGTCCAGGCCCGGCGTCGCCAGCACATGTGTCCGGTCCACTGTCATGCCCTGGGATTTGTGGATGGTGGCGGCATAGCCGTGGTCGATGCGGTCGTAATCTTTCAGGTCGAAAGCGACAGTGCGGCCGTCATCGGTGCGCACCGACATGGATTGTTCGCTAACCTCCTCGATGGTGCCGAGCGTGCCGTTCTTCACGCCAAGCCCGCGTTCATTCTGGAGGAACATGACGCGGTCCCCGGCGGCAAAGCTGCGTGTTCCGCGTTCGACCGTGACGCGGACATCCTCGCCCAGATCGCCCGCGTCCCGCATGCGCTCGCGGGCGGCCTCGTTGAGTTCCCGAACCTCGGCATTGGTGTGGGTGAGGATGATGCGGCTGCTGTCCGGCGCGGCCTGCCGGTCGCGGTCCCAACGGTCGATCAGATCGTCCCGCGCCTGCTCGCGTGTTTCGGCGGTATGCACCATATCATGGCGGTCATAGGCATGGATCGCATCGCCGGTTCTGCCATTGGCCAGATCCCGCGTTACCTCCCTTTGCCAGTCCTCGCGCTGGCGGCGCACGGTTTCGATTTCGACGCCACCATGACGCTCATGGATGGAACGAAAAGCCGCACCGGCCTCGATCGATTGCAACTGCTGCGGATCGCCGACCAGCACCACCTTTGCGCCAACCTCGGCGGCATGGGACAGCACGCGCTCCATCTGCCGTGTGCCGACCATGCCCGCTTCGTCGATAACCAGCACATCGCGGCTGGTGAGCATGTCGCGTCCGTTCTGCCAGCCATGTTCCATGCTGGCGATGGTGCGGGATGTGATGCCCGATCCGCTTTCCAGATTCTCCGCTGCGATACCGGACAGGGCGACGCCGCGCACCTCATAGCCTGACGCTTCCCAAGCCTCGCGCGCCACCCCAAGCATGGCGCTCTTTCCCGTCCCGGCATAGCCGACGACGACGCCCAAGCCGCGCCCGTCCGTGACATGCGCCACCGCATCGGCCTGCTCGCCGGACAGGACAAGGCCGCGTTCTTCCGCGCGAGCAAGGGCGGCTTCCCGATCTCTGTCGTTGACTTCGTGCAACTCCTTCTCGGCCATCATTTCGGCGGCGCGGTGCAACCGCTGTTCCGCCTCGATCATGTCGCGCGTGGTGAAGCGGTCAATTCCGCGCGAATCCTGACCAAGTTCGACCAGGTCGGGCGCATTGCGCATCGCGCCCATGACCTCGTTGAACTGGTCTATATCGTCACTGTGCCGATGCGCGAACATCGCCATGTCCCGGCGCGTGAACGTCGATTGCTGCTGTGTGATCGCGTCCAGCGCCACCGATGGATCGGCGATGATGCGCTCGCCATTGTTGCGGGCGATTTCGCGGTGCATGTCGGCGCGGTCGGCGGTCTCGACACCTTCACCCTCTATGCGCTGCGCGGGTGGGCCGATCTGCGTTTGCGGCTCCAGGTCGATGCCCTGCGCCTCAAGGCTGCGATGGTCGATGCGGGCGTCGATGTCGAGTTCAGCAAGGCGTTCGTTGACATGATCTGCCCAACGTTCACGCCATCGCTCCACCATCTGGGTAGCATTCCAGTCGCGTACCTTCTTCCCGAACCCGTTCTCGTCCACGCTGCGCATGGTGAGCATGACGTGGGCATGGGGTTTGGGCATCCCGTCCTCGCCAATTTCCCAATGCACATTGAGGTCGGCGATCATGCCCTGATCCACAAATTCGGACTGAACGAAGTCGCGGGCCAGTTCGATGCCCTGCGCCTGCGTCATCTCGCGCGGGATGGCAAATTCCACCTCACGGGCAAGCTGCGCGTCCTTCCTGATCTCGCACGCTTCGACATCGTTCCACAGCCGTTCGCGGTCGCCAAGATGCTCGGGCGCTCCATCCGGCAACAGGATTTCGGAATGGACGACGCCGCGCTTGGCGGAAAAGTCCTGCACGCGGTCAATGCGCTTGTCGCGCAGCCGCGAGGCCGAGCGGTAGGCGGCAGACGCCACCGCGCTGCTTCCGGCCTTGCGGCCGATGACCTTGACGTGAAGATGATAGATCGCCATCGCGATCAAGCATTGGCACGGCAAAGCGCACGTCGGAACGACGTATAAGCGCGCCCTCCCTCGAAAAAATCTCGGGATGGACCGGGCCGTGCCAGACCGTCCCGACAACAATACTGCGTTCTGTTGTGTGCGTAACTATCATCGCCGCATCAACAGCTTGCAGACACGATGGAGGCCACAATGCGCAAGCCACGCGACTTTGATTCGGAACTCAAGGCGCTTGAGGACAAGGCCAGGGAGCTCAAAGCCAAGAAGGTGCAGCAGTTCGGCGAACTGGTCATCGCCACAGTTGCCGATAACCTCAGCGTCGAGGAACTGGCCGGGGCGCTCATTGCGCTTACCGAGATTACCGATGCTGCAAAGAAGGAGTCGTGGGCCAAGCGCGGGCAAGCGTTCTTTCGCGGGAAATCACGCCGATCTGCATCAACGTCTGACCGCGACAACGGCAGCACTCGAACGCAACCGGGCGGCACGCAACCGGCATCAGGCGCAACGGGCGCAGCATGACATGCGCGATTGGCAGAAAGAGCGCCGCAAGAGAATGCGGCACCTCATCGAGCTTGGCGGCCTCGTCGTCAAGGCCGGCATTGTCGAACTCACCAGCGATGACCGCGCGATGATCTACGGCGCAATGATCTGGGTTGCCGAAAAGCTCAAGAGTGAGGATGGTGATCGGACGCGGACGCTGTGGGCCGAAAAGGGAAAGAGCGCGTTCGAGACGGATCGCCTGGCAGACCTGCGCGACAGGGCGCAGCCGCAGCAGGATCGGGCGTGACCGATGGCGGGCGGCGCGGAGACCTTACATGTCGCAGCACTGCGCCAGTGGTACTGACAGAATCAACGCCACCAGTTCCGCCTGCCTTTGCACGCCGGTCTTGGAGAAGATGTTTCGCAGATGGAATGCGACGGTCGTGCCCGAGATCGCCAACCGGTCTGCGATCTGGCTGCGGCGCAGCCCTTCTGCCAACAAACACGCGACCTGGGCTTCCATCGGCGTCAGGCCGAACAACTGGCCAAGCGTCGCAGTGTCCATAGGAGGTTTGCTGTCTGTGCCGCTCAGTATCAGCATGGCGACCGCCTCATCATGGTGCGAGTGCGCTGGCAGCGATATCCCGATAATCATGAGCTGGCACCCATCGTCCAAGCGCAACCCCGTCGGCGCTATCCCTTTACCCGGGGCCAACCCTGCGATCAACGCGGACAGCTTCCGGCCATTTTCGCCGCTGGCGGCAATACGCCCACTCAGCGAGATTCCGGCCGCGCCCGACAAGTTTTGGGCCAGAGGGTTGGCATGGACCACGCCGCCATTGGCATCGAGCAGCACCACGCCAAAAGCCAGGCGGTCGAGCGCGGCCAGGCCAGACCGATCTCCCGGCATGGCGCGCAACCTTTGCATCCGGTTCAGGCGCGTTTCAACGGTGGCACGAAGCAGGTCGTAATCAATGGGCTTGGTCACATAATCGTCGGCCCCCGCCATGCGCCCATCGATTACCTGCTGGCGCGAGGACAGGGCAGTCAGAAAGACAAAGGGCACGTCATCAAGATCGGGTCTCGTCCTGCGCAAATGGGACATGAACCTCTTGCCGTCCATGCCGGGCATCAGGATGTCACAGAGGATCAGATCGGGGCGCTGCCTTTCCAGACAGGCCAGCGCTTCGCGCGCATCTCCGGCGGCGCTCACGATGTAACCGGCCTCGTGCAGTTCGAAGGCGATGTCGTCGCGCAGGGATGGCTCATCCTCGACACACAGGATCAGTGGCGCGGTCATGCGGCGTCATCCTTCGGCAGGTAAAGCGCGGCCGTCAGGCCTCCCCCGTCACGCTGCGTCAAGGTCACGTCTCCTCCCTGTATTCGGGCCAGATCGCGCGCAAGCGTCAGCCCCAATCCGGAGCCGGGCAAAGTCTCGTGCCCGCTGCCTCGGTAAAACCTGTCAAAAGCACACTCAATCTCTTCGGGCGACATACCCCTCCCTCTGTCCTCGACCCGACAGACGATGCGGTCCCGCGACTGAAAAACACTCACATCGACGCGGCAATCGGGCGGAGAATACAAGAGCGCATTGCGCAGGAGGTTGGACAGGATTTCGGCGGTCAACATCGGATCGCACAGAGCGACAGCTGGTTCTGTTTGCACCGACTGCCGGATACGGGCCGGGTCGCGGTCCCGCGCCGTCGCCATCAGGTCATCAATGACTGAAGATACCAGATCGCTTAGGTCATGGGCGCGCAGGCTAGGAAGAACCGCATCGCGTTCCAGCCGGGACATCATCAATGCGGTATCTGTCAACTTCACGAGCCGCGCGACCGCCTCACGGGACACCGCCGCCTTTTCCGAGATCAGTTCTGGTGGAACCGGGCCGCCGCTGCGCCGCGTCAGGCGGTGCATCGCGCTGTCGATTACGGCTAGCGGCGTGCGGAACTGATGGGCAATCAGGTCGGCGAACCGGCGGTGGTTCTCAGAGGTTTCGCGTTCGCGTTCCAGATCGCTGGCGAGCTTCTCAGCCCGCAGGTGGTCCAGCTGTCCGCTCATCAGCCGCCTCTCACGATCGATCAGGATTGCCACCAGCCCCAATCCCGCTACAGCAGCCCCCAGCACTGACATCAGCGCAAGCAAATGCAGGTGCCTCAGGCTGTCCAGGCGCGTGGCCTGACTCTGCCATTCATGGGACATCACCAGACTCGCCTTGGTCCTTAGTGCAGCGACCAGCGCCGTGACATGTGCCCGCAGCGCGGCCGGATCGGCACCTTGCGCGGGGTCAAGCGCCAGAAGCCCACTGCGCCAGCGTGCAAGTGTTTCGGACACTCCCGCATTCTCGAGAAAGCGACGTTGCGGCCCATCTTCCAACAGCGTCAGCCGCGAAACCAATATATCAAAACGGGTCTGGACCTGATGTGGCGCTGCCTCATCCGAGAGCGCCAGCGCAAGGTTCAAGGCCTCGATCTGCGTCTGGCCAAAGACCCAGATCATGTTCTCGGTTGCGGCAATGCGCATCTGGCGTTCCAGCACGACAAGCTGCCACGCAGCCAGCCCCAGCAGGCCCAGGCAGATCGCCACCAGCCCACCAAGCCACAGATAGCGGGCTCGCCCGACTGTGCCGGTCATTGCACATGCAGCGAGACAAGCTGCCAGACCCATCGCATGTCATACCGTATATCGGCCAGAACGCCGTGATTGTCGCGCGGATAGACGATCCAGACTGGACCCTTGTCACGCGGGGTCAGAGGCACGTCATCCATGTAAAGCGCGGCCAGAACATCAAACCGGTGAAAATCCTCGACAGGTATATCGACGACATAGTCGTTCAACGCTGTCGCGCGCACACTACTTCCCTCGGCTCCGGCATGGGCGAGGATGTCTCGCATCAGCACACCGCGGAACTCCGGCCTGCCGTCTGTGACGCTGGTTGATGTCGAAAACTCATGCCAGTCCATCGTATCGAAATCCGCGCGCGTCATCTCCACTCTGCCGTCCGTGACCGCGCCGGTCAGGGTCAGCAGGACGTCCTCGGCAGCCGCTGGTACGGCCATGAACACAAGTGCCGTCATCAACGCGGTCTGAACGATGTGATATCGCAAGCTCATCACCACAACCCAAAATGAAAACCAGGTTCCGGACTGAACTCTATCACAGGAGACTACATGTTCCCCGTTCAAACGAACGGGGCGGCCAGTCTTGAGCAGAACTAAACTCAGAATCAAACAGCAGGAGGATCTACGCTTGACCATCTTCTCGACCATGCGAAGAGCGGGCATACCTGTTCTGGCCTGTCTGCTGGCGCTGCCGGCGCTGGCCGACGAGCCTGGAGGGCTGGTTACCGGCAGTTTTGGCGATCAGCCGCTAGAGCTGACTGTTGCCCCCGAATTGTCCGGCGCGACGATCATCGGCAACTATGCCGATGCCTCCTTGCTTGCCTCACAGATGGAGGGCGATCAGGGGCCGGTCAATCTGGAACTGACGATCAATGGCGAATTGCCCGCGCCCGGCGAAATGGCGCTGACGATCACCTTTGCGCGCGACATGGGACGGAATTGGACCGGCGATCAGGACAGCCTGACACTGACCCTTGAGGAATTCACGCCGGGCGACGGGATCGTCGCCTTGAAGGGTACGCTCACCGGGCAAGTCAGCCTTCGCCCCGCAAACGAAACTCGTTGCGCTCTCATCCCAGCATCCCCCGGATGCAACAACGGGCAAGTCAGCGGTGGCCCCTCGTCCGAAACCCGGCCTGTCACCTTCAGCTTCGACACCCGGCTTGAAGAGCTTGACTGAGATGGCTGGACCCGCCCTTGCCCGAACTGCGGCCATGCTGCTGATCGCTACGGCAACCTCAGCACTGGCCGGTGAACCGTCCAACCCGGTCTGCCACGCGGACGTCCATCGCGCCGGTAATTTTGACCTGCGACAGATTGGTCCGCTGATCGCGGGAACGTGGGCCGAAGCCGCCATCGGAACGAGTGTGGCAATAGGCGTTCAGGAGAGTACCTTCGAGATCATTTATGATCGGAACCGCAACCGATTGTATCTGGGTTCGGACGGCATTCAGACCGAGCTGGTGCCGGTTCGAGGTGGCAACAAGCCGCTGCGCTTTGACTTTGTGCGTGGCGAGCCAATGGACCCGCAGTTTTATATGTTGACTTCAACGGGTTCCGAGCCCGGCGCGGAGCCTTGGGAATGGGCGTTGGTTCAGGATTGCCAGATTGCCTCGGCGCCGCAATTCGAATGGCAATTCGGCACCGGTGCGCGGCGCTCGGACGGGATCATCAGTTTCTTCTCGGCCAATGAGGCGATGGGAACAAAACGCAATTCGGCGCGGGGCGTCCGCGAACAGCTGATCAGCCGATAGGAATGCCAATGAAGGTGCTTGTCCCGCTTGTCTTGGCCCTCGGAATCGCAACCCCGGCTGGTGCATTGGACGCCATCGGCGAGATCGGGGCAAACTTGGACGGTGAAGAACTGAACTGGCAGGTGATGCGTCAGGATGATGGCTCGGCGATGGTGCAGATCACCGATATCGGCCCGCTGACCATGATCGAACTGCATGCACTTGGCGACGGCAGCATTTCCATCGGCCTAATCTTTCACGGCAAGCCCTCCGGAGATACGCCGCCCGCCGGTCTGACCATCGACATGCGGCCCGATCGCGGGGCGTTGGCGGGCGCGGTCTGGGAAAGCGAGGAAGAGCCGCCGCAGATGTCGATCGACCTGCTGGATCTTGAGGATGAAGGCCGCATCCAGGCCAGCTTTGCAGCAACCCTATGCCGCCGGGATGCCCCGGACGACTGTCGCGACGTCGAGGGGCGGATCGACACGTCGTTGGGTGCCGGCCCATGACACTGGCCGAGTTTCTGGCTGATCCGCTGCGCGTGACGCAAATCTCCGACAGCGTGCTGGAGATCGAGAATCGTCCGGTCCGGCGCGCGGTGATTGCTGCGGCGGTGATATTGGTGGCGATCGCGGCGGGCCTGGCAGCCATCGGGGATGGTGCGACCGGAACGGGGATCATCGTGCTTGCCGTGGTGGGCCTGATCGGCTGGCTCTACATGCACGAGTTGGTGCAGCTGACTCAACTGAGCCTGGACAGGCATGCCGGCCTTGTCCGGCTGCGTGTGACCACATTGCGCGGGCGGCGTGAAGAGACATTCGCACTTTCGGACCTGCACAAGCTGGAAAGCGTCGCGCACTATGGCACGGCGGCAGGAAACGATGAGACCCGGCTGATGCTGATTTGCGGATCGGGACCAGAACGGCGCGAGATCATAGTGCCCATGTTCCGCCCGGATCCCGAAGAAGTGGCGCATCTGACGGGCGTCGTCAATGGCTGGCTTTCCCGCCAGGGAAAGGGAAACCCGTCATGAGTATTGAGACGAACACGCCCGAACGACTGGAACTGGAACTGGCGATACCGCGCTTTATCCTGTGGTTCGTCATGCTGCCTGTCCTGCCGATCACCCTGATCGGGCTGGCCAATCTGATCGGGGGAGAAACCCTGACCGCGTTGGTGCTGCTGGTCGGGCTGAACGGGGCCTTTCTCGCGGGATATATCGCCCTGTCCGAGCGCACACGGCTCAGGCTGGACGCAGGGTCGGGATTGGTCAGCATCATCCGGACATCGCGCCTCGGCACGCGTCAGCGGGACTATCCGCTCGAGGCGCTCGACAGTGCCGAACTTGACCGCAGCCATACCTCGCGAGAGGACCGCAGCACCTCGAAGGTGGTTCTGGTTTTTCGCAACACCCGCCCGGCAACACGGGTGCCCTTGTCACGTTGGGGCGTATCGGGCGATGGACCTGGGCAGGTCGCCAATGACATCAATACCTGGCTGCGACGCCATTTCGGGGGCGAACAGACTGCCCCCGCATCTCAACCTTCAAGCTGATCGCCCCAAAAGGAACCGGAGCCATGTGGGATTTCAATATCGGACAAGCTCTCGGACTGTTGGGCCGAACATTGCCTTTCGTGCTCCTGCGTGCCGCCGTCTATTTCGGAATCACACTGGCCTATATTCTGGCCACCGGCGCCGGTATCGGGGTCGGCTGGGGCGTCGGCGCTTTCGGGGATGACGGGTTCCGCGCGACCGCGATGGCATGGGGCGGCATGGCCGGCTTTGGCCTGACCGGCGCTGTGATGTACTGGCTTCGGGAATACATTCTCTATATCGTCAAGGCAGGCCATGTCGCGGTTCTTGTCGAACTGATTGACGGCAAGCCCCTCCCGGAAGGGAGCGGCCAGATTGCCCATGCAACGACCGTGGTGAAGGAGCGCTTCGGCCAAGCCTCACTGCTCTTCGCGCTGGACCAACTGGTCAAGGGAGTCATTCGCGCCGTCATCGGCCTTGTGCGCGGTGTATTGTCCATCCTGCCGATCCCCTATGTCCGGCAGTTGATGGGCATTGTGCAGGCCTTCCTGCGCGTGGCGGTGGGCTTCATCGATGAGGTGATCCTCGCCCATGCCATCCGCACCCGCTCGACCGATCCCTGGATATCCGCACGCGAGGCGCTGGTGCTCTATGGCCAGAACTGGAAGGCGATGCTCCGGAACGCCGCCTGGCTGACGCTCTTCACCTATGGTCTCGCCTTCCTGATCTTCCTCGTGATGCTCGCCCCGGCAGCGGCACTGGTCTACGTCATGCCCGGCGCCTGGTCGGCGGGCGGCTTCGTTTTCGCGTTGCTGTTCGCCTGGAGCGTCAAGGCGGCCTTTCTCGAGCCCTTCGCCGTCACCTGCCTGATGCAGGTCTATTTCAGGATCACCGATGGCCAGGACCCCGACCCTGAGTGGGACGCGCGGCTGGAGCAGATGTCCTCACATTTCCGCAAGCTGAAAGAACGCGCCGGTGCCCGCTTCGGGACAGCGCGCGATGGAGAAGCCGCATGAGATCTCTTGTGACCGCCGGGTTCATCGCCCTGACATCCGCCCTTGCGCCGGCGGCGCTTGCCCAGGAGCGCCCCAGCACGATCCTCGTTTTGGACGCCTCGGGGTCGATGTGGGGGCAGATCGATGGGGTGAACAAAATCACCATCGCGCGCGATGTCGTCGGCGACATTGTGTCGGATTTCCCCGTCGATCAGAATCTCGGTTTCGTCACCTATGGCCATCGCGAGCGCGGACAATGCGCGGATATCGAGACCTTGGTCGAACCCGCGCACGGCACTGCGGCAGAGATCGCCGGCATCGTTGAAGGGTTGAACCCGCGGGGCATGACCCCGATGACCGATGCCGTCATCACCGCGGCTCAGGCGTTGCGCCACACCGAACAGGCGGCGACGGTGATCCTGGTTTCCGATGGGATCGAGACCTGCAATCCTGATCCTTGCGCCGCCGCCCGCGCATTGGAAGAAGCGGGCGTAGATTTTACCGCCCATGTCATCGGCTTCGACGTGCGGGGCGAAGCCGATGCCCTGTTGCAGATGCAATGCATCGCCGAGGAAACCGGCGGCCGCTTCCTGACTGCCGACAATGCCCAGGAACTCAACGAAGCCTTGCGCGAGGTCACTGCCGCGCCGGCCTCAGGGAGTTTCACCTTCACCGCAAATCTCGGAGGCGAGGAGATCGGCGACGAGACCGTCTGGGAGCGGCCAGCAGCGCCACTGGAGCTTCCGCTTCTGTCCGGCGAGGTGATCTGGGAGATATCGGATACTTCGTTCAACATGGTGCAGACCGGCACCGCGAACCCCTTCATCACGGATCTGCCGTTCGGCGACTATATCGTGACGGTCCATTCGACGGCGCAGGACGACTTCTCGCAGACCGAGGCCAGTTTGGCGTTGGACAGCGCGCGCAATGTCCACGCCATTTTCCCGCCCATCACGTCGCAACAGCCCACCGCCCAGGTCTTCGGCCCTGCACAAACCTTGGTTGGCTCCGCGTTTACGGTGAGCTGGGAAGGTGAGGGTCTGGCTCCGCGTGATTATGTGACAATTGTCCCCGCCGACGCCGAAGACGGAGCCTATGCGGACTATGACCGGCTGGAGGACCGTACCGAAGGCGAGCTTCGTGCGCCTGCCGAGCCCGGCCTCTATGAAGTGCGTCTGCAATTGGACGCGGGGGACCGCGTGCTCGCCCGCACCCCGGTCGAAGTTGTCGATTCCGAGGTTACTGTCTCCGCGCCGGCCCAGGTCGTTGTCGGGTCAGCATTCCCGGTCACCTGGCAGGGTGAAGGCCTGCACCCCCGCGACTACGTGACGATCGTTCCCGCCGGTTCGGCGGACGGCACCTATGCCGACTACGATCGCATGCAAGGTCGGAGCGAGGGCGAGCTGCGGGCGCCTGCCGAACCCGGCCTCTACGAGGTGCGCCTGCAATTGGACGTGGGGGACCGCGTGCTCGCCCGCACCCCGGTCGAGGTGGTCGATGCCGAGGTTACTGTCTCCGCGCCGGCTCAGGTCGTTGTCGGGTCGGCTTTCCCGGTCACCTGGCAGGGTGAGGGCCTGCACCCGCGCGACTACGTGACGATCGTTCCCGCCGGTTCTGCGGACGGCACCTATGCCGACTACGATCGCATGCAAGGTCGGAGCGAGGGCGAGCTTCGCGCGCCTGCCGAACCCGGCCTCTACGAGGTGCGCCTGCAACTGGACGCGGGGGATCGCGTGCTCGCCCGCACCCCGGTCGAGGTGATGGATGGTGATGTTTCGCTCGACGGACCGGACAGGGCGCGGGCCGGCGCCGAGATCACGCTTTCCTGGACCGGCGCCATACATCCGCGCGACTACATAGCCATCGTTCCCGGCGGCACGCCCGACGGCGAGCAAAGTGGCTATCGCCGCATTCAGGACGAAGATCAGGCCACGTTCACTGCACCCGCGGAGCCTGGTGCCTATGAAATCCGCTACCATTTGGACCGCGGCGATCGGGTCATGGCCCGGCGACCGCTCGAGGTGCTGGCGGCGGACGCGCCGATAGACGAGGGGGCCGGGCTAATGGTTCCTGGTACGGCAAGGCCGGGCGACATCGTTACGGTTTCGTGGACAATCGAAGCTGGCGATGCCGACCGGCGCGTGGCGCTGGCACGAGCTGATGCGCCCGACTTTACCTGGATTACAGTCCATCGCGTGGGCGACGAAACCGAAACGGTAATCAAGCTCCCGGACGAGCCGGGACAATACGAAGTGCGGTTTCTCGACCTTCAAAGCCAGAGCGTTCTCGGACGCGCGATGATCACGCTCGGCGAATGAACTACGAACACATCAAAGAATCCGGAGAACCCAAGACCATGCTCAGATCAGTCATCACTGCATTTGGCTTACTCGCCCTTGCCGTTCCCGTCATGGCTGCAGAGCCGGGGGGAGCCGCGTCAGGGACGATCGCAGGCGAAGAGATAGAACTGTCGGTCTGGACAGAGCAGTCTGACTTCACATCTTCAAGCTTTTCAATCTATTTTCGAGCACCGGCACTGAGAGAGCGCGGTCTGGGCAACTTATCCCTCGGCGCAGAGTGGATCGGCGATCTCGATGGTGACTTCTTTTCCGCAGAAATCGATATCCCAATTCTCGATACCGATCCGTATCGCATTTACCGTGCGGACCTGGACGATGAACTCTCCCTGACAATTACGAGCGCCTCAGACCAAGGCGGTGTGCTGGCGATCGCGGGCCAGGTGGAAGGTGTTCTAACGAGTATGGACCGGATTGCACTTCGTAATCCTGACCCTGACGACACTCTCAGCGTTAGCCTGACATTTGAAGCCGTATTGAGTGAGTTGCAGTGAGGACCGCGGCGCTTTCCCTAATTGCGATCTGCCTGTCCGCGCCTGTGCTGGCCGATCAGCCGGGTGGGGATATGACTGGGTTTCTCGAAGTGGCACCTGTTTCATGGCGGATCGACGCCGAGCGGTCAGAATTCCATTTCGAGAGCGAAGGCATTGGCTCTCTGCGGATTCTTGCCGAACCGCAGGAGGTGCCATCGGGCATCGGTTCCATCCGGTTGATGGTGATGGTGGCCGATGGGACCACAAGTCTTCTCGAACTGCGGCTCGAGGACGAAGACGGAAATCCCGCTCTTGGACTGTCAAGCCAGGCCGGGGGGCAGGCAATGCTCGAGATCGACCACAACAATGACGGTTCACTTCACTTCACCGGCGTGATCGAGGCAGGCCTGACGGCCTACCCGATGTCAGGCCGAACTGCCGGCGAACGACAAATGCTGGTTCTGGATGTGGATGGAGGCCGGATCACCGCTACCGGGCACTAGCGTTCTGCGGCAGGGAGGAAAAATCCAATGAGACCGGTCATCGTTTTGACAGCCATTTTGTCCTGCGCCGCCGTTCCCGCGCTGGCGCAGCGCGCGGGCGACATTTCGGACCTTTGCGGAACGTCCTCGCCGGCAACGTGGCAGGAACTGCGGGAACACTTTGTGGGCGACTGGCGCGTTGATCAACTGTCCGGCTACGTCCATGCCGGCAGGATGGTCATCCCCATGGAGCCTTCCCCCGAAACAGAGATCATGTCGATCTGGGTACTGGGCGAGGATCTGCTGCTCGACCATGCGGAGTTGACAGAGCCGATGGTTATCACCCTTGCCGACGAAGGCCGTTGGGTGATCGAGGCCAACCATCCCGAGATCCCCGAGCCGGCAATGACGCCGGACGAAGCCGTGCTGGCATGGGCCGGAGACTGCGATCAGGAGGATTTGCCCCGTCTCATCGGTCAGAGCCATGTGGCCATGGCGGGCTCGGTCATGGACATGACGCTGCGCATGCTGCCCGTCGACATGGACACGATCTACGCCATCCTTGAGATCGAGGGCGCCGCCCAGGGCCAGTATGTCGTCGCGCGGCGTGTGGTCTGGCTGAACCGGGCCGGCGAATAGGAGGCATTGTGAAACGGTATCTCGCCACTCTGTTGGCTACGTTGATCTTCCCCGCGGCAGCGGCGGCCCAATCTGAGATCGCATTAGCGGGCTGTCCAGCAGAACGCTCTGTCTATACATTGGGGACCGAGGGCGATGAGTATGCCATCACGCTCGTCCCGGCACGGACGCGGGCCGGGTTTTCCTCGGACCTGTATCTGCGGCTCACCACGCCTCAACGCGACTATTGGTTTGTATTCGATGTCGCCGCGTCGCAGGGAAACATAACGCTAAATCCGGTCGGCGATCCCTACGCGCCCGAAGCGCGTGCAACCGGTCCGGCAAACACTATCGAGGCCTTTCGTTCCCGCTGGCCGGATGCGCCGATGGATGAACTGCCGTCATTGCTGCGCTTCTATGCGTTGGATGCGGAACTGGGCTTTACCTTGGCGCAGCCGCAACAGGGGCAGCCGGCACCACCTTGGCTGCTGATGCCGGAGTTGAACACGGCGCTTTGGTATCACTTGCCAGCATTGACCGACGATCCGGGAGCCGAACGTGACGCCATGCCACGGGGTATCTTCCGGCTGACGGACTGCCTCGACACCACCCCACCCGCAGCCTTCCCGTGATACCGAAGGTGGCCGGGAGCGCTTTTCAGTTCCTCCCGGCTTCAGCCCCTTTGAACGAACGGGGCGGAGTGCGTAGCGCAGTGCTATAGGCTCCAGCAAGAGGGTTGAGGGATGCCGTCGCGTGACAGCAAGCGGAGAGCTTTCAGCCATGGCCCTGGGAAGGAGAACCCGACGATGAAACTCTCGCGTACTCTGCTCGCAGCCTGCATGTTTGCGCCGCTCGCCGCTCATGCCGAGTCCCCGAAGGACCGCACGGTTGCCGTGATCGAAGAAGCCGGTTGTGTCCTCGACGCCTCGAACGTGAACGAAGTCCTCGACGGTCTCGGACTCAGCGATGATGAGTTCCGCGTCATCGGCGATGAACTTGTCGCCGAAGGGTTGGCCGATGTTTCGGAAATGGGCGTGTTCCGGCTCACCTCGCCAAATTGCCCTTCCGCACCCCTCAACGCACATGCCGGGACCCCGAAAGATCGCACAGTTGCCGTGATCGAGGAAGCCGGTTGTGTGCTCGATCGCTCAAACATCAACGAGATCCTCGACGGCCTCGCGCTCAGCGATGAGGAGTTCCGCGCTATCGGCGAAGAACTTATCGCTGACGGTCTGGCAGAAGTTTCCGAAATGGGTGCGTTCCAGCTTACCACGCCATTTTGCGCATCAGCGGAGTGAAGCTGGTCAGATTCCTTCTGGAGTTAAAGAGGGCCTGAGCTCAAATAGCGCGAGAGGCAGAGTCGGAACTTCAATTTAGCAGACGAATTGAGTCTTAGCACTGTATTGGCGGTAGCGGTCCTCCGCTACCAAATTTTCCTTTATATTGCAGGTTGTTAGGTGTTCTGCTCTGCGGACACGCTCACGCGTGAAGCGTCTGGGGTTGCATTCTGGGTTGCAGCAGGCATGGGCTTGGATGCGAAGTGTGGGATGAACTGGCTCGATTAGAGCGGTTCAGATTTTGAGTGAATCGATTTGGGATTCCGTTGAAGGCGCAAATCTGATTCAAGCTGTCTGCTGGGCCAAGGAGGCCAGCAGGCATGACGCGAGCTTATTCGAACGATCTTGGTGAGCGTGTTGTTGCGGCGGTTTCGGCTGGTGAGAGCACTCGGGCAATAGCTGAGCGGTTTGGGATTGCAGTGTCTTCGGTGGTGAAGTGGCACCAGCGTTACCGGGCCACCGGCTCGGTTGCGCCGGGCAAGATGGGTGGGCACCGCAAGCGGGTTCTGGAGCCACATCGGGGGTTCATCGTGGAGCGGATCAATCAGACGCCGCACCTGACGCTGCACGGGCTGAAGACAGAGCTTGCGGCGCGTGGGTGAAGGTCTCGCACGACACAGTGTGGCACTTCCTTCGGCGCGAAGGGCTCAGATTCAAAAAAAACGCTGTTCGCCCTTGAGCAGGCCCGAAGGGACATCGCCCCAAGACGTGAGCGCTGGAAGGCTTGGCAGCCTTATCTGGACCCAAATCGGCTGGTGTTCATCGATGAAACCTGGATTAAAACCAACATGGCGCCGGTCCGGGGATGGGGTTCATCAGCCTCGGCGCCAACTTGGTGGGCACGCGGACTTAACGTCCGAGTTTCTGCGCCCCTGGGTTGCAATGGGGGTGCAGGCGTTGTTGGGCTTGAATGCGATGAGATGGAAAAGCTTGAGGCAGTTCAGACGCTTATTCCTGAACGCGTTCAAACGGTCCATGAAACGGTTTGGGCCGAATTGTGGCCAAGTGATTGATATTTAAGGCTAAATCATAACCCGATCCTATGGGGTACGGGTGAATCTAGCGTTCAGAATTTCTAATTTATTTCAGACAGTTAGCCCAGTCGACACGCGGGCTATGTCTTCGAGAATTGCCAATCAGCTCGGCTGTTGCTCATCGAGAAGCTCACTCACCGTTGCCACCGGCAAGAACATGCGTAGCTGGTTCGAGGGCAGGGGCTGAAATCCATACTTTGCATAGAGCGCTTGACGTCGCGCTACTAGGCCCGCGTTGCCATCTTCCAGCATATCAAGGATGACGACGGCGATGCCGATGCTCTCGGCGGCCGTGCTGATGCGGATGAGGGCGTCGATGAGGAGATCACCACCATATCCGTGTCCAGCGTAGCGCTGGTCGACTCCGATCATGGATAGGAAGGCGGCGGGAATTAGTCCGTGCGACGGACGGTTGCGCGCGAACTTTGGCGGCAGGTCTCGATAATCGATGGCGTGAGCGTTGAGCGCATAAAATCCAACGACGGCGCCACCCGCTGAGGTCATCACGTAGATGCGTGCATTGTCGGCTTTGGAGAGCTTATTGGCTGTCTTCTTGAAGAAATTATCGACCTGCTCGACGCCACAGGAAAAAGCCGTCCGATCGTGCTTGTCTGGATCGAACGGCTCTATGATGAATTTGCCGGTTGCCTCGTCTGTCACCTGGACAGAACCCGCTTCTGGTGTCGGGCGAGTGCTTCACGCAATTTTGGCGTGACTTGTGGTGGATTGTCGAGCGCGCTGAAAAACGCTACGTGATCGACAGGCTCAAGCACGGTGCGCTCGTGGGCGGCGATGGTCTCAAGAGCAGAGGCATAGGCTGCATTCATGGTGAAGACGCTGTCGTCCACACCACTCAGCGTTGCCGCCCGGTGGATCGCAGCCTTGATATGGGGCTTGGTGCGAAAATTCATCCGCTCGGTTGCCCGCTCATCGATGTCTTTGGTCGTGTCGTGGAAAGCGCCCATTGCCGCCTCCTTAATTTCCATGATTGGCAATGTACGCTCTTGCGACGTACATTTCAATGGGGCCAAAGAGTTTGGATGTTCGCTGTCTGCGGAGACCGAAGCACAGAGTGCAATCCGAGCGTCATTTCTAACGGTTTTTGAATTTGAACGTTTATTTTGTGATGACGGTCCGAAATGTCAGGGACACCCGCCGCCCGCGAGCGATTTTCTTGCCATCAATCACGTCTGATTTGCGCGCGGGAATGCCGTGGGTCCAATTGAACCGGGCCTCGTCGCTCAGTACAAGCAGGCTACGGGGAGCAAGAACCTGAATTGCGGTGTGTCCGGAATGGATATCTGAGAATTCCATCAAGCATGCCGAGCCAAGACTGAGCGACGCGATGATCTCGCCAAAACAGGGCTCGCAATCCACGTGTGGGGCGATGCCTTGGCCAGGAAAATACTCATTGACGATCACCTGGTCAGGGTGAGCCTGGAAAATGCTATCCTTCCGCAGCCGATCTGCAAGGATCTCCAGCCAATCAGGCAAAGGGCCTAGATAGGATTCGTTCGTTACACGTCGGGCCTTGTAGTCATAGCGAAAGCCATAGTGTTGAACACGCCGCTTGAGGTCCCCGAGCCACGCGGATTTATCGATCGAGTGCAAGAGCGCGAGTTCGTACGCCTCATCGACATAGTCCGGCACGTAACGAGCGGTGGGCGGCAACATCGGGGAATCTCACATTCAGCCACAAGCTAACAATCTATCGATGCCCCGTCATGGTAATTGAAATACCCAGGAACTGACGTTTCGATACCTTGTCAAAGCACTCTGGCCACCGAGAGTGTTGGCGTGGGCATAACCAGAAAAATGGCTTAGTTTGAACTCGTAGACATCCGGCTCTTTGTAGCCGGCAAATTTCGCTGCGGCCGCTAGGCCGAATGCGCCCGAATAAAATGGCGCGTCGACGACAGTGATAATGACACGTCCATTTCGCGCGAGCTGCTGTGCTGCACTGCGTAGGAAGCGACGCATGAGATTGTGATTAGGGTTGTGACCATAAACAGGGATACGGCTTGCCACATTCGGAAAGTTGAAAACTATCGCAGAGAACTGGGTCGTGTTGAAATACTTATCCAGACGTGTCGCATCGACGCCGTGTAGGATTTTCGCGCCAATCCTAGTCGCATTGACTGCATTCTGATGTGCCGCAAGAGAAACTCGCATTCTGCTGCTGTTGATCGCGCGCTCATCGCTCTACTACACGCCGAAAGGCGAGACCGAGATCAACCTTGCCCTGATGCGCAGGATCGACGAGCAATTCCTGGGGACGCCCTTCTTCGGGGTCCGACAGATGACCTGGCACCTGCGCAATGAAGGTCATCTGGTGCACGACAAGCGCGTGCGGCGGTTGATGCGGCTCATGGGTCTGATGCCGATCTACCAGAAGCCCAATAGCTCGAGACCGGCCAAGCTTGGCGTGGCCGAGCAGCGCCTGAATGATGCGGATATCGACACCATCCTCCAGAAGATGGGTGGCAATGCTGTGCCGCAATGTGTGCGGACTGACACGCTTATGGATTCCAGCCACTTCGGCTGCTTCCTGCACCGCGCGATGCAGCTGTCGTGACGAGACCGGATCCGTGCGGCTACGCCCTGGAAACAGCCAGCCATGGGGAAACATCACGCCGCGCCGCTTTCCTTTGCGCCACATACGCAAAAGCTCCAGGAGTTGCGGGGAGAGCATGGCGTTGCGGTCTTTGCGCCCCTTGCAGGCCCGCGCCATAAGCGACCCCCAGTGCGGCCTTGTACTTGATGCCTGGCGCGGCCTCGAGCAGACGTGCGGCTTCGTCCACGCTCAGAACGTCGGGCAGCTTGCGCGGATTGCGGGTGATCACCAGAGTGCGCGATAGATTTCGCCGGTTCAGCGTCACCGTGAACAGAAAGCGCAGCGCAGAAACCGTGCTGTTGATCGTCGCCGGACCCACGCCAGTCTCATGCTGATGCAGTTGGTAATGCCGGATGTCTCGGGAGGACGCCCGAGGAAGGCAGCAAAGTTCCGGACGTGCCGAACGTAATCCAGCTGCGTATGGGCGCCCGGGCCCCGCATCACCATGTCTTGCTGCATGCGCTGGCGCAGCGGTGTGATCGGGGCATTGGCCTGATAGGTCGTCATGGTGAGTTCCTCCTGTTGAAAGGAACTCCATGTTCGGACCCCAGCCTCTAGCTGCCCAGAGCCTCAGACGAATCCATCAGGTCTCTCCACGCGCGTCTCTCCTGCGAAGCGGGTTCGTGCATGAGGGCGCATACCGGACGAACCACCTCCTTTTGGGGATGTCGGTTTAGCGCCCTCATTGCGGTCGTTCGTAGAGTTTTGAATTCGCACCAAGCAGACATTTTCTACATGGAAGCATGTTCTCGCGACAGACTTGATTGCAGCATGCTCTTCTCGGTCTGTAGCGGGAACTGCCTGGTTGCGGGTCTCCGCGGTTTGGCTCGCGTGCACAACCGCAGTAGCGATTTCGATCGCTTTGTTGGGGCGTTAAGCGCGGCTGTGCGCAGTTGAAAAGCATCAACCCGATTTCACCTCTTGACCCTGCCATGATGGCAAAGTTTAGCCTTTCGATATGTCACATGAGGATCAAGCATGAATCAATTGGCAATGGTAAAGAGCGATAGCCCAATTCCGTTCGCTGTCGAGGGGATGACCTGCGCATCCTGTGTAAAGCGCGTCGAGGATGGAGCAGCCCGCGTTCCCGGAGTTGCCCAGGCTAGTGTCAATCTGGCCACCGAGACGCTGACGATTGTGCCCACCAGCCAGTTTAATCCGAGTGCGCTCAAAAGTGCGATCAAAGATCTGGGCTATGCAATTTCAGAGGAAACCCTAGAAATCGGCATCGAAGGCATGACCTGCGCTTCTTGTGTCAAGCGGGTCGAGGTGGCGATTGCGGCCGTGCCGGGTGTTTCCTCGGCGTCGGTCAATCTGGCCACCGAGCGTGCGGCGGTTGCGCTGGCGAGCGGCGAGCAGGGACTTGCCGGGATCGAGAAGGCGATCGAGCGCGCCGGATATACCCCGCGCCGGCTTTCCAGCTCCTCGCGCGACGCGCGTGAGCAAAGCAAAAGCCGGGAGATCGAGCATCTCCAGCGCGACGTGATCATTGCGGGTTTGCTGACTCTGCCGCTGTTTGCCCTGGAAATGGGTGGACATCTTTATGCGCCCTTCCACCATTGGTTGATGGGCGCGGTGCCGATGGACTGGCTCTATACAGCTTATTTTATGCTCGCCACGGCCGTGATCATGGGGCCGGGCTGGCGTTTTGCGCTAAAGGGTTTTCCGGCCCTGTTGCGCGGAGCGCCCGACATGAATTCGCTGGTCGCCCTGGGCACCAGTGCGGCCTATCTGTATTCAAGCGTGGTGACGTTCGCGCCCCAATTGCTTCCGGCTTCGGCGCGGCACATTTATTTCGAGGCCGCCGCGGTGATCATCACCCTGGTGCTCGTGGGTCGGTTGCTCGAAGCGCGCGCCAAGGGCAAAACCAGCAATGCGATCAAGCGGCTGGTGGGATTGCAGGCCAAATCCGCCCGGGTGTTGCGCAATGGCGAGGCCGTTGATGTCGCGCTCGATCAAGTCGTGGTAGGCGATATCGTGTTGATCCGTCCGGGCGAGAAAATCCCGGTCGACGGGACGGTTACGAGCGGATCGTCGTTCATTGACGAGGCGATGATCTCGGGCGAGCCGATCCCGGTTGCCAAAGGGGAAGGCGATACCGTGATCGGGGGCACGATCAATAAGACCGGCAGCTTCCAGTTCGAAACCACGCGGGTCGGTGGGGACACCATGCTGGCCCAGATCATCACTTTGGTCGAACAGGCCCAGGGCTCAAAGCTGCCGATCCAGGCGCTTGTCGATCAGGTGACCGCCTGGTTCGTGCCCGCAGTTATGGCCATGGCCGCACTTACCTTCGTCGTGTGGTCGATCTTTGGGCCCGAGCCGGCTTATACATTCGCACTGGTCAATGCCGTGGCCGTGCTGATCATCGCCTGCCCCTGTGCCATGGGTCTAGCGACGCCCACCTCTATCATGGTGGGCACCGGCCGGGCGGCAGAGCACGGGGTGCTTTTCCGCAAGGGTGAGGCGCTACAGCTTTTGCGTCAGGTGTCGATGGTGGCGCTCGACAAGACCGGAACGCTGACCAAGGGCGCTCCGGAGTTGACCGACCTGGTCAGCGGCCCGGGGTTTGATGAGGCCGAGACGCTGGCCGTGATTGCGGCGGTCGAGGCCAATTCCGAGCACCCAATTGCCGAGGCCATTGTAGTGGCTGCGCGCAATCGCGCACTTGTTATCCCGCAGGTTGCCGATTTTGCCGCGCTGCCCGGCATGGGCGTTTCTGCACGCGTCGAGGGGAAAGCTGTCGAGATCGGGGCCGACCGCTTCATGGCCTCGAAAGGCTATGACATCTCTGCCTTTGGCACCAAGCTGAGTGCCCTGGCCGACGAGGGCAAGAGTCCACTGTTTGCCGCCATCGACGGGACCGTCGCTGCGATCATTGCGGTGGCCGATCCGATCAAGGACACCAGCCGCCAGGCGATCGAAAATTTCCACCTCCTAGGGCTCAAGGTGGCGATGGTTACTGGTGACAATTACGGCACAGCAAGGGCTATAGGCCGCCAGCTTGGGATCGACGAGGTTGTGGCTGAGGTCTTGCCCGAGGGCAAGGTTGAGGCCGTCCGCAAGCTCAAGGCGCAATGTGGTAAACTCGCCTTTGTGGGTGACGGGATCAATGATGCGCCGGCCCTGGCCGAGGCCGATGTAGGAATTGCCATCGGCACGGGCACCGACGTTGCGATAGAAAGTGCCGGTGTGGTGCTGGTGGGCGGGGATGTCCGCGGCGCAGTTCAGGCCATCGCCATTTCCCGAGCCACCATCCGCAACATCAAGCAGAATCTGGCTTGGGCCTTTGGCTACAACACGCTGCTGATCCCGGTTGCGGCCGGAGTGCTTTATCCCGGGTTCGGGATTTTGCTCTCGCCCATGCTCGCGGCTGGCGCGATGGCGCTCTCGAGTGTCTGTGTGCTGGCAAATGCTCTACGCCTGCGCGCCTATAAGCCCCCGCTCACAGACTCTGCCGACACCCGCACACCGGAAATGGCGCTCCGGACGGTGACGGCATGATTGGGGACGGTGCGGTCCGGCGCGTCAAGATCGAATCGGCCTCCCGGGAGATCGAGGTTCCCGCGGGCCAGACGGTGCTCGAAGCCGCGCTGGCCCAAGGTATCGCCTATCCTCACGGGTGCAGGTCGGGGCGGTGCGGCTCATGCAAATCCCGGCTGGTCTGCGGGGAGGTCGATTTGCTACCCCATACTCCGTTTTCGCTGACGAAGGACGAGAAGGAACGCGGACTGGTGCTGGCGTGCCGGGCTCAGCCGAAGACCGATGTCACCGTGCGGTGGCTGGCCCAGGAGCCGGTGGCCTATCCGATCAAGACATATCCTGGCACGGTGGTCAGCAACACCATGTTAACCCACGACATCATCGAGCTGCGGATCGCAGCCGACGCGCCAATGCCCTATGCCCCGGGCCAATATGCCAGCCTGTCGCTGCCCGGTCTGCCCCCGCGCGATTATTCGATGGCGCCGAGCGCCAATCCGTCCGAGCTGGTCTTCCACATTCGACAAGTGCCAGACGGGCGGGTGAGCTCGCAGATTGCAAAGCTGGCGAAGCAAGGCCAGACGTTGAGCGTGGCCGGCCCCTTTGGCAGCGCCTATTTGCGCGAGGATCACACGCGTCCTATATTGGCAGTTGCCGGTGGTTCTGGTCTGGCGCCGATTTTGAGTATTGTCGAGCGCGCGGTTGCCACCGAAATGAACCAGCCGATCCACCTCTACCACGGGGTGCGTGGACTGCCGGATTGCTACGGCCAGGATGAGATCGCCGATCTGGTACGCCGTCATCGCCAGCTAACCTATCATGCCGTGCTCTCGGGCCCTCCGTCCTCTTCAGGGGGGCGAGTGGGGTTCGTGCATGAAGCGATTGCCCAGGACATCGGAGATATGGCTGGATGGAAGCTTTATATGGCCGGCCCCCCGGTCATGGTTGAAGCGGTGGGGCAAGTTTGTCTTGGGAAGCGGTTGCGGTCCAGCGATATCCATGCCGATGTCTTTTATACCCCCGGAGCCGAATTGGGACAGGTGAGCGCAGGAGAGTGAGAGATGAACATCGGACAGGCAGCCAAAGCGTCGGGCGTCACGGCCAAGATGATCAGACATTACGAATCAATTGGTCTTATCGCGCCAATAGACCGCTCGCAGAGCAATTACAGGGTTTATGGAAGCGAAGAGGTCCATATTGCGCTTCATCAAGCGGGCGCGTTTGCTGGGGTTTCCCATGGACGAGACGGCTGCTCTGCTCGGGCTGTGGCAAGACAGATCCCGCGCCAGAAGTGATGTGAGACGCATTGCCAGCGATCACATTCAGGAGCTCGGAAGCATGATCAGCGAGCTCCAGGATATGGTCAACACGCTCAAGCATCTTGTGCATTCCTGCTCGGACGATCAGCGGCCCAATTGCCCGATCCTGAGCGGTCTGGCCGCCGACCCCGAACCTGTGCGTGCCTCCTGAGCGGGCGGGAAAAAAGCCCTTGACCTTGTCATGGTGGTAAGGCGCAGGGTTCTGGTATCGTAAACCCAACCTAGGACAAGACAATGTGCGAAGCTCACAACCACGCTGATACCTCCACTGCCGCTGCCACCAGCGCGTCCGGCGTTACCTTTCATGTTTCTGACATGACCTGCGGGCATTGCGCCGGCGTCATCCGATCCGCCCTTGAGCAGACCCTGCCCGGCTCGGAAATTGCGATCGACATTTCTGCCGCGCGTGTGACCGTCGATGGTGACGAGGCCGCTGCCGCCGACGCCATTCGTCAGGCCGGCTATTCGCCCGAGCGCGTCAACTGAACCGGTGATCCGCGCGAAGTAGATGCGCGCGTCGAACAAATGAATGGGGAGGCGGAAAACCGCCTCCCCTTTTCTATGTTCTCGCGTTGACTGAATTATTCGGCCTTGGTTTCAAGCCATTCCATCATCCAGGCGATTTCGGCTTCCTGTGCTGAGATGACCTCTTCTGCCAGTGCGCGAACTTCTTTGTCTTCCCCGAACTCGAGAAAGACACGGGCCATGTCGATCGCCCCCTGATGATGGGGGATCATGCCGCGCACGAAGTCGATATCGGCGTCGCCGGTGAACTCAATCATCATGTCTTCATGCATACGATCATTGGCTTCGGTGTAAGCCCGGATAGCAGGATTGTCCGCGAGATCTCCATGCGAATTGGCGCCATGGTTGCTGTGGTCCTGGGCAATGGAAGGCATTGTGAGCATCGAGATGGTCAATGCCGAAACAAGTAGCTTATTCGTTCTCATAGTCCCTGAATGTAGAACGTTGAACTTGATCTGATGGCAGTCTCAACGCTGCTGGCGTGGCGGGGGCACGGGCACCTGCCGTTCGATGCTCGCGCTTTGGCGCGCCAATTCAAGGGGAGAGGAGGGCGTTCGAGCCGTGATCGCCACCACCGACTGCACGTCCAGAACGAGCTTTCAGGCCAAGCCGCACACAAGCGAATATAGATCTGACGATCGCATATTCGGAGCGCCATGGCCGTGCCCATGCTGGGTGCCGGGGCACTAACCAGTGCCACCCAAAATGCAACCAGCAAGATCAATGGGGTTTTTTGTTTCATGGCAATGATAAAGGTTCCCGTCACCGGAAGGTCAAGCCTGGATTGGAGATGGCGATGCCGAAGCACGATATGCGCCAAATGCGGGACAAAACGACATAAACGGGCCATAACATGGAGGTCTGGGCGGTTCCGTTCGGGTGAAAGGCGATAAGATCGAACCCGTTGGTCGCCGTTCGCGGCCGATGCTCATGCGATGGGACCACCATGCGATTCAGACGCCTGTCGGAGACCAAGCGCCGCCCCGTGAACTTCCGTCTCGACGGGCAGTCCGCCGCCGCGCTCGAAGGCGACACGCTGCTGGTCGCGATGCTCACAAATATCGGGCATGTGCGGTGCGGCGAGTTTCTCGCCGACCCGCGCGCCGGGTTCTGCATGATGGGCGCCTGCCACGACTGCATGGTCTGGCGGCGCGACGGCGGTGCGATCCGCGCCTGTACCACGCCGGTGACGGACGATCTCGACGTGGTTACTTGTTTTCCGGAGGCGGCATGGCCGAAAACGATTTCATAATCGTAGGCGCCGGTCCGGCCGGCGTACGGGCCTGCGAGGTGCTGGTCGCGGCGGGGCTGCGTCCCGTGCTGATCGATGAGGGCACGTGCGGCGGCGGACAGATCTACCGGCAGCAGCCCGAGGGGTTTTCGCGCAGCTACGAAAAGCTCTACGGCACCGAAGCGGGCAAGGCCCGCGACCTTCATGCGACGCTGACGCGGCTGATCCCAGCGATTGACTACCGGCCAGGAACGCTGGTCTGGAACATAAGGGGCGGTCGGGTCCATCTTCACGACGGGGCGCGGACCAGCTCGCTGGCCCATGGCGCCCTCATCATTGCTTCGGGCGCCACCGACCGGGTCTTTCCTCTGCCGGGATGGACGCTGCCGGGCGTCTATACGATGGGCGCTGCCCAGATCGCGCTCAAGGCGCAGGCTTGCGCGATCGGAAACGCCGTGGTGCTGGTGGGGACGGGGCCGCTCTTGTACCTCGTGGCTTATCAGTATCTCAGAGCGGGTGCCGCGCCTCGGGCGGTTCTCGATACGGCACGGCTGGGCGACAAGCTGGCGGGACTGGGCGGAATGCTCGCCCGTCCCGGCGTGCTGATGGCTGGAGTAGGCTATGTCGCCGCGCTCAAGCAGGCGGGCGTGCATATGGAAGCCGGGATTGTGCCGCTGGGATTTGACGGAGCCGACGGTGTCGAGCGGGTCCGTTACCGCACGAGAGGCGGCGACATGCGGGAGATCGCGTGCGATGCGGTCGGCTATGGTTTTCACCTGCGAGCCGAAACGCAACTGGCCGATCTGGCAGAAGTGCCCTTCGCCTACGACACCACGCTGCGCCAGTGGCTGCCCCAATGCGATATAGAAGGACGCACTCCTGTGCCGGGGGTCTATCTGGCCGGGGACGGGGCGCAACTGGCGGGGGCCGATGGCGCCGAGGCCATGGGGCGGCTGGCCGCCTATGCCGCGCTGGCCGATGCCGGGCGGCCGGTGGATGCGCGGGCGGTCGCGGTGTCCCGGGCGCGCAACAAGGTCATGCGGCGGTTTCGTGACGGGATCGCGCGCGCCTTTCCCTGGCCTGGGCAGGACTTGGCCCGCCAGATCGCGGATTCGACGCTGGTGTGCCGCTGCGAAGCGATCACTGCGGGGACGCTACGGGAGACCGTGCGCGACAGAGGGGCGCCTGAAGTCAACAGGGCGAAGGCCCTGAGCAGGGTCGGCATGGGCCGGTGCCAGGGGCGTTATTGCGGCCTTGCCAGCGCCGAGATCGTGGCGGCAGTGCAGCAGACGGACACCGAACGGGCCGGGCGGTTGCGCGGACAAGCGCCCGTCAAGCCGCTTCCGGCCGATCTGGCGGTCGAGCCATGAGCGCTTCCGCATATGATGTGGCCATCGTGGGCGCGGGCATCATGGGTGCGTCGTCGGCCTTCTTTCTGGCCCAGCGGGGCTATTCGGTCGTCCTGCTCGAAGCCGACCGGGTCGGACGGCAGGCCAGCGGCACCAATTTCGGCAATGTCCGGCGGCAGGGGCGGCCGTTTTCCCAGATGCCGCTGGCCAATCGGGCCCGCGACGTCTGGGGACGACTGCCCGAACTGATCGGGGACGATTGCGAATTCGTGGCCCGCGGCCATCTGCGGCTCGCGTTGGACGAGGAGGATGCCGATCGGCTTGCCGCCTATCGCGACGAGGCGGTCCATCACGGCCTCGACATGGAGATGCTGACTGGCAATGCGGTGCGTGACCGGTTTCCCTATCTCAGCGAGCGGGTGCGGGCGGGCTGTTTCGCCCCCATCGACGGCCATGCCAATCCCCGGCTCTCGGCGCCCGGCTTCGCCCGGGCGGCGCAAAGGCTCGGGGTGCGCATCAAGGAGATGGCGCCGGTGATTTCGGCCGCCAGGGCAGGCGAGGATTTCATCGTCGAGACCGGCGACGGGCAATCCTTTCGCGCCCCGGCGCTGCTGATCGCCGCCGGGGCATGGAGCGCACCACTGACAAGCACCTTCGGCGAGCCGGTGAGCTATGAAGTCAAGGGGCCGCAAATGGCCGTGACCGAGCCGGCGCCCTATTTCATAGGACCATCGATCGGGGTCGCCTCGCACCTACCCGATGAGGGGGTCTATTTCCGGCAGGTGGCGCGGGGCAACATCATCATGGGCGGGCCGCGTTACGGGCTGGCGGATGCCAATGCCTGGCGGTCCTACGTGCTGCCGGACAATACGCTGCGTCAGTTCGACCGCACCCGCTCGCTGCTGCCGGTGCTGTCCAAGCTGCGCGTGATCCGGGTGTGGAGCGGGATAGAGAGCTATTTCGACGACGCCCAGCCGGTAATGGGGCCCAGCCCAAGCGTGCCGGGGCTCTATTATGCCTTCGGCTTTTCGGGGCAGGGCTTCCAGCTCGGACCGGGGGTGGGCGAGGTGATGGCCGAACTGATCGCGACCGGGGCCACGTCCACTCCGCTCGATGCCTTTTCGCTGGCGCGGTTCGCTGGGCTGCAATCGTGAACGCGGCGGAAATCCTCGAGCGGCTCGTGGGCTTTGCCTCGGTATCCGGGCGGCCCAATAGCCCAATCGTCGACTTTGTGGCCGAGATACTCGATGCGGCGGGCGCACATACGACTCGGATCGCGGGGCCGGGCGCGGGCATGTGTAATCTGTTTGCCAGCTTCGGCCCGCGCGAGCTGCCGGGCCATATCCTGTCGGGACATCTCGACGTAGTGCCCGCCGAGGAGCCCGAATGGACGGGCGACCCGTTCGTTCTGCGCCGGGACGGAGACAGGCTGGTGGGGCGGGGCGCGGTGGACATGAAGGGGTTTGTCGCCTCGGTGCTCGCGGCAGCGCCCCGGATCGCCGCACTCGCGGTGCGCCGGCCGATCCATGTGGCACTCTCGTGCGACGAGGAACTGGGTTGCCGGGGCGTCCCCTTTCTCATTGCCCGCCTGCCCGAGCTATGCGCGGCCCCGGAAGGCGCGGTGATAGGCGAGCCAAGCAATCTGCGTCCGGTTCTGGCCCATAAGGGCAAGCTGGCGCTTCGCGTTAACGTAACGGGGCGGACGGGCCATTCCTCGCGCACTGATCTTGGCGAGAACGCCATCCATGTCGCGGCCGATATCGTCGTCGCGACGCGCAGGCTGGCCGAGGCGCTGACGGTGTCGCCGCCGCTCGATCCGCGCTTTGCGCCGCCATTTTCGACCATTCAGGTGGGAACGATCAATGGTGGGACCGCCGTCAACGTCATACCGGACAGGTGCACGCTGGTGCTCGAGGCGCGGGCCATTCCGGCCAGCGAGCCCGAGCGGGTGGTGGCGCCGATCCTCGCCGAGATCGACCGCATCCAGGCCGAAATGGAGGCAGCGCAGCGGGACGTGCGGCTCACGACCGAGATCGTGAGCAGTTATCCCCCGCTGTCGCTGGCGAAGACGGCTACGCTCGCCGGACTTGTCGGCATGGCTTGTGGCCAATCGCCGATCGAGGCGGTGAGCTACGGCACGGAGGCAGGGCTGTTCCAGGCGGCCGGTATCGACAGCATCATCTGCGGTCCCGGCGATATCGGGCGGGCTCATCGGCACGATGAATACATAACGATGGATGAACTCGAGGCCTGCGACGGTTTCATCGAGCGCTTTGCCGCCGCAGCGCAGCGGGACTGACCCGGAGATCAGAAGCCGATATCGGCCAGGACAGCCTTGACCTTGAGATTGCCCTCAAAGGCCTCGCGGCCCAGATCCTTGCCGATGCCCGATCCCTTGAAGCCGCCGGTCGGCAGGATGAAATCGGCGCTTCGACCGTAGCGATTGATCCACACGGTGCCGGCTTCTAGCCCGCGCATCATCCGCATGGCCCTGCCGAGATCGCGCGTATGGACACCAGCGCACAAGCCATAATCGGGGTGATCTGCAAGCGCCAGCGCTTCTTCCTCTTCCTCGAAGGTCTCCACGGTCAGGACAGGCCCGAAGATTTCGAGCCGCACAGCGTCCATTTCGGGGCGAACGTCTTCGAGAATGGTGGGCGCATAGAAGGGACCCGACTGCACACCAGCATGCCGCTCGCCGCCAATTCGGACGCTGGCGCCCTGGTCTCGCGTGGCGGCCACTATGGCGTCGATCCGGGCGAGTTGGGCTTCCGAAACGATGGGCGAAAAGCTCGAGCTTTCCTGCCATGTCGGGCCGGGACGCCCCTGTGTCATCAGCCGGGCGACGCTTTCGACCAGCGCGTCGCGCACACTCGTGTGCACCAGCAGGCGCGAGCCGGCGACGCAGACCTGCCCGGCATTGACTGTGATCGCCTTTGCAATCGCCGTGGCGGCGCGCTCAAGATCGGCATCGGCGAAAACGATCTGCGGGC
Source organism: Pelagibacterium sp. (assembly GCF_965249125.1). Classification (GTDB taxonomy): domain Bacteria; phylum Pseudomonadota; class Alphaproteobacteria; order Rhizobiales; family Devosiaceae; genus Pelagibacterium. The sequence continues at coordinate 601,012 of NZ_OZ252217.1, forward strand.
TTTTGCCGCCCAATTCGAGCGTCACGGGCTTAATGCCGGTCTGGGCGGCGGCCGTCATGATCGCCACCCCGGTGCGGGTCGATCCCGTGAAGGTGATCTTGGCGACGGACGGATGGCGGCACAGCAGGTCGCCCGCCATTGCCCCCGTACCCTGAACGATGTTGAGGATGCCCGCGGGGATGCCGGCCTCGATCGCCAGTTGCGCGACGCGCACTATGGAGAAGGGCGTCATCTCCGAGGGCTTGAGGACGACGGCATTTCCGGCCGCGAGGGCGGCGCCGATCTTCCAGCACGCCATGACCAGAGGGAAGTTCCAGGGCGCGATGGCGGCGACCACGCCATAGGGTTCGTTTATCGTCATGCCGAGATGATCGGCCGGGGTCGGCGCCACATGGCCGCCGATCTTGTCGGCGAACTCGGCAAAAAAACGGATGGTTTCGGCGGCGGTCGGCACGTCCCACGCGCGAGCCTCGGAAATCGTGCGGGTCGAGCCGATGGCCTCGAGCATAGCCAGGTGGGGGGCGTCGGTATCGATGAGGTCGGCGAGGCGACGCAGCAGGCGGGCGCGCTCACGCGGGGCGCCGCGTGCCCATCGGGCCGTCTTGATGGCCGCCCGGGCGCCGGAAACGGCGCGATCGACGATATCGGCGTCCGCGAGTGGCAGGTCGGCATAGGCGACGCCATCCGAGGGGCGGGCGACCGGCATCGAGTTGCCCTGCGGGCCGAGCAGTTCGCCCTCTATGAAATGACCGTTGGGGATGTCGATCCCGATGGGCAGCATATCGTTCATCACAACTCTCCGTTGTGCCAAGCCTAGATCGATGGACGGCAAATATTGTGCGGCGGCTGCCGGACGGCGCGGCAAGTTTGCGTTCAGAATCGGCAAATCCGGCAGGTTCGTCCGGGGTCGCGATGCTATGATCCGGGCCGGTTCGTGTTCGAAAGGATCGTTTATGCCAGCCCAAGCCGCTCTCCCGGCCAGCGCGGACCTTTCCCCGCTGACCCCGGACGATCTCGATGCCGCCTATGCCCTGACCCGGTCCCTTAAATGGCCGCATCGGCGCGAGGACTGGCAGGTGGCACTGGCCATGGGGCAGGGGCTGGCCCTGCGCCTGGACGGGCAACTTGCGGGCACCATCCTATGGTGGTTTCAGGGCGCCGGGCATGCGACGATCGGGCTGGTGATCGTCGATGATGCCCATCGGGGGCGCGGTCTGGGCCGCCTGCTGATGGAGCAGGGACTTGCGGCGTGCGCCGGCCGGCAGATCCTGCTGCATGCGACGCTGGCCGGTGCGCCGCTCTATCTCAAGCTCGGTTTCGTCCCGGCCGGCCACATTGCACAGCATCAGGGGCTTCCCCTCGTAACGGCTCTGGACATGGACGATGGCAATGTTGCCCTTGCCGGGCCGGAGGATATGGATGCCATATTCGGCCTCGACCGTGCGGCGTCGGGCCTCGATCGGGGCGATCTGCTGGCGGCGCTTTTCTCCAGCGGACGCGTTTTTACGGGCAGGGCGGATGGAGAGGTTCAAAGCTATGCTCTGGCGCGCCCCTTCGGTCGCGGGTATCTGATCGGCCCGGTCGTGGCGCAGACCCCCGCGTTGGCGCGTCCGATCATTGCCGCCGCCTGCACGATGCTCGAAGGACAGTTCGTGCGGATCGACGTTCTGGAGGATCCGCAATTGCAGGACTGGCTGCAATCGATCGGGCTGGTCGGCGTGGACAGGGTCGCGGCCATGGCGCTGGGCGGAGCGCCCGCCCGGGCGGGACGGCCGCGTCTCGTCGCACTGGCCAGCCAGGCGCTGGGCTAGCGCGGTGGCGCTGCTGTTTCGGTCGAGCGGCCAGCGTGCGCGGATATGGCATCACGTCTTTGCCGAGCACCGGCCCGATTGCCCGCTTCTGACGCAGATCACCCCGGAGACCGCGCCATCGGTGCGCTATCTCGTCGCCTGGATGCCCGAGCCCGACATCATCGCCGCGCTGCCCAATCTCAAGGTGATTTTTTCGATCGGCGCGGGGATCGACCAGTTCGGCCCGGGTGAGGTTCCCGAGGGCGTTACACTGGTGCGGATGATCGAGCCGGGACTGACCCGGTCGGTCGTCAACTATGCCGTCATGGCGGTTTTGATGCTGCAGCGCGACATGCCCGCCTATCGCGCCCAGCAGCAGGCTGGCCAATGGCTGGCGCATCCGGTGCGCGATCCCGAGGCGACGCGGGTGGGCATAATGGGGCTCGGCGTTCTGGGACAGGCAAGCGGAGCCGCGCTCACGGCGCTGGGGTTTCCGGTTTCGGGCTGGGCAAGGAGCACCCGACAGATAGCGGGTATCACGACCTATGCCGGGCAGGAGCAATTGCCCGAATTTCTGGCGGAAAGCGATATCTGCGTATGCCTGCTGCCGCTGACGGCGACGACGCGCGGCATCCTGAGCCGGGCAGTTCTGGACCGTTTGCCCCGGGGCGCGGGCCTCGTGCATCTGGGCCGGGGCGGCCATCTCGCCGCCGCCGACCTGATCGCAGCCCTCGATGACGGGCAGCTTTCGGGCGCGGTGCTCGATGTGACCGATCCCGAACCGTTGCCGGCCCACGATCCGCTCTGGCACGACCCGCGCATCATCGTGACGCCCCATATCGCGGGCCAGACCCGGGCCGAAAGTTCGGCCATGGCGACGCTCGATAACATCGCGCTCCACGAACGGGGGTTGGCCATGATCGGGGTGGTGTCGCAGGCCGCCGGATACTGACCACGGCCTTGCGGCAGACTATGCCGAGGACCGGCAGGCATCGGCCCATATCGATGACCGATGCGCCGCCATCGGAGGAAAGTGCCGCGCAGTCCGCCCACAATCGGCACAGCGATATGGGAGCGTGCCATGGTAAAGAATTCTCTTGTCGAACTGGACCGACATCACCTCATCCACCCCGTGGCCTCCTACCGAGCGCACGAAGCGCGCGGCGCGACCATATTGAACGCCGGCGATGGAATTTACCTCACCGACAGCGAGGGCAATCGGCTGCTCGACGGTTTTGCCGGGTTGTGGTGCGTCAATGCGGGCTACGGCCAGCGCTCGGTAGTGGAAGCGGCGACCGAGCAGATGCTGCGCCTGCCCTATGCCACCGGATATTTCCACTTTTCCACCGAGGCGCCGATCCTTCTGGCAGCGCGCCTGGCCGAATTGACTCCGCCGGGCCTCGATCGCGTCTATTTCACGCTGGGCGGCTCGGATTCGGTCGATTCCGCCGTCCGCTTCATCACCTATTATTTCAACGCCATCGGCAAGCCGGACAAGAAGCAGTTCATATCGCTCCGCAACGGCTATCACGGCTCATCCTCCTTCGGTTCGGGCCTGACTGCCATACCCGCCTTTCACGAGGGGTTCGACATGCCCCTGCCCAGCCAGCACAAGATCGCCTCGCCCTATCCCTATCGCCACCCGGCGGGCGGGGATCCGCAGGCGCTGATTGCCCAGTCGGTCGCCGAACTCGAAGCCGAGGTGGCCCGGATCGGTCCCGAGCGGGTGGCGGCCTTTTTCTGCGAGCCGGTGCAGGGGTCGGGCGGCGTCATCGTGCCACCCGCCGGTTGGCTGGCGGCCATGCGACAGGCCTGCCGGAGGCTCGACATCCTGTTCGTCGCCGACGAGGTGATCACCGGGTTCGGCCGGACGGGGCCGCTGTTTGCGTGCGAGCACGAGGACGTGGTGCCCGACATGATGACGGTGGCCAAGGGTTTGACCTCGGGTTACCTGCCGATGGGCGCGGTGATCATGAGCGAACAGATCTACGCGGCGATCGCGGATGGGGCGGGGCCATCGCGGCCGGTCGGGCACGGCGTCACCTATTCCGCCCATCCGGTGAGCGCGGCGGTCGGGCTGGAGGTGCTCAGGCTCTACACCGAGGGCGGGATCATCGAGAACGGGCAGCGCGCCGGGGTGCAACTCATGGACGGGCTCGCGCGGCTCGCCGAGCATCCGCTGGTCGGGGACGTGCGCGGGCAAGGTATGCTCGCCGCCCTCGAACTGGTGTGCGACAAGGCGGAAAAAGCAAAATTTGCCGCCGAGACCGGTATTGCCGCCAAGCTCGCGGCGGCGGGCTATGCCAACAGGCTGCTCTTTCGCGCCTTTGCGGACGGCACGATCGGTCTTGCGCCGCCGCTGGTGTGCACGCCGGGCGAAATTTCCGAGCTTCTCGCGCGCCTGGAGCGCACGCTGGATGATCTGCTGGAGGATGGAGAAATCCGGGCGGCGATGAAATAGAAATATCGGCCCGAATTGTCCTTTAAGCCCTTGTATTGAAGGAAACTTCGGGTGACACTTCCGGCCAGAACCGTGTTCCGGGGCGCACCGAATTGATGAAACTGCCCAAGCTCGACAGGATTGATCTCAAGATCCTGACTGAACTTCAAAAGAACGGCCGCGTCACCAATGTGCAGCTTTCCGATGCCGTGGGGCTTTCGCCGTCTCCCTGTCTGGCGCGGGTCAAGCGGCTCGAACAGGCGGGCTATATCGCCAATTACGGTGCCCAGCTCAATCTGCAAAAGCTGGGCGAAACGGTTTTCGTTTTCACCGAAGTCACGCTTCACGATCACAAGCAGGGCGATTTCAGCCGCTTCGAGAGCGCGATCCGCAATGTCGACGAGGTGGTCGAGTGCTATCTGGTCAGCGGCGGCTATGATTATCTCATCAAGTTCGTGGCGCGCGGTATCGTGCACTATCAGGAAACCATGGAAAATCTTCTCGAACGCAATATCGGGATCGAGAAATATTTCAGCTATGTCGTCATCAAGCCCTGCTTCGTGAAAAGCCATTACCCGCTTTTGCGGTTGTTTCCCGAACTCCATTGAGCGGGACGGCGGACGCCTTCAGACGTCGCCGATATGAAAGGCCTTGATCTCGAGATATTCAGCGATGCCGTATTTCGACCCCTCACGGCCCAGCCCACTTTGCTTGACGCCGCCGAAGGGGCTTGCTTCGAGTGAGACCGAGCCAGTGTTGAGCCCGACCATACCCGCTTCCAGGGCCTCGGCGACGGCCCAGGCTCGCTTCATGTCGCGCGTGTAGAAATAGGACGCCAGCCCGTAGGGCGTGCCGTTGGCGATGGCGATGGCTTCCTCGGTGTCGGAAAACCGGATCACCGGCGCCATGGGGCCGAAGGTTTCCTCAACGGCAAAGAGCATGTCGGGCCGGGCATCTGTGAGGACGGTGGGGGCAACGAAATTGCCCTGTGCCGGACGGTTGCCCAGAACGGCGCGCGCGCCCTTGGCCAGAGCATCCTCGATATGACGACCGACCTTTGCGACGGCGTCGGCATTGACCAGCGGGCCGAGCGTGGTGCCGGGCGCCAGACCGTCGCCCAGTTTGAGTGCCGCCGTCCGGGCGGCCAGCTCGGCGACGAAGCGGTCGTGGATCGCGTCGTGAACCAGAACGCGATTCGCGCAGACGCAGGTCTGCCCGCCATTGCGGAACTTGCTGGTCATCAGTCCCTCGACCGCCAGTGCGATGTCGGCATCTTCGAAAACTATGAAGGGCGCATTCCCGCCCAGCTCCAGGCTGACCCGCTTGACCCCTTCGGCGCATCGGCCCAGCAAATGCTTGCCGACCTTTGTCGAGCCGGTGAAGGAAAGTTTTCGCACGGCCTCGTTGTCGGTCAGCTCGGCGCCGATCTCCTGGGGAAGGCCCGTGACCACGTTGAGCACGCCGTCCGGAATGCCCGCCTCGCGGCCCAGCCTGGCAATGGCGAGGGCGGAAAACGGCGTCAGGTCGGAGGGCTTGACGACCATCGTGCACCCGGCGGCCAGAGCGGGCGCGCATTTGCGGGTGATCATGGCGTTCGGAAAGTTCCAAGGCGTGATGGCCACGCACACGCCGACCGGCTCTTTTAGCGCCAGAATACGCCGGTCGCCGCCCGGCGCCGAGATCACGTCGCCGTCGATCCGGCGCGCCTCCTCGGCGAACCAGCGCACGAAGCCCGCGCCGTAGGCGATTTCGCCCCGCGCTTCGGCGAGCGGCTTGCCCTGTTCGAGTGTGAGGATCCTCGCCAGATCGTCCTGATGTTCCATCATCAGGCCGTACCAGCGATAGAGGATGTCGGCGCGTTCTCCCGCCGGGACGGCGCGCCAGCGTTGCCAGGCGCGGTCCGCCGCCGCGATCGCTTCGGCCACCTCGGATGCGGAAAGGCGCGGCACAGTGCCGATCACAGCGTCGGTCGCGGGGTTGAAGACGTCGATGACGCGCGCGTCGGCGGAGCCGACCCAGCTCCCGTCAATCCACGCCTTTTGCGCGAACAGGTCTGGCCGCCGCAGCACGGCGCCGATTTCTGAACTGGCGGACATGATGGGGTTCTCCAAAAGCGTGCAATCCATGACATGGAAATGGCGACGGTCGTGTCGGACCGTCGCCATCGGGGTCGGTCGTGGCGTGGCGTCTATTGCAGGCCCAACTCGGGGGTGAACAAGTAATAGTTCAGCGGGTGGGGCTTGTAGTTGACCACCGCGCTGCTGGCCACGTCGTAAAGCGTTTCGTTGACGAGGAACACGGTCAGCGCCTCGTCATAGACCTTCTGGGCGGCCTCGGCGTAGATCGCGTAGCGTCCTGCTTCATCAGCGGTAGCCCCGGCCTCGTCGAGCAGCGCATCGAACTCGGGATCGCAATATTGCGTAATGTTGAAGCTGCCTTCGCACCCATAATCCGCCGTCAAAAAGCCGATCGGCTCGGGCACGTCGGTGAGATAGCCGCGCGACATGAGCGCCAGGTCGTAATTGCCCGAGAGCATGTCGGGTTCGATGGCCGCATACTCGGCGATGCGCAGGTCGACATTGATGCCCAACTCGCCCAGCATGGCCTGGATGATGACCGCGACGTCGTTGAACTCGGTCTTGGCCGTATAGCCCAGAAGGGTGATGTTGAGCGATGCCGGATCGACGCCGGCCTCTGCGAACAGGGCGCGGGCGGCCTCCAGGTCGGCGGGTGTGGGCGCGATGTCGGGCGCCCACGGTTCGCCCGCGCGGAACGGGCCGCTGGCCGGGGTGGCAAGACCCTCATAGACGGCGGCGGCAATACCGGTGGTGTCTATGGCCATACGCAGCGCTTCGCGCACCCGGACGTCATCGAAGGGCGGCCGCGAGGTGTTGATCAGCATTTCGGCAATACGCGGCGCCTGGACTTCCGCTATCGCCAGGCCGGGATCGCCCTGCAGCTGGGCGACCATGGAGTGGGGCACGAGGCGCACGATCTGCGCCTCTCCGGTCCGGGCCATCGTGCCCCGCGTGCTGGCATCGGGGATGAAGCGGATCTGGCCGCTGTCGAGCGTGGCGGGCGTACCCCAGTAATCGTCGAACCGCACCATGGAGACATATTGGTTGGGATCGACCTCGGTGATCTCGAACGGGCCCGTGCAGGTGCCGATCGGATTGACTTCGCCGCCCTCATAGGCGGCGGGCGACAGGATGGTGGTTGCCGGTGAGGCCATCTGCGAGGGTAGGGTCACGAGCTCTTCGGCGGTGGTGATGGTCACCGTCATGGGTCCGCTCGCCTCGACCGAGGTGATGGCCGTGGGTGAAAAGGCGCGGGCCGGGACCGTGGCCGACAGCCGGTTGTTGAGCGCATTGGCCACCGTCTCGGCGTCCAGTGCGGTACCGTCATGGAAGGTGACGCCCTCGCGAATGGCGAAATCCCAGGTGGTCGGACTGGTCTGTTCCCATCCCGTGGCGAGCCCAGGCTCGAGCTTTGCCTCGAAATCGATGCGCGCTAGGCTTTCAAAGCAACCGGCCCGCGACCCCAGATAGGCATCGTCGCTCGACAGGTCCCAATTGGCGCGCACCGTCCAGTTGTCGGCTTGAACAAGATGGCCGCCCTGCGCGTAGACCGCATTCGGCAACACGATTGCGCAGGATGCAAGAAGTATTCGCTTCAACATTCTGTATTCCCCTCTGATGGCCCATCAACTATCAAAAAGCGCAAAATATACATGCGCCGCGAAGGCGTTTTAAATTACAGCCTGTATCAATAATTATCCTACTATCCTTGAGGGCAATAATTCTGCTAATCGAGTGCTCTGGTAATATTTTAGTTTGTTTTGCGGGTCGGCGGCGGCTGGATATTCCGTGGCCGCCGGCGGCCTGCCGAGATGAGGCTTTTCGGTCTCATGATGCAATCTGCTCGGAATAGCGGCAGCGTACGAAATGCTCGCCCAGCGCCAGCTTGAGGGCGGGCCCGAGGATGGCGCAATCGGGACGTGCGTGGCGGCAGCGCGAATGGAAGCGGCAACCATGGGGCGGGTCGAGAGGACTGGGCAATTCACCCTCGATCATGCCGTCGGCGGCGTGTAAGCCGGTCTGGTCGAGCAGCGAGGAGGCGATCAGCGCCTTGGTATAGGGATGGCGGGGTTCGGCAAACAATACGTTCGAGGGCGCCATCTCGACGATCTGGCCAAGATACATCACGGCGATGCGGTCGCACAGATAGCGAACGACGCGCAGATCGTGCGAGATCATCAGCATGGTCAGCCCACGCTTCTGCTTGAGCTCCATGAGCAGGTTGAGAATCTGGGTGCGCATCGAGGCATCGAGCGCCGACGTCGGCTCGTCGCAGACAAGGAGCTTGGGTTCGAGCAGCAGGGCCCGGCCGATCACTACGCGCTGCAACTGCCCGCCGGAACACTGGCTCGGCCGCCGGTCGAAGAAGCTGGCGTCAAGGCCGGCCTCTTCGAGCATGTCATAGACCTTGTCGAGCCGCTCGGCATGGTTGCCGATCCGGTTCTGGGCGAGGGGCGAGAGCATGCTCTCGCCGATGGTCATGCGCGGATCGAGGGCCGAGAACGGATCCTGGAAAATCAATTGCACGTTGCGGCGCTGCCGGCGCAGCTCCTCGCCGCTCGGCTTGAGCCAGTCCTGGCCATTTATGGTGATCTGACCGTCGGTCGCGCTGGTGAGGCGGCTGATCACCTTGGCCAGCGAACTCTTGCCGCAACCCGATTCCCCGACCAGCCCGAGAACCTCACCGGCCGCGATGCGGACAGTCACTCCGTCGACGGATTTGACGACCTTGGTGCTGCCGAACCCCTGGACCGGATAGTGCTTGACGATGCCGTCAAGCGCCAGGAAGGCGGGCTGGTCGCGTACTACATCGGCATAGCGCGGTGTGGTACGGCGAACGATGGTGTTTGAGGCGATGTCGTCCATAGTGCTGTCCTCAGATATGTCCGGTGCCGGGCCCGACGGCATGGCATCGCGCCTGCCGCGTCTCGCTCAGATGGGCAAGAGACGGCTCCATGGCCGAGCAGTGGCCGTCCATGCCGGCCGAATGGGCCACCGCGCAGCGCGGCTGGAAGCGGCATCCGTGGGAAATTTCCTTGGCCTGCGCGCCCGAGCCGGGAATGGACAGCAGCCGTCCATTATGCTCCGGCTGGAGCATGGAACACTGGATCAGTCCGCGCGTGTACGGGTGGCGGGGATCATTGAGGATATCGGCCGTCGGCCCCTCCTCGACGATGCGGCCCGCATACATGACGGCGATGCGGTGGGCGAAGGCCGACACGATGGAGAGATCGTGCGTGATCAGCAGGATGGCCAGATTTCGCTGGACGCGCTCCTCGTCCATCAGCCGCAAAATCTGGGCCTGTACCGTGACGTCGAGAGCGGTGGTGGGCTCGTCGGCGATGAGCAGCTGGGGATTGGCGCTCATGGCCGTGGCGATCATGACGCGCTGCGCCATGCCACCCGAAAGCTCCTGCGCATAGTACCGGGCGCGCGAGACCGGGTCGGGAATCCCCACGCCCCTGAGCAAGTCGACGGCCTTACCGAACGCGCCCCGGCGACCGATGCTCCTGTGGAACTGCAGAGGTTCGGCTACCTGGGTCCAGACCCGCGATGTCGGGTCTAGCATGGCCTGGGGCTGCTGGAACAGCATGGCAATGCGGCCGCCGCGCAGGCGGTTGAGGCTCGCCTCTTTCATCGCGAGGACGTCCTCGCCATCGAAATTGACCTTGCCGCTGGTCAGGGACAGTCCGCGTGGCAGAAGGCGCATAAGCGAGAGCGCCGTCATGCTCTTGCCCGAGCCGGACTCCCCGACGAGGGCCAAGACTTCGCCCGGCCTGATCGAGAGGTTCAGGTCCTCGATGATCGGTTTGTGGACACCGTCCTGACGGTGGCAGACGGTGAGGTTCTCCACGTCAAGCAGCGGGGCGGGTCGCGGCGCGGCGAAGCGGGTGGGGTCATAGAGCGTATCGAGCGACATCGATGTCCTTCCTTTGCATTCCAACCTCCTGGCCGTTGTTCCCTCAGGCCGCCTTGTTCTTTTTCCGCCGATCGCGGCGTCTGTTGGCCGTATTGAGGTTTTTCGAGGGATCGCCGAAATGGCGGGGCAATTCATCGAGAACCTGATCGACGTCGTCTCCGCCGAGTAGGGCGACGAGCCTGCGATGCTCCTCGATGAACGCATCGCTGCCGCGATATCCGCCGATCAGCATGTGCAGGCACAGTTTGGTTTCCGCCTGCACGGTGGTATACATGCGGATCAGACGCGGGCTCTGGGAGGCGGCGACCAGTTCGCGGTGAAACCGCAGATCCAGTTCGGTGATCGCCAGCCAGTCGTCCCGTTTAGCGGCCTCGCCCATGTCCTCGGTGATGCGGGTGAGAAGGCGCCGCACCTCGAACAGTCTTTCGGACTGCATCACGATGCGGATGGCGGCGCCCTCCAGGGTCTCGCGTGCCAGATAGATGTCGGCAAGGTCCGAACTGTTGAGCTCAGTTACGAATACGCCGCGGTGCGGGGCGCTGACCACCAGCCCCTCCTGAATCAGCCGTTGCAGGGCTTCGCGAACCGGGCCACGGCTCACCCGGAACTGTTCGGCCAGTTCCTGCTCGTTGAGTTGGGCGCCCAGGCCAAATTTGTGTTCGAGGATGGCGGTGCGGATCTCCTCGGCGATCTGGCCGGAGAGAGTCTGGCGGGGCAACGGCTTAAAGCCGTTCGTTCCCCGCTTCGGAGTGGCCCGGCGGCCCGCAGGTTCGATGCTCGTCATGGTCAGTGCTCTCCCGGTTCGCGGGTATCGATATCGAGCCCGTGCCCGACCCACGTGACGCTGAGCGCCGCGAGGAAGATCATGATGCCCGGTGCGATCATAAGCAGCGGCGCGCGTTCGAGATAGGGCTGCGCATCAGCCAGCATCAGCGCCCAGTCCGGTTGCGGCGGCTGCACGCCGAGCCCGAGAAAGGACAGGCTGCCCACCGTGATCAGCTTATGGCCGAACCGCAGGAAGGAAACGGCGGCGATCGGGCGGACGGTATTGGGGATGATGTGGCGGAAGATCACGAACCGCCGGGTCGAGCCGAGTACTTCGGCGGCCCTTATGAATTCCTGGGCGTTGATCGACATGCTCAGGCCACGGGCCAGGCGCGCGTATGGAGTCCAGCCCACTATGGTAAGCGAGATGACCAGCGTGACGTAACCGGGGCCGAAGACGGCGACCAGGAAGATGGCGATCACCACGTCCGGGACCGAGATCAGCAGATCGACCGTGCGCATGACAAGTTCATCGAACAGTCCGCCGATGCGGCCTGAAAGCACCCCGATCAACGTGCCGACCACGACTGAGAGAACCACCGAGATCGCCGCGATGATCACGGAGAACTGTCCGCCCACCAGAACCCTGCTGAACACGTCGCGGCCCAGATGATCGGTGCCGAGCCAATGTTCGTGATTGGGCGGCTGTAGTCTGCTGAGCAGGTCCTGGGCGCCGGGCGGATATGGCGCAACGAGCGGCGCCAGAATGACCATGAGGACGACGGCCAGAAATATCAGCGTGCCGGCAAAGAAGGTCCAATGCCGCGCAGCGATGAAGGCCCTGGCTCGCGTGAGGCGCGACATAGGAGCGCGAACAGGGTGCGTGGGGCCAAGTGAGGGGGCGGGGCTAATGTCCATGGCGGACTCGCAACGCTGGATTGAGGGCAAGGTAGGCGAGGTCGGCGAGAGTGTTGATCAGGACCGACAACGTGACGATGGCCACGAATGCGCCCTGTAAGACCGGTATGTCCATATTGACCACGGCTTCATAGAGCAGGCGGCCCATGCCGGGGATCGCAAAGATCACCTCTACCACCACCGACCCACCGAGCAATCCGGCCAGCCAGAGCGCGAAGAAGGTGACGATCGGGATCGATCCGTTGCGCACCCCGTGACGGAGCACCGCCTGGCTCATGCCCAGCCCGCGGCTGCGGGCGGCGGTGATGTAGGGCGCGGCCAGTACGTCCATCATCGCGGCCCGGGTGACCTGGGTGAAATAGGCCATGGGGCGCAGCGTGAGAGCGAGCGCAGGCAGTACGAGCGATCGCCAGTCGTGCCAGCCCGCCGAGGGCAGCACATGCAGATAGAGGGCGAACACAAGGATCGATATCGGCGCGAACCAGTATTCGGGCGTGGCGACGAAAGCCTGGATCATCAGCGTGGTGAACCCGTCGAGCCTGCCGCCCGGACGCATGGCGGCGAGAGTGCCCAGGGGAAGGGCGACCAGAACGGCGGCGCCCAGCGCCGTCAGGGCAAGCGTGATCGAGACTGTCAGGGCGCGGAAAATCTCGGACGCGACCGGCTGACGAGTGGCGAAGGAATAGCCGAAGTCGCCCCTGAAAGCATCGCCCAGCCACGCCAGATATTGCACGAGGAATGGCCGGTCGAGGCCCATTTCCACCCGCAGCGCGGCAATGGCCTCGGGCGAGAGCGCCGGGTCCCCTGTTCGCGAGATCAGGATGGTACGAACCGGATCGGCGTCGCTCATGAACGGCAGCGAGAACGCGGCGAGCGAAACGATGAGCAGCATCGCGCCGAGAACGACGAGCCGCTGAAGAATTTGACGCCACATGCTCTTTCCCTTTCGTTCGATCGCGCTCCGACTCTTGTGCCCGGTTACGCTGCGTTGACTCTGGACCAAACTCCCAGTTTTCGTTCCGTCGCCAGATTTTGCCGGAAGGGCCCGCGCCTTTCCGATCTCACTTTAGTGCAGGATGTCCTGCAATCTGAAATAGGCGCCCACCACCGGCAGAAACCAGGGTGGGCCGAAATGGCCGGGTATGGCCGGCCAGTCCATGTCGCACCAGATGCTGGTTTTCCCGGTGCCGGAGATGACCCCGGCCATAACCTGCCCCATATGCGTGGCCATCTGCGTGCCGTGCCCGCTATAGCCCATCGAATAGAACAGTCCGGCATGCTCGCCGGCGCGGGGCAGCCTGTCGGCCGTCATGTCCACGATCCCGCCCCAGCAATAGTCGATCTCGGTGCCTGCAAGCTGGGGAAAGACCTCAGCCATGCGGCGCCGGAGAATGCGGCCGCTCTTGGCGTCCGACAGCGGGTTCGACATCGCAAACCGGGCCCGTCCGCCGAACAGCAAGCGATCGTCGGGAGTGACGCGGAAATACGAGCCGATATTGCGGCTGTCGGTCACCATGCGCCGGGTCGGCATGATGGTATCAAGAGTGGCGCGGGGCAGGGCGCGCGTGACCACGATGAAACTGCCGACCGGAACGATGCGGCGGCGAAAGCGTCCGAAGGGACCGGTCATGGAGGCACCGGTGGCGACCAGCACGGCGTCTGCCGTCAGGCTGCCTCGGCTCGTCGTGATCCGGTGCCGTGCGCCGGACAGGCGCTTGATGGCGGTTACGCTCGTATCCTGATGGATGGAGGCCCCATGGCGTGTCGCGGCCTCGGCCAGTCCCATGAGGAACTTGCCCATGTGCATTCCCGCGCTTCTGGCAAAAACCAGCCCGCCATAATAGCCGGCGGTTCCGACCTCGGCGGCGAGGTCGGCGCGCGGCACAAGGCGTATGTCGGTGTCGGTGCCCAACTGCAGGGCATCGTGGGACCTCATAAGCTTTTCGTAGTGCTCGGGCTTGGCGGCGAGCTTGATCTTGCCGGTGCGATGGAAGTCGCAGGCTATAGCTTCTTCGGAAACGATGCGTTCGACGGTATCCACGGCGCTATCGAAGGCCCGATAATAGGCGCTGGCCCGCTCCATCCCGATGCCGGCTACGAGGGAGGCGAAATCGGTAGCGGTGCCGTTGTTGCACTGGCCGCCATTGCGACCCGACGCCCCGCCGCCGATCATTCCCGCCTCGAGAACCACCACGTTTGCGCCGCTGCGTGCCAGAGCGAGAGCCGCCGAAAGCCCGGTGAATCCGCCACCGATCACAGCGACGTCGACCCGATCGCCCAAAGGCGCAGCAACGGCGGCGCGATAGCGCGGAGCAGTGGCTGTCCAATAGGATTCGTAGCGCGTGCCCGCCGCGATCTGGGCGTTCAGTCCGAGTGGTCCGGTATCGGTCATAGCGTTCATGACGCAAACTCTCACTGCACGACGATGCTAGGATCGTAAATTCGTATTGTCAACAATCCAGGCTGTTCAGATATTAGAAATTAGGCATATCAGGTGGTCAAATTTTGAGCATTATTCAGAGGCCGACGACGCCCGGCAGTTCGGAAATGTCCTTGATCTGCACTGTCGCGTAGTAGGAATTAAATGGCTCGTGGCCGCGTGCCACGAAACACCTTCCACCGAAGCGCAGGTCGTGGACCGACATGATGTCGTAGCGATTGCTGGATGAGACGTGCAGGATCTCGGATGGATCGGCGCCGAGCTGATCGAGCATGTATTCGAAGGCCCGCAGGCGGGGCTTGTAGGCTTGCGCGTCCTGTGCCGTGAATACTTTGTGGAACGGAGCGCCGAGCTTTTCCACATTGGCGTGAATCTGATCGTTGGACGCGTTCGACAGAATGACGAGGGGGATTTTGTCGGCGATCTTGACCAGGCCCTCGGTGACGTCCGGCCAGGGGCCCCAGGTGGGAACTGCGTTGTAATAGACCTTGCCGTCCTCGGGCCGAAATTGGATGCCCCAGCGCCGGCAGGTCCGCTCGACGGCGTTCGAGAGCACTTCGCTATAGGGCTTCCATGCGCCCAGAACCTCGTCCAGCCGGTAATACTGGAAGTCGCGCTTGAAGGTCGGCATGTCGTCGGGTTTGACGCGGTCACCGAACACCTGGTCGGTCATGTCGCTCATGCGGAAGCGCGTCAGCGTACCGTAGCAATCGAAGGTGATGTATTTGGGCCGGAAATCGGTCATGTGCGAAGGTCCCTTCCGCGGCTGAGGCCGGTGTTCTCATCAGATGAGTACGACGCTAGCACTCCTCGCCGAAGCTGTACCCGTTAGTGACCGCATGAATTTGCAGAACATTCTGTTTTGTCGACCAGAGTCGGCAAGTCATGCTGCCGGGGAAAGGCTTGAATAGCGGTGGGGTGTATTGTTTCAACATAATGCTTTGTTTTTAAATGCATAATTTTCTAATGCGAAATTTGACGTCGGAATAATCGGAGGCGGCGGGCGGCTGCGGGGCCCTCAAAGCCGCGGGTTTGGAGCGTTTTCAGCGTGCTAAAGCGTGTGCTGCGGCAGGTTCTGCCGATGCGCGATCGAAATTGGCACGACCCCTTTTTACCCTTGCGGTCAAATGCTGATCAGTCGCTTGTAAATCGAGGGCCAGCCATGTTCGAACGCCAGCAGCATCGCGACGTGCTGGTCATGACCCTGCTCATGGTGACCCAAACGGTGGGCTGGGGCACCGGTTTCTCCCTGCTCGGGGTTCTGGCCGTGCCCATCGGGGCGGACCTGTCCATTTCGGCCGGGTATGTCTATGGCGGGGTCACTATCATGTTTCTCGTGGGGGCCGCCGCCGCCCCGCTGGCGGGACAGCTGGCCGACCGGTACGGGGGCGTAAAGCTCCTAGCGCCCGGCAGCGTCGGTTTCGGGCTGGCCCTGTGTGCGCTGGGCTGGGCCCAGGACATCTTTACCTATTATCTGGCCTGGGCCGCTTTCGGGATGGCGATGCATTTCGGGCTGGCAACCTCGGCCTATAGCGCCATCGCAGGATTCGGCATGCGCCGGCCCGAACGGGGCATCGCTATCCTGACCCTGGCGACCGGCATGAGTTCCACCGTGTTCTGGCCGGTCTCCTCGCTGCTCGTCTCGTTTCTGGACTGGCGGCAGGTTTGCTTTGTCTATGCCGTTCTGGTCGTGGCGGTCGGCGGCGGCGGGCACATGCTGGTGGCGCATCTGGGGCGGGGCCGGACACGGCCGGTACGGCCCGATGCGGCGCATGAAATCGCGCCGAATCGGGCCGGAGTGGTTCCGGCCGGTCTCGAGGGCAACGCGTTTTGGCTGCTGGCCGTGGCCATGACGTTGACCGGCGCGGTCGGCACGTCAATGGCGCTTTTGCTGATCGACGTCTTCGGCGCCCTTGGGGTGGATCGCGTCGATGCGGTTTTCGCCGCCTCGCTGCTCGGCCTCGTCTATCTCGCAAGCCGGGGGATCGACGTGGCGCTCGGCGGGCGGATCGATCCTCTCAAGCTCGCGCTCGGCGTCTTCGTTGCCCTGCCCTTGAGCCTGACCCCGCTTCTCGTGCTGTCCGTACTCGGGGTGGCTGTCCCGGTGTGGGTCGCGATCGGGAGCACGATCCTTTATGGCTTGCCCGCCGGACTGTTGGGTATTTTGCAGCCGACCATACCGCTGCATCTGTTCGGGTCGTCCCATTATGGCCGCTATCTGGGCCGGATGGCACGGCCCCTCGATCTTGCCAATGCGCTCTCGCCGACGATTTTTGCGGTCTTTCTGCCCCTGAGCGGCGCGGCTGTGCTCGCCTTCGCGATCGCGTTGAGTGTGCTGGCGCTTGTTGCCTGGCTGGCCATGATTCGACTGGCTACGAGCGCGGCCCGGCACTGAAGGGTATGGAATCTTGTGCTGCGGTGTTGCGGGCAATCCGCATGGAGCGCCCGAACCCAGGCGCAGACCAATGCAATCGGACGGCCGGCCGCGCTAGGATTTCTCATCGCGATTTCGTCAAAGGGGTTTGAAATGGGCAAGTCGATTTGCGTCGTTGGCGCTGGAATCATGGGCGCCGCCGTGGCGGGGGCGCTTGCCGACGCCGGCGCTGACGTCACCGTCGTGAGTCGCGACCCGCTGGGGCGGGACACGTCGTCGGCCTCCTTTGCCTGGCTCAACGCGCTGGAAAAGACCCCGGCGCATTATGCCATGATGAACATCAACGGCATGAAGATGCATCGGGCCTATGCGGACCGCCACGGGCACGCCCCCTGGTATCACACCGGCGGCAATCTGCATTTTACCTTTGGCGGTCGCGAAACCGAGCGCCAGCGGGAAATCTTCGAGGAGATGTCCCAGTTCAACTATCGCGCCAAATGGCTCGATGCCGACGAAACGCTGGCGCTAGAACCCGATCTTGCCCGCGAAGCGCTGGACGGGGCGACCATAAGCTATTTTCCTGAGGAAGGTTGGATCAGCGGCGCCTTGCTGATCGCGCGGCTTCTGGCCGACTTGCGCAAGGCAGGCGGCACCGTGCTTGCCGGCGTGGCGGTGACGGGGTTCGCCCGGTCGGGCGATGCACTTTCGCAGGTGTTGCTCTCGAACGGCGAGCGCCTGGACGTGGATATGGTCGTCAATTGCGCCGGGCCGGCGGCGAGCCAGATCGCAAGACTGGCGGGCGCCGATATTCCGATGAAGAATGAAGTCGGCGTCCAGATTTATACGGCTCCGGCCGCCGTTACCCTCAACAGGGTGATCCACTCGGCCAATCTCAATATGCGGCCCGATGGGGCGGGGCGCATCTGCCTGCACGATTTCGGGACTGATTCTGCCGCAGCGGCGCTAGAGGATGCAACCGGTGCCGATATCGAAGGGACGGCAAGAGCCTATCGCTACGATCTGTCCGCCGCGCAGCCGCTTGCAGACCGGCTCGCGCGGTTTTATCCGGGCACAAGGGGAGTGGAACTTGAGGCAGCACGTATCGGCCTACGCCCCATTCCCCGCGATCGCCGGCCCGTGGTCGGCTTCCAGGGCGGGGCCGACAATTTCTATTCCGCCGTCATGCATAGTGGGGTGACGCAGAGTCTCTGGATCGGCGAACTGGTGAAACGCGAGGTATTGGAGGGCATAGCTGCGAGTGAACTCGATCCCTATCGCCCTGATCGGTTTGCGGCACCAACTGTATAATAACTTTACAAATGAACATGTATTAATATATTGAGGTGAAGGAACGAATGGGGATAGCGTAATGACCAGTGTTTCCGACAAGAGCGCGCAGTTGAAAGATCACGATCACGATCACGATCACGATCACGATCACGATCACGGCCATGACCATGACCATGACCATGACCATGGTCACGGGCATCACGGCCATGCCCACAGCCATGGCGGTGGGCATCACAGTCATGCGCCAGAGGTCAGCAGCAACAATGAGCGCGTGGTATTGGTCGGGCTGGTCTTGACCGCCAGCTTCATGATCGCCGAGTTCATCGGCGGTATCCTTTCGGGATCGCTGGCGCTGATCGCCGATGCCGGGCACATGCTGACCGACGCCGCAGCGCTCGGGCTGGCCTGGGCCGCGTTCCGGTTCGGGCGCAAGCTGTCGGATTCCCGCCGGACCTTCGGCTATGTGCGCTTTGAGGTTCTGGCCGGTTTCGTCAACGCCGTCACCCTCTTCGCGCTGGTCGCCTGGATCACCTATGAAGCGATCCAGCGCCTGTTCGAGCCCCATCCCATTCTTGCCGGCCCGATGTTGATCGTTGCCATACTCGGGCTGTTGGTCAATATCGGCGTCTTCTTCATGCTGATGCAGGGTGATCGCGAACACGTCAACATTCGCGGGGCGATGCTGCACGTGATGGGCGATTTGCTGGGGTCGGTCGCTGCAATCGCCGCCGCAATCATCATCTACTTCACCGGCTGGACGCCGATCGATCCGATCCTGTCGGTGCTGCTCTCGGCGATCATCCTGCGGGCCGCGTGGTTCCTGCTTGGCAACGTCATCCATATCCTCATGGAGGGCACGCCGAGCAATATCGAGATCGCCGAGTTGAGAAAGACCGTCCTAGGCGAGGTCAGCGACATCGCCGATGTTTCCCATCTCCATGTCTGGTCGATCACCTCGGGTAAGCCGGCGGCCACCATGGAAGTCACGCTCAAGGACGGGGCCGATCACCAGACGGTCACCGAACGGGTGAAAAAGACCCTGGCCCGGCGCTACTCCATTCGCCACGCCACCGTCGAAATCAACTGGGGCGGCCAGCCCGAAGCGTGCTCGCTCGCCGATCCCGCACAGACCATGCCCAGTGCCCATGCTCATGCTCATTGAGACCGGTCCTTGAGGCATTTCACCGTTTCCTGCAGGCGGGGAAATGCTTTAGGGTCGCGTCTTGCCGCGCCTTGATGCCTTTCGAGGCGCTATCGCTGGAGGTCTTTTTGAGCGTTCGCCGCAAACCCACTGAGGCAGAGATTGCGATCGTCGCTGAGACCTTCAAACTGCTCGGCGACCCCACGCGGCTCAAGATTCTGCTCGCCTGTCTCGACAACCCCATGGCGGTGGGCGATATTGCCCGCCACATTGATGCCTCCCAGTCGCTGGTCAGCCATCATCTGCGTCTGTTGCGCGGGGCGCGCTTGGTACGCGGCACGCGTCATGCCCGCCATATCCATTACGAAGCCGACGACCATCATATCCGCCACGTGGTCGGCGACATGATCGCCCACGCCATCGAACATGACGACGGTGTCAGCGGAGGCTGATTTTCGGCGTCGGGGACCGACATATCCTGCCGATTGCGCAGAATATGCTTTGCCCATGGCCCTTGCGGCATTTCCTTGCGGCGGGGGCGGTCTACGATCATGCCATCGCATTCCACCGGCAGGAGACACCTCATGAGCAACCTCGTCCCGATCGAACCGGCAACGCTCGGCCCAGCAAAAATCGGCAGCGTTGCGCAGGAGCGGCGTCTGGAGGGCGATCCGGTCCTGTCCACATGGGCGCTCGACGAAGCCCATGGCGGCCTGGTCAAGTCCGGAATCTGGGAAGCCACGCCCGGCGCTAACCGCTCGATAAAGGGCACGACTTTCGAGTTTTGCCACATCCTGTCCGGTGTTGTCGAAATCACCGAGGATGGCGGCGCGATGCGGCGCTACACAGCCGGTGACAGCTTCCTGATGAAGCCCGGTTTCACAGGCGTCTGGCGGACCATCGAAACGGTGCGCAAGATCTATGTGACGGTGACGCCTCAATGACGGCTGCCGACCGAGCGCCCCAAGACATCGACTGGGAAGAGGTCCGCGCACGCTATGTGACCCAGTACCCCCTGCTCAATCTCAACAATGCCGCCGTCAGTCCGCCCACGCTGGCCGTGCAGGCGGCGGTACGCGAGGCGATCGATGCGATCGCCAGGAACCCCGACTATGCGATGTGGTCCGGCCTCGATCTCAAGCTGCCGGACACCAAGGCAGCGCTGGCGCGGCTGATCGATGCCGCGCCCGACGAAATCGCCCTCAATCGTAATGCCACCGAAGGGCTTTCGCTGGTCATTTTCGGCATCCCATTGCGCATGGGCGACGAGGTGTTGATCGCGCCCTGGGATTATCCGGCAGCGATTGGGGGCTGGCGGCAGCGCGCCCGGCGCGACGGTATCGTCACCGTCGAATGCACCTTCGATCTGATGGCCGACGACGATACGATCGTCGCCGCATACGAGGCGGCCATCACGCCCCGGACACGGGTCATGCATCTCACGCACATGGTGCACTGGAACGGAAAGCGCCTGCCCGTTGAACGGCTTTGCGCGATAGCGCGGGCCAGGGGCATATTGACGGTGGTCGACGGCGCACAATCGTTTGCGCAGATGCCGGTCAGTTTTCGCGCGATGGCCTGCGACTATTTCGTGACCAGCCTCCACAAATGGCTCGGCGCGCCGGTCGGCAATGGTATGGTGGTCATGCGGGCCGATCTGATCGCCGAAACCTGGTCCCATCTCGCCCCGTTCGAGACAACGCCCTATGCCATCGGCAAGTTCGACCACTGGAATCTGGGCACATATAATTCCGCGCTCCAGGCCGCGATCCCAGTCGCCATCGAGCAATATGACATGATCGGCCCGCATCTGATGCGCCGCCGCCTTTCGGAACTGACGGACTATTGGGTCGCGCGTGCCAGGAGGATCCCAGGCTTTCTCCTCTTTTCCCAGACGACCGGCGGCAGGGCGGGCGCCGTCGGTCTGTTCGCCATCGAGGGCCGGGACGCGCGGGCGATCGAAGAAGCCCTGCGCTCCGAACATGCAATTCACCTCAAATACCGCAAGGTCGGCGAGATCGAAGGCTTGCGCGTCTCTCCCCATATCTACACCCGGTTTTCCGAACTCGATCGCTTCGTCGACGCGCTCGATGCAGTCTGCCGCTCGCTGCCCGGCTGATCGGGCAAAACGAAAGCCCCGTGGTTTCACCGCGGGCCTTTCCCGCTGGGATCGAATGTCGCGCGATTTAAGAGAGTGCACGCACGTACTTGGTCGCGGGCCGGAACCCTCTTGGGCCTCAATACGCGATGCTCATCTATCCGAAATGGTCTGGTTCACAGCGCTATCATCGCTTCGATCTCGACCTGAGCCCCTAGGGGTAACGCGCTGACCTGGTAGGTAGCCCGTGCCGGAAAGGGCGGGGTAAAGTGCTCGCCATAGGCTGCATTGAGATCGGCAAAAACCGACAGATCGGTGACCAGGACCGTTGTCTTGACCACGCGCGAAAGGTCCGTTCCCGCTGCGCGGGCTATGGCTTCAATGTTGGCAAGGCACATGCGCAATTGGCCGACCGGATCGGTCGTATCGATGGTGCCGGTTTCCGGATTGATGGGAAGTTGACCGGAAACGAACACCAGGCCGTTGAGAATCCGGGCTTGAGAATACGGACCGACGGCCTGGGGCGCATCGGGCGTGTTGATGACATCCATATCCGTTCTCCGATTACGCGACGATTGCGGCGCGCTGGCCCAAGCCTAGGCGCGTGACCATGCATTCGATGTCGGACCAGAGTTCCGACGGCTCCTCCAGCCCGATCGAAAGGCGCAGGATGGTGCCGGGATGGGCATTTTCGCGAACGCGGTTATCCTTAATCGACATGGGCGCGACCAGACTGCGCGTTCCACCCCAGGAAGCGCCGATGGCGAAGAACTTCAGGTCAGTGAGCGCGCGGTCCACATTCGCCTCGTATTGGGCAGGGACAATGATGCTGAATACGCCACTCGCTCCGGCGAAATCGCGCTTGTAGTGTTCATGCCCCGGGCAGGACGGCAGGGCTGGGTGCAGCACGCAGCCTTTTGGGAATATGCCATCGAGCGCTTCTGCGAAGCGGTGCGCAACCTGTCCGGAATGCTTGAGACGGACCGCCAGGGTTTCCATGCCGCGCAGAACCAGAGACGCCTCGTCGGGCGACACCCCAATTCCGAGCATGCGCATGATGTCGCGCATGTTCTTGCGCAGATACTGGTCCTTGACTGTGACCGATCCCATGAGCAGATCCGAATGGCCGCTAATGTATTTCGTCAGGGCCTCCATGGCAAAGTCGGCACCGTGATCGAGCGGCTTGAACAGGAGCGGCGTCGCCCAGGTGTTGTCGCAACCCACCAACGCGCCTTTTTCATGGGCAACCCGGGCGATCGCGCTAAAATCCTGCACTTCCATTGTCGTGGAGCCAGGCGACTCGAGCCAAACCAGCTTGGTATCGGCATCGATTAGGGAGCCGATCTGTTCCCCCATAGTGGGATCGTAGACGATAGAATCGATGCCACGCGGGGTGAGAAAATTCCTGCACAGGCCGGTAACCGGGGGATAGGCGCTGTCGGGAATGAGCACTTTCTGGCCCGGCATCAACGTGGCCAGCATGATCACAGCGATTGCACATTGCCCTGAGGGGAGCAGAACGGTGGCTTCACCCCGGTGCAGGCTCGAAATCTGCGCTTCCAGCGTTTTGGTGGTCGGGGTGCCGTGCAGGCCGTAGGAATACCCGTCCAAGCCGCGCTTTCCACGCTCCGCGTATTCTTCCATGTCGGAAAAGACAATGGTTGAGGCGCGATAGGTCGGTATTGCCAAGCTGGCAAATCCCTTGTGCGAGACTTCGGGCTTGATGACGCAACGCGACATATCTTCCATCATGGAGGCTCCTCGTGGTGACCGGAGTACTTTATCTGCCCGGTTGATTGTCTGGGGTTCTGCGGAGATGAACTGCACCGTCATCGCGCCTAACAGACGATTGTTAGTCTCATATCGAGCCTGTGACTTTGGCGGCAAGGCACCGGGCTCTATAGATCGATTACTTCAGGTTATTGGATGCCACCGGCACCACGTGTTTGGGGGCTTGCAATTGGTGAGCGGGGACGTGCTCGGAGACGCGATCAAGGTGGTGACAGCTCGTCGCAACGCCTTGCGCATCGATTGTTATGGGGGGGCGGGTCTTGCAGGCTTCGTCCGCCAGGCGGCAACGGGTTCGGAATACACAGCCTTGGGGCGGATTGAGCGCGCTGGGTATCTCGTCGTGGGACACCTCCAT
The DNA here is from genome assembly GCF_965249125.1 of Pelagibacterium sp. Classification (GTDB taxonomy): domain Bacteria; phylum Pseudomonadota; class Alphaproteobacteria; order Rhizobiales; family Devosiaceae; genus Pelagibacterium. Next base: position 624,411 of record NZ_OZ252217.1, read on the forward strand.
CGCCATGGGCCGGCTGGGGTCGGGGACCGGCACCGCCGAGAGCAGCATTCGTGTGTAGGGATGCCGAGGCCGTGCCAGAATCTCCTCGGCGGACCCGGTCTCCATGACCCTGCCCAGATACATCACCACCAATCTGTCAGCGATCGATCGCACGACGCTCACGTCATGAGTGATGAACACATAGGCCATGCCGCGCTCGCGCTGGAGATCGGAAAGCAGATTAAGAATCTGGGACTTGACCGAAACATCCAGGGCGGAGACGGCCTCGTCTGCGATGATCACCTCGGGGTCAGCGATGATTGCTCGTGCGATGCCGACCCGCTGGCGCTGTCCGCCCGAGAGTTCCTTTGGCCGCCGGTTGGCATCGGCCGCGTTGAGCCCAACACGCTCCAGCGTCAGCGCCACTCTCTCTTTCTGCTCGGTCCTGGACATATGGGTGAAATTTTCGAGGGGTTCGGCAATGATTTGGCCGAGCGTCAAGCGCGGATTGAGCGATGCGTAAGGGTCCTGGAAGATGAACTGCACGCTCTTGCGCATGGCCTTGCGGTCCACCCCGCTCAGGGCGTCAATACTCTGGCCATGGAAGAGCACCTTGCCTTGGGAGGCAGGCGAAAGATTGGCGAGCACGCGCGCCAATGTCGACTTGCCGCACCCGGATTCGCCCACGATGCAAACGGTCTCGCCGGCAGCGACTTCCAGGTTGATGTCACTTATGGCACTGAAATTCACCTTGCCCCAGCCCGATCGGGTGCGGACCTTGTAGTCCTTTTGAACATTGCGCGCTTGCAGGATCAAAGACTCGTTCATTGGTGCGCCACCTTGCCCGGCGTTCCGGATGCGTCATGGACATGCCAGCATTCGACCATCCTGTGGTCGGTGGGCGAACAGGATTGATGGGGATCGTGGGAGCGGCAGATATCGGTCGCATGGCTGCAGCGGTCGGCGAAATTGCATCCCTTCCCGCGCGCAATGAGTGGAATGACCGTGCCAGGAATCTGTTCGAGCCCCATCCCGGCCTTGACACGTTCGGACTTGCACAGGCCTTGCCTGGAACACGACAGCAGCCCGCGCGTATAGGGATGGAGGGGGTCGTTGAAGACCTCGATCGCATTGCCATATTCAACGATGCGGCCAGCATACATCACTGCCACTTCGTCGGCCATCTGGGCAACGACGCCAAAATCATGAGTGATCAGCACAAGGGCCATGCTCGTTTGACGCTGCAGATTCTTGAGCAGCGCGAGAATCTGAGACTGCACCGTCACATCCAGCGCGGTGGTGGGTTCATCGGCCACAATCACTTTGGGCTCGCCCGCCATTGCAGAGGCAATCATGACTCGCTGACGCATCCCGCCTGACAATTCGTGGGGAAACTGGTCCAGCCGCCTCGGGGCGTCCGAGACGCCAACCAGTTCAAGCAGTTCCAGCGCCCGCTCGCGCGCCTGACTGGCACTGATGCCGCGATGAATGCGGATAGCTTCCGATATCTGTCGACCAATCCTGACCAGCGGATTGAGCGAGGTCATCGGGTCCTGAAAGATCATCGATATCGCCGAGCCACGCAGTTTTTCCATCCCGCGGCCGCTGAGCTTGACCAGATCCTGGTCGCCAATGGAGATTTCTCCGCCGGAGATGGAGACATTGTCCGGCAAGAGGCGCATCAGAGACAGAGCCGTCAGCGACTTGCCGCAGCCCGATTCTCCCACGATGGCCAGAGTCTTGCCGGGACGGACGGAAAAGGTCAGGTCATTGACCGCATCGAAACGGGACTGGCCGCCGCCGATGGCAATGGAGAGGTGTCTGACATCGAGGATCGGGGCACTTTCGCCCGGGGGATTGAGGGGATACATCGCGTTCACGACTAGCCTCCATTCTTCTTGCGCAGCGCCTCGCCGATCGAACTGATCGCCAGAACGGTGAGGGTAAGAAAGGCGCCGGCGACGAAGATCGTCCATGGCGCCTGTTGGAAATAACTGCGGTTTTCGGAAACGATTACACCCCAGCTTGGCGTATCGGCCGGCATGCCCGCGCCGATAAAGCTCAGCCCCGCTTCTCCCAGGATCGCGTAAGCGCACACATAGGTGACCTGCACCGAAAGGGGTGCGATCAGGTTGGGCAGGATGTGTCGAACGAGTATCTTGAGCTTGCTGCTTCCCGAAATGACGGCGGCATCCACATAGAGCCGGTTGCGCAGGGACAGGACTTCCGAGCGCGCCACGCGCACAATCCTGGGAATCTGTGGGACCGTAAGCGCAAACACCACCATGCCGAACGAGCCCTGGGCAATCCCGGCCAGCGCCACGGCCAGCAACAACTCGGGGATTGCTAGCATTCCGTCCATCACCCTCATGATGATGAGGTCCAGACGCCGGAAATAACCAGCTACCAAACCGAGCCCTACACCCAGAGCCGTAGCCGCGCCTGCCACGCAAAGCCCAACCAAGAGGGAGATTTGTGCCCCGCTCGCGACACGGGCCAGCAGGTCGCGGCCCAATCCGTCGGTTCCGAACGGATGCATGAACGATGGAGGAAGTAGCCGGTTGGCCGGGGCGATACCGTTGGGATCGCCCGTCACGAACGGGCCGACGATCGCCATGAGGGCAATTGCGCCGAGAATGCCAATGCCAATAGTGAACTGGTCAACCACAAAAGGGCGCCGAGGGAGGGGTGTGTATTGCCGGAGAATGAGCGTCATACTTCGATCCTCGGATCAACTAGCCTGTAGGAAAGGTCGATCATCAGGTTGATGGTAATCTTGACCGCTGCAAACAGCAGGATTAGCCCCTGAACGATCGGAAAATCTCTGTTGAGCACCGCGTCGACGGTCAACCGGCCAAGGCCGGGAATTGCAAAGACTGTCTCGGTGATCGTGACGCCCGAGAGCAGCGAGGCTATGCCCAGACCGATAACCGTTGTGATCGAGTTGGTGGCATTGCGCATGGCATGAGATACCACAACGCGGAATGTCGAAGCGCCGCGAGCGCGCGCCGAGCGGATATAGTCTTCCTGCAAGACAGCGAGCATGGAAGCTCGGGTGGTGCGCGCGATCAGGCCCACGTAAATCAGGGAGAGGGTGGCGCACGGCAGAATGACCGAGCGAATGGTGCTGCCCAGCCCTTCTGAAAGCGGGGAATACCCCTGCACCGGCAACCACCGCAGCTGAACTGCAAAAATGTAGATCAGGATATATGCCGCAATGAAGCCCGGCAGGGCGAAGGCAAGATTTGTGAAGGCGGAGAGCGCCTTGTCGAGCTTCTTGCCGGGATTGAGCGCGGCGGCCGTACCAATTGGAATGGCGACCGCGACTGAGAAAATAATGGTGCCCAGCGAGAGCACGACCGTGGGTTCGACCCGTTGCGCCACCAGTGTGAGCACTGGCAGATCGGTGAACAGCGACGTTCCGAAATCGCCCTGGAGTATGTGCCAGAACCAGACCAGGAATTGCACATGGGTCGGCTGGTTGAGACCCATACGTTCGCGAATGGCATCGAGGCGTTCAGGCGAGGCATCTTCGCCCGCATAGATCGTGGCGGGATCGCCGCCGCTGATCAAAGCAAGAATGAACACGATTACCGCGACAACCATGATCACGATCGCAGACGAAGCCGTCCGCGTGATGAGATAGCGCAGCATGAAAACCCCTCTCCGTGCCACCGTCTGTGTAAGCGGCCTAGCAGCAGGAGGACATGCGTCCGCGTTTGCAACCCGACCGAATACCGACAATAGGCCCAGCGTGTATTCAAGGCCATGGCGCTCAGCGGAATGGTCTATAATCGCGCCTTATAGGACTGAGATGACGGGCAGCGCGGACCGCTGGCCATTACTCAGACTTACAGACCGATAATCTCGACTACATTGCTTTTACGCTTCCCTGTGCCGGAAACTTTCCCTTGTAAGTGAGGCGACCGCGACTGTTGGTGTCGTCAACACGCAGACAACCGGCTGATCTTCTCGGCTGGGCCCAAAGGAGGGAAAAATGAACAACACTGGACTGGCTTCAGGGGTGCCATTCGGTTCGCAAGCATGGATGATCGCGATCACCGCCTTGCTTTCAAGCACAATATTTGCAGCTCCGGCTCTAGCGCAGGGTACGCTCGACGTCATCTCCTATGGTGACCTCAGGATTCTCGATCCCTACAAAGGAACCGGCAATTCGGCGTATCATGCCCAGATGATCTACGACACACTGCTCAATGTCGACCCCGACAACGTGCCTCAGCCCCAGATGGTCGATGAATGGTCAATCAGCGACGATGGACTGGAGTACACCTTTACGCTGCGCGAGGGGCTCTTGTTCACGGATGGGTCGCCGGTCACCTCCGAAGACGTGATTGCCTCGGCAAAGCGCTGGAACGCGCTGGCCGCGACAGGCCAGTCGAGCCCAATCGATCCCGAAGGCTATGAAGCCATCGACGACACGACATTCGCCATTCGCCTGGAGCGGCCCTATCCGTTGTTCCTGCATGCAATCGGGTCGACCTTTGCGCCGCTGTTTGTGATGCGAGCCGAGGATCTCGATATCGCGCTCGATGAGAATGTGACAACGAGTGTAGGGTCTGGCCCCTTCATTTTCGAGAGTGCGAACTGGTCCCCCGGCGCTCGGGTGATGTACCGCAAGAACGAGGACTACACGCCGCGCAGCGAGCCTGCAAACGGGTTTGCCGGCGGGCGCAATGTGTATGTCGATGAAGTCGTCTGGCACAATATTCCAGATTCCCAGACGGCGCTGTCCGCGCTGGAGACCGGCGAAGTTGTGTTCATCGAGTCCGTCGAGGGTGAGGAGCTCGCACGGGGTCGCGAGATCGAGAATGTTGCCGAGGCCGGATCGTCCAGCCGTGGGCAAAGCCACATGATGGTCATCAACCACACGGTGCCACCCTTCGATACAGTCGATGGCCGGCAGGCGATGCTGCATTTGATCAATCCCCACGACGTGCTTCTCGGCGCGCTGGGGAACGAAGATTTGTTTGAAACCTGCGGATCCTTCTACATTTGCGGTTCCCAATATGCCAAGCCGGCTGGGCTTGACGGTCTTGCGGCCGAACCCGATCTCGATCGGGCACAAGAACTGCTCGATCTAGCCGGTTATGATGGGGAACCCATCACAATCCTGATGGCCACAGATCGGCCGCAAAACTTCAACGCCAGCCAGGTCTTTGCTTATCAGCTCGAGCAACTCGATACGCTGAACGTGGAAAGCGCCATCATGGACTGGGGCGCCCTGACAACGCGGCGCGCCAGCCGCGAGCTGCCGGCTGACGGCGGATGGACCATGTTCTATACCACTGGGTATACGACAAGCCAGAGCGACCCCGCTTTTCACTTCAACGCACGAATGATGTGCGACGATGGCTGGTTCGGCTGGGCGTGTGACCCTGAAATCGAGCAAATGCGGACGAGCTGGGCCGATGTCGAAGACGAGGACGAACGTGCCCTTGCAGCCCAAGCACTGCAAGAACGCTGGGCCCAAGCATTGCCCTTCATTCCGCTGGGTGCGGTCAGCAACCGGTCAATCTATCGCGAAGACCGGATTGAAGGGGTGCTGGACACGCCGATCCGAACGCCCTTGTGGAACATTTCGCTCATCGACTGATCTTTACCGCCGCGCCTCCTACTGGGCGCGGTTACTTCTTTTGCTCACCGAGTTCCGGTTTCAGATTGGTCGGAGGCATGCTGCGCGCACGCAACAGCGCATCGACCATAGACTTGACGATTTTCGATTTTTGCGCGTCGGGCCGAAAGATCAGATAGCTGCGGAACTGTATGTCGGGAGCGAATGGCTTGAGTACCAGCCCCCGCTCGGGAAAGCCATCGGTGGCCATCGGATTGACAATGCCAATACCCAAGCCTTCGAGCGTCAAGGCACAGACTGTTGCCGAGTTGGGCGTTTCCACCACGATCGAGGGTTGGACGCCGTGCTTGGCGAGCGCTTCTGTCAGCATATTTCGAACGCTATCGCCCGGCGCGAGCGCGATCAAAGGCTGCTTGTGCAAATCCTCGACCGTCACCACGTTTTTCGCCGCAAGGGGGTTGTTGGGGTGGATGGCGCAGACGGCGCGAAAGCTGCCGAAGACCTGGTGGTTGATGCCAGTCAGGTCAACTTCGCCAGCTACGAGCCCGATATCGTACTGGCTGCTCGAGACCAGGTCAAAAACCGCATGGGATGACAGCACCTGCAAGGTGACGGCAATTTCGGGATTCGTCTTGTTGAACAGCCCAATGCCGCGCGGCACGACCGTAGACCCCATGGCCGCCAGACTGGCAATCTTAATGACGCCGGAGCCAAAGTCGCGAATGCGTTCAGCAGAGGACCGCAGTCGATCGAACACCGTAAAACTTTCAATCACCTCCTTGAAGAACAACTCGCCTTCCGGTGTGGTGACAAGACGACCGCGCACTCTGTCAAACAGCAAAAATCCCAGTGATCCTTCGAGCTCTGCAAGCGAGCGGCTCACCGCAGGTTGGGAGATATCCAAAAGCTCAGAAGCTCGCGAGGCCGACCCACTCAATACAATGGCTCGGAATATCTCCAACTGGCGAAAATTCATCGCATTAACGGCCCCAAAGTTCTCGATATAAGTTGAATTTATACGTTACGTCGTGATGCAGCGCAATTATTATGACCTTGTGAGGCGAGAAATTGTTGCGGTCTGTACGCCAATCCATAACGCCGAAGCTGATGGTCACCCAGATCATAAGCTGGGGGGTTAGCCTGTCCTTTTTGGGCGTGCTGGCCCTGCCGGTATCGACCGACCTGGAAATTCCGATCGGCGTTGCTTATGCCGGGGCTTCCCTGTTTTACGGGATCGGTGCTGTCTCCGCTGGCTATACCGGGCGCCTTTGTGACAGGTATGGCGGACTTCCGGTTCTCGCTGCGGGATCGGTCTTGTTCATGCTGGCCCTGCTGGTAATTGCGACCTCGCAGAACGCGATCCAGTATCTTGTTGGCTGGGGCGTCTTCGGCGCGGGCATGAACGCTGCGCTGGCTACCGGTTCCTACAGCGCAATCGTACAGTCCGACGAACCCAACACTGATCGCAGTATTGCCACGCTGACGCTGGCGACCGGGCTGAGCTCATCGGTGTTCTGGCCGCTGTCGAGTTTGCTGATCGGCGAGTTTGGTTGGCGGTTCGCGTGCCTGATCTACGCATTGCTCATGTTGACTTTGCCCTTTGCGATTCACTTGGCTTTGGCGCAACGCGCAAAGGCAAAACGCAGCGAAACCACGGCAAGCTCAAAGACTCGGGCTCCACCAATCGAGCTGGGGCAGGACGTTGCTCAAGCGTTGTTTTGGTTCAAGCTGGCCAACGTCTGTGCGGGTTTTTATACCGCCGCAACGGGCGTGATGATGATCGGCCTGTATGTCGAGATGGGACTCAATAGCGGGCATGCCTTGATCGCGGCGTCATTCCTTGGTTTGTCGTACATATTGGGACGCTTGATCTACATGGCGCTCTCGCGCTGGGTGTCCGTCATGAAGATGGCAGTTGGCGCTTTTGTGCTCTTGCCGGTTTCGATTGTGCCGCTCCTTATCGCTTCTTTCGCAGCAATCGATCTGCGGGCCATCATCGCGCTGGTCTCGACCATCGCTTTTGGCATCGCTTCCGGTATCATTACCGTGTTGCGCCCAACATATCTGCTCTGTCTGGTGGGTCGGCAGGACTATGGCCGGTATGCGGGCCAGGTTTCCGGCCCTCTCAACCTGGCCAGCGCGGTAGCGCCCTTGGTTTTTGGAACGCTGCTGGGTATATCAAATCTGCTCTACCTTCTTGTCGGTCTTTCACTCGCGACCTTTGCGGTGTTCGCGATCCTTGCCATGTCACGCGTCCTCCCGCACCAGGGAAATACGACGACAGCTGTTACCAAATAGGTAGTCTTGAGTTTGTCGTCGACTTGCGAAAGTTCAGTGACGTTGCCCCAACTTTTATCCAGCGTGACGTAGACTCCGGGGGTTGTTTTGGCCCTGCCGAGCCTAGTGGAAGACGGGGGCTGGCGTGGAGCTGGCCATTGAGCGCAGCCAGGTCCCGTCGTGGTGTAACGGTGGTGGTGTATTCGGTTGGGGTGAGCCAGCCCAGCCGCGAGTGTGGACGATTGGCGTTGTAGTCAGCCCGCCATTCTCGAAGGGCAATGCGGGCGTAGGAGAGGCTCGGGAACAGTGTCTCGTTGAGCATCTCGTCCCTGAGCCTGCCATTGAACGATTCAATGAACGCATTCTGCATCGGCTTTCCCGCTGCGATGTAATGCCAGTCGATCTTGTGTCGGTCTGCAAAGCCCAGGATGGCATTGGAGGTGAACTCGGTGCCGTTCTTCGAGGAAATCGATCCACTGGATCGATTTCTGATCTCCCGAACTCGCTGACGACCATCCTCGGCTTGCCGCGTGCCGCCGCGACAGTGATAATGACGCCATTTTGCGCGAGTTGCCGTGCAGCGCTGCGTAAAAAGCGGGGTATGGCCGTGCCTGACATCAGCAATGGTCAGCAATGTTCCTTCATGGTGGTCCTGAGATAGTGCAGGAATTTTTCGGCGGAACTGGAAAGGGTCCAGTCGTTTCGCGTCGCGTAGTAGACGGGAAACCGGGTTTCGGCCTCTATGGGGATGGCGCGCAGGCGGTCCGATCCGATTCCCGCGATGGAAAAGGAATCGAGCACGGCCACGCCCACTCGGCGCTCGACCAATGAAATCACCGTAGAGCCGAACCTTGCCTTGATGGGAACGCGCACCTCGAGATTTGCCCGTTCGAACAGTTCGGCCATGATCCGCCCATAGGGATCATTGGGGTCGATGCCGATCAGCGAATAATCGGCGATCTCTTCGATGCTTATGCCTTTGTGGTTGGCGCAGGGGTGATCGGGCGGCACGACGAATTTGAGGCTTCCGTGGGCCAAAAGGGTAAATGTCAGCGCCGGATGTGCGAGCCTGTAGCTCATCAGGACCATTTCTCCGCGCTGGAGCAAGAGATAGTCGATGGCCTCCTCGATCTTGAGGAGTTCGATATTGAGCGCGAGATCGGGCATCGCCCGCCGCATTTCGGCGACCGCGTTGGGCACCATCGCGTTGGCTATCGATGGGACCGAGCCCAGACGCAGTTCCACGTCCTCGCCCGAGCTGAGCTTGGACAGGACATATCCCAGATCGTCCACCTTACGGTGGATTTCGTTGATCTGACGAAATACGCCGGTGGCTTCGGGCGCGGGGGTGTATCGCCCTGCGCGCCGAACGAAAAGCTTAAGGCCGAGCGTGGCCTCGATGTGTTTCATGGCCCGGCTGATGCCAGGTTGGGCGACATTGAGCAGCTTGGCTGCACCTGCCACCGACCCCGACACAGCGATTGCCCGCACGATCTCGATCTGGCGGAGTGTCAACATGATCTAAAAATAACACTATGTTATGTCTTCGTTATAAATTGATATTTGTGTTAGTCAATCATGATGCGTAAACTTCGGAGCTGAGGCAGCGTGGGCAGCATCTTGCTTGCCCGGATGTCCACAGGACGGAGAAGCGGCATGAAGACCTCGATTGCTACGGTATCGATCAGTGGCGATCTCCGAGAAAAGCTCGCGGCGATTGCCGGGGCCGGGTTTGACGGGATCGAGATTTTCGAAAACGATTTTCTGGCATTTGACGGCGGGCCGCGCGAAGTGGGGCGCATGGTGCGGGACCATGGGCTCGAAATTTCGCTGTTTCAGCCGTTCAGGGATTTCGAGGGGCTACCGGAGCCCGAGCGCCAGCGCGCCTTTGATCGGGCCGAGCGCAAGTTCGACGTCATGGAAGAGCTGGGCACCGATCTGGTGCTTGTGTGTTCCAACGTATCGCCGGCTGCGCTCGGCGGCATCGACAGAGCAGCCGCCGATCTTCGTGAGTTGGGCGAGCGCGCGAAAAGACGCGGCCTGCGCATCGGGTATGAGGCCCTGGCCTGGGGGCGCCATGTCAACGACCATCGCGATGCCTGGGAGATCGTGCGGCGCGCCGATCATGCCAATGTCGGGCTGATCGTGGACAGCTTCCATACCATCGCGCGCAAGATCGATCCCCAGACCATCCGCTCGATACCGGGCGACAAGATTTTCTTTGTCCAATTGGCCGACGCCCCGCTGATCGACATGGATCTTCTCTATTGGAGCCGTCACTTCCGCACTATGCCCGGACAAGGCGATCTCGATGTCACAGGGTTCGCTGCGGCCGTCGCTGCCACAGGCTATGACGGTATGTGGTCGCTGGAGATATTCAACGACCAGTTTCGTGGGGGTTCGCCCGGCACCATCGCCGCCGACGGACATCGCTCGCTGGTTGCCCTGATGGATGCGGTGCGGCGCGCCGAGCCACAGATCAGTGCCGACCTCGTCCCGATGCCGGCCCCGATCGCTGTCGAGGGTGTCGAGTTCATCGAATTTGCTGCCAACGAGGCGGAAGCTGAAGATCTCAGGATGCTGCTGGCTTCAATGGGCTTTGCCCATGCGGGACGCCACATCGCCAAGCATGTCGATCTCTACCGCACCGGCGGCGTCAATATCGTGGTCAATACCGAGCGCGAGGGCTTTGCGCACTCGGCCTATCTCATGCACGGCACCAGCGTGTGCGACATCGGGCTCAAGGTCGAGGACGCGCGGGCAACCGTGGAACGCGCCAGGGCGTTGGGAACAGAGCCTTTCGAACAGCCGGTCGGTCCGGGCGAACTCAAGATTCCGGCCATTCGCGGGGTTGGCGGCGGGCTGATGCATTTTGTCGATGACAAGACCGAACTGGCCAAGGTCTGGGAGACGGAATTCACCCCGGTCGCCGCGCAGGCCATATCCGATATGGGCATCACCCATATCGATCATGTGGGCCAGACCATGAACTATGAGGAATTGCTAACCTGGCTCCTGTTCTACACGACCCTCTTCGACACGCGAAAAACCCCGATGCTCGACGTTGTCGACCCCGCCGGTCTGGTGCGGTCTCAAGTGATCGAGAACGAGAAGGGTACCATCCGGTTCACGCTCAACGGCGCCGACCAGCGCTCCACCCTGGCCGGCCATTTCATCTCGGAAAGCTTCGGCTCGTCCGTCCAGCACATCGCCTTTGCGTCTTCCGACATATTCAAGACCGCCGAGGCGCTCAAGGCCACCGGCTTCGCGTTCCTTGAAATATCTCCAAATTACTTTGCCGACCTGCAGGCCCGGTTCGGGCTCGACGATGATTTTGTCGATATCCTGAGGACCAGCAATATCCTCTATGACCGCGACGGGCAGGGAGAGTATTTCCAACTTTATTCCTCGCTCTACGGTGACGGGTTCTTTTTCGAGATCGTCGAGCGGCGCAACGGCTATGGCGGCTATGGTGCCCCTAACGCCCAGTTCAGGATCGCCGCCCAGAAACGAAGCCTGAGGGACAGAAAAATTCCGGCGCGGTAAACGGTCGTTCGCGGGAAGCGCAAGACCCGGGGTGCGGAGGGGTGTCGGCTGTCGGCGCAGCCGTCCGTGTCCTTGTCGAAGGCGTAAAGGGACATGCACTCGGCGCCGACCCCCCGGGTCGACGCGGGCAACTCCATTTTAAAATATGATTGCAATTGTCATGTTGGGCACTTATGACTGCCCTCCAGATAATTGTCGCCTTGGGGCGCCGGGAGCGGTGCGGACGCGGCGTCGGCTCCCGTTGCACCGCCCCAGTTCAAGGCACCAGAAGACGAGAGGGCGCAATGCCCAGCAATGATCATTCCGACGCCAGGAAAAGTCCCGCGCGTCTTACGACTCAATCCATTGCTGCCGGCTATGATGGGACGCAGATTCTTTCGGACGTTTCGCTGGCCGTGGCCAATGGGCAGATGACGGTGCTGGTCGGGCCGAACGGTTCGGGAAAATCGACACTGCTCAAGACCATGGCACGGATCCTGACGCCCGATGCCGGTCAGGTGCTGCTCGACGGCAAATCGATCCATGCCGGGAAAAGCCGCGAGGTGGCGCGGGCCATGGGTATTCTTCCCCAGGGCCCCATCGCGCCCGAGGGGCTGACGGTTCGGGAACTGGTCGGTCAGGGGCGCTTCCCCCATCAGGGATTGTTGCGGCAATGGACGCGGCAGGATGAGGATGCAGTCGAAAGGGCGATGGCAACGGCTTCGGTCACCGAATTTGCCGATCGGCCGGTGGACTCGCTTTCGGGTGGACAGCGTCAGCGCTGCTGGATCGCGATGGTGCTTGCACAGGAAACCGATCTCTTGCTGCTCGATGAGCCGACCACCTTTCTTGATCTCAAGGTTCAGGTGGATCTCATGGAATTGCTGGCCGATCTGGCCCATGGCGGTGGCCGTACCCTGGTCGTGGTCCTCCATGAACTCAGCCTCGCTGCGGCCTATGCCGATCATCTGGTGATGATGAAAGACGGCAAGATCGCCTGCGAGGGGACGCCGGAGGCCATTTTTACCGCCGAGCGTCTCAAGGATGTTTTCGACCTGGACGCTCATGTGGTGCGCGATGGGGCAACGGGCCATCTGGTTTGCGTGCCGTTGGGTACCCATGCATGCCGCAAGGCGGCGGTTCGCGTCGCATGAGCGCGGTCGCGCATGAGCCGGGCTCGCGGCGCATCGCCCTTACCGCGTCGGGCCTGCCGGCACTTATCGGTGTAACTGTCCTGCTTTTCGGACTGCACATCGCGGTGGGCGCCAAGCACCTGCCTCTCGGGACCGTTCTCGAAGCCATCGTCAACCGCGACTCCACCGTCTTCGATCATATGATCATCTGGGATCTGCGCCTGCCGCGCGCGCTGATCGCCTTGACCGTGGGGGCCGCACTCTCGGTCGCGGGAGCTCTCATGCAGGGCGTCACCCGCAATCCCCTGGCCGACCCGGGGCTTTTGGGGTTGATGGCCGGGGCATCGTTTGCCGTGGTCATGCTGTCGTTCTTTTTCGGGCCGGCATCGCTCCACTGGTTGCCCTGGATCGCAGCGCTCGGAGCGCTTGTGACGGCGCTGGTCGTCTATTTCATTGCCCATTGGGCGCCCGGTGGACCGACACCGCTGACACTAACTCTCTCCGGCGCCGCGATTTCGGCTTTTCTGGGCGCAATCATTTCGATTGCCCATCTGCTCAATGAGGAATCGTTCGACAATCTGCGCGTCTGGCTCTCGGGCTCGCTGGCCGGGCGCGATATCTCGATGCTCTATGTGACGGGTCCGTGGATCGCCGTTGCGCTGATTGCCGGAATTGCCCTCGCCCGGCAAGTGACAGCTTTGGCGATGGGAGACGATGTTGCCAAGGGGCTCGGCGTGCGCACCGGCCCGCTCAAGCTGCAATTGCTTGGCGTGGTCGTGGTTCTCACTGCCTGCTCGGTCGCTCTTGCCGGTCCCATGGGCTTTGTGGGGTTGGTCATTCCCCACATCGCCCGCCTTTTCGTGGGATCGGATTATCGCTGGATCGTGCCGTATTCGGCGGTGATCGGTGCCGCTTATCTTCTGGGTGTCGATATCGTCGCGCGCATTGCCATACCACCGCGCGAGATCTCGACGGGCATCATCACGGCGATGATTGGCGCGCCGGTGTTCATCCAGCTCGTGCGCATGAGGGCCAGATGACCGCCGCGGCACCGCAACGTCATATCGTCCTTCGGGCAGCGCACGAGCGTATCGCCCTGCGCCTTCCCAAGCGTGGCCTTGTGGCCATCACCGTTTTGGCCGTTCTGCTTGTCGGGATATGGGCCGTCAGCCTGACGCTTGGCAGCTACGACATCGACCTCGAGACGCTTTTGACGACCTTGTCGGGTACGACCGTCTCGGGCGCGATCGACAATGTGGTGTGGCAATTCCGCATGCCGCGCGCGCTGGTCGCGGCGCTGGCGGGGGCCATGATGGCGTTGTCGGGCGGTGCGATGCAGAATGTCACGCGCAACGGGCTGGCCGACCCTTCACTTATCGGTATCAGCCAGGGCGCGGCGCTTGCCGTTGTCTCGGCCATCGTGGTGTTCCCGCAACTGAGTTTTGGCTGGCGCCCGGTCATTGCCTTTGGCGGTGCGCTCGGTGTTGCCATTCTGGTCCAGGCACTGAGCTTTCAAAAGCGCGGCAACAATACCATCCGGTTCATTTTGCTGGGCATCGGGGTTTCGGCGCTCATCTCCTCGATCACTTCTGCCATGCTCACCTATGGCGATCTCGACCGTGCCATGTCGGCCCTGTCGTGGCTGGCGGGCTCGGTCAATGCGGCCACCTGGACCGATGTGCATGTGCTTTCGGCCTGGTGCCTCGTCCTGTTGCCGCTGGTCCTGGCGCTAAGCCGCATCATGTCGGTCCTGCGCATGGGCGAAGACACTGCGATCGGCCTGGGCGCCTCGGTCAGGTGGGCGCGCTATGGGCTGATTTGCGTGGCCGTTGGCTTTGCCGCGGCCGCCACGGCCATTGTGGGGCCGTTGGGCTTTGTCGGGCTGATCGCCCCGCACGCGGCCCGGCGCATCGCCCGCAGCGGCATTGGCATCCACATGCTGCTGACCGGCTTATGCGGCGCGGTTCTGGTCGCGGTCGCAGACCTGATCGGACGCGCGGCCTTTGCTCCCATTCAACTTCCCGCAGGCCTCATCACGTCAATTATCGGCGTGCCCGTCTTCATCTACCTCCTGCAACGGGCCGCTGCCAAATCGCATTTGTGAGACATGACATGAACCGTTTTGCCCGTGGCGCTCTCGTGATCGCCGGCATTTTATCATTCCCGATGTCCTTCGCGCTCGCGCAGGACTTTCCGCTGACCCAATTCATTCAATCCTGCGTAGAGTTTTAGAATCATGAAATCCTTGACCGCATTCCTGAAGTCCGTGGCTATTGCCGCGACATTGTGGGCCGGAACGGCTGGAGCGCATGCCCAGGAAACCCGCGAATTCACCGCCGAGAACGGGACGTTCACCATTCCGGTCCAGCCCCAGCGTATCGTTGCCCTCAACGATCAGATTCTGACCTTGCCGCTCTATGAAATGGGTGCGCCGGTGGCGGGCAGCGCCGGGCGTCTTGACGCCGATGGCAATGCCTTCCTTCGCGGCGGCATGGACACTTTGGGGATCGATTTTGCCAATACCGATATCGAGTTCGTCGGGCTGTTCAACGATCTGGACGTCGAGGCCATTGCCGCGCTCGAACCCGATCTGATTGTCGGCGGGGTCTACAATGATGCCGCCGTAATTGAACAGCTCCAGGCGGTCGCGCCGACGCTCGTTATCAACAATGGGGAACTGGGACTGGTCGGCACGCTGCGCACGCTCGCCGATGTCAGCGGCACGGGCCGGGCTTTTGAAGCCCGCTACGCGCGGTACCTGGGCAATGTCGAGCGGCTCAAATCTTTCCTGGGCGACCCGTCGGCGATTTCGGCAACGCTGACCTTTATGTTTCCCGAGGGCGAAGAACTCTGGGTTTACAAAAGCGGGCTTGGGGCTATCAGTCAGGTTCTCACGGATTTGGGGATTTCCCGCCCCGCCGCCGTGGAAGCGTTCGAAGAGCCCCAGATCAGCTACAGCGCCGAACTCATCCAGGACCTCGATGCCGATTTTGTTTTCGGCTTCTATCGCCAGCAGCCTGACGCAACGCCGCAAACCATCCGTGCCGCTTATGAAAAATTTGCGCCAGGTTGGTGTCAGGCGCTCACGGCCTGTCAGAATGGCCAATTCATCCTTCTGCCCGGACCGAGCTTTGGGTCGGCCATGGCATCGCTCGATCTGGCGCTCGAAATGGTCGAAGCGCATATGGCGGGGCGGCCCTTCACTCCATTCGAGGGTAACGCACAATAATGACCAAGCACGTCTTTTGCCGCGATCTCTGCCTTGAGAGGGGTGAACCGCACGAGGGCACTGGCAATGCGCCCCAGCGGGTGCTGCTGCTCGCCTGGCCGCGCGGCAAATGGCGGACCCCAAGATGGGAGTCGGCAGATATGAGCGAAGCGCTCGCCGGCTCCATTCACGCCGCCGCGCAAAAGGGGCTGCATGTTGCACTCGTCGATCGGGTCGGGGAGAGCGACGGCCTGCCTCAGCTCATGGCGCAGCCCGAACAGGTTTACGCCGATTTCGAAAGCGAGGCGGCGCTGATTGACGCCATAAACGACTACGCCGACGGCAAGGTCTTCGCCGGGGCTCATGATCCGCGCATCACCATCATCGTTTGTACGGATTCGCGGCGCGATGCCTGTTGTGCGCGTTATGGCTTTTCAACCTACAAGGCGCTGGTCGCAATCGCCGATCCGGCAAAATTCCATATCGTGCAGGCGACCCATATCGGTGGCTGCCGGTTCGCGGCTTCCCTGGTCGTTTTGCCCCATCGCCAGCGGTATGGCCGCATGACGGCCGGTCAGGCTCCGGCCTTCATCGAAGCGCTTTCTCGCGGCCAGATATTCCTGCCTGCCTACAAGGGGCGATCCGACGAGCCCGAACCTATCCAGGTTGCGGAACTCGCAGCCCTCAAATGGGCCGCCGACAATGACGCGCCGGCATCACATGTTCAATTGTCCCATAACGGACTTCCTGAAGTGGCCAAGGATGGAGACGAACTCGTCTTTGCAGCCGCTTTGGGTGCCGATCGGCTTTCGATCCGGCTGCGCGCAAGAACCTTTCACATCCAAGGCAATTGCGGCGTGGTCGCCGAGGGCGGCGGCAGTCACGAAATCCGATGGTGCCTGGATGAGTTGTCCAAAGCGTCCTGAGGTCCTCCGGTAGCCCTCACCTGCCAATCCTTAAAACCGAAGATCAAAGCGAGATTCCTACCGATGACATCTAAACCTCTGATCGCCCTGACAGTGGCACTTGTCGTTTCCGCTCCCGCGCTAGCGCAAGATGCCGAAACGATTGTCGATGGCACCGGCACCGAGGTCACCGTGCCAGCCGATCCCCAGCGGGTGGTGGCGTTGCACGATACATCGCTTACAGTGACGTTGCTCGAACTGGGTATCGTTCCTGTTGGCAGCCATGGCCGCACCACGGAGAATGCCGCGCCAAATATCCGCTCAGGCAAGTTGATCACCGGCTATGATTTCGACAATTCCGCAATCGAATTTGTCGGAAACCTGCCCGCCGATGTCGAAGCCGTGGCTGCGCTTGAGCCCGATCTTATCCTGACCACCGATTGGCAGACCGCCGATGTCGGCCAGCTCCGCTCCATCGCGCCGACCTATGTGTTTCCGATCTCCACGATGGACGATTTCGACGTCTATCGCACCGTTGCCGATGTGACCGGCAGAGCCGACGTGCTCGACAAGCTCGAGGCCCGCTATCAGGCCCAGCTCGACATGATCAACGGCCTGACCGACCCGGCGGGAATAAAGGTCAGCGTTATTCAGGCCAATGGCGGCGAATTGCAGGTCTGGAACACATATGGCTCGCTGGGCAAGGTGTTGCGCGACGCTGGTTTCGTATTCCCCGCCGCCATCGATGCCATCGAGGGCAATGAACGCCAGATCTTTTCGGGTGAATCCTACCCCGAGTTCGATGCCGATTTCATCTTCGTCACTTATGCGGTGGAACGGGGCGAGACGCCGGCCATGGCGCGCGCGGCGCTCGATGAGGTTTTGCCGGGTTGGTGCGATGTGATGCATGCCTGCCGCAACGGCCAGATCGTTTACGTCCCGCGCGAGGTCGCCTCGTCGGCGACCTATGATTCACTGACGGCGCTCACTCAAATCGTCGCCTCCCATGTCGTGGGCCGCGATTTCACGCCACTCGAACAGTAATGACCAAACCGGGGGACCAATCATGAGCCTTTTGAGGTCATTTATTGTAGTTGGCGCGATCGTGCTGACCGCGTCGGCGTTCGCGCAGGAAACGCGCAGCTTTGCAGACGATGCGGGCAGGACAGTCGAAATCCCGGTCGATCCGCAGCGCATCGCTTCGCTGCAGGATCTGTCGATCACCATTCCGCTGATCGAACTGGGCGTTTATCCCGTGGCCAGCCATGGTCGCACCACGGAAGCGGGCGAGGGGTTCATCCGTTCGTCCAAGGTGTTGACCGGCGTCGATTTCGACAATTCCGACATCGCATTCGTGGGCAATCTGCCGGTCGATATCGAAGCTGTCGCCGCGTCCGAGCCGGACCTGATCATCACAACGCCGTGGCAGTCCGCTCCGGTGGAACAGCTTGAAGCCATTGCGCCGACCATCGTGCTCGACGATACGGTGCGCGGCGATTTCGGCATGTATAAAGCGCTCGCCGAAATCACCGGCACGACCGATACGCTGGCTATCCTCGAGGGCCGCTATGACAGCCAGATCGAACAGATCAAGCGCCTGGTCGATACGGGGTCGATCTCGGTGAACGTCATTCAGGGTGTCGAAGGGGAAGTCCTGTCCTGGCACACTTATGGCGGCCTTGGACGGGTATTGCGCGACGCGGGATTTTCATTTCCCGAGCGGGTGGATGCAATACCCGAGGGCGAGTTTGCTCGCATGAGTGCTGAAGCGTTGCCCGAGCTCGATGCCGATTTCCTGTTCGTGACCTATCGCACCGATACGCTGGAAACGCCGGAAGACGCCGTGGGTCACCTCGAACAGGTCCTGCCCGATTTCTGTGACTTCCTGCATGCCTGCCGCGAGAACCAGATGATCATCATGCCGCGCGAGGAAGCTTCGGCCTCATCCTATTATGCGCTGGGCGTCATGGCCTATACGGTGATCTCACACATCAGCGGGCGCCGGTTCGAGCCGCTGGCCCAATAGGCGATCCGGTCCGCCGGGTCACCGGCGGGCCGAAGTGGCGCAGGATGCGGGCGGCCTCCAATATCGCGACACGCGAATAGGAACGCTCGCGCAGCAGAATGCGCGGGGCGAGCTGTTTGTGATGCGGAGAAAGCAGCGTCGTCTCGTCAATGGGCTGAAATTGCTCTTCGGCGAAAGCGGGGAAGCTATCGATCTCAGACAACGCGCTTTCCATTTTCGTCGATGACGATTTCTCCGTCTTCCTTGGTGAAGGGCCCGATATCGGGATTGGGCAGGATTTCAAGGACCAGTTCGGACGGGCGGCATTGGCGCACGCCCTTTTCGGTCACCACGAACGGGCGATTGATGAGGATGGGGTGCGCCAGCATGGCGTCGATCAATTTGTCATCGGCGAGTGTGGGGTCATCGAGATCGAGTTCGGTGTATGGCGCCTCTTTTTTCCGCATCGCATCGCGCACCGAAAGGCCCGAGCGGGCGATGAGATCGATCAGCGTCTCGCGGCTCGGCGGGGATTTGAGATATTCGATGATTTCGGGCTCTTCGCCCGACTGGCGGATCATGGCAAGCGTGTTGCGCGAGGTGCCGCAATCTCGATTGTGATAGATGGTGACGGCCATTTCAGACCTCCGTAAAGCGGTGGCGGGTGCGGTTGGCGATGGCGACCAGAGAGAGCATGACGGGCACTTCCACCAGCACGCCGACTACGGTGGCGAGCGCGGCTCCTGAATTGAGACCGAAAAGCGAAATGGCGACGGCAACCGCAAGCTCGAAAAAGTTCGACGTCCCGATCAGAGCGCAGGGGGCGGCGATATTGAAGGGAACCTTCCACTTCCAGGCTGCCCAATAGGTGATGGCAAAAATGCCGTATGACTGGATCAGCAGCGGTATTGCGATCAGAACGATCACCAGCGGATTGGCGATGATCGTTTGGCCCTGGAACCCGAACAGAAGGACGACAGTCGCCAGAAGCCCGATCACCGAAGCGGGTTTGATGCGGGAATTGAAGGCATCGATGCGGCGTGTATCGTTGGCGTGGCCTTTCAGCAGAAGCTGGCGGGTGATGGCGCCGGCAATGAGCGGCAGCACGACATAAAGTCCCACCGAAAGCAGCAGGGTCTCCCAGGGAACGGTGATTTCGGTAAGCCCGAGCAGCACCGCGACGATGGGGGCGAAAGCGACGACCATGATGGCGTCGTTCACCGATACCTGGACCAGAGTGTAATTGGGATCGCCCCTGGTCAGCTGCGACCAGACGAACACCATGGCGGTGCAGGGCGCAGCGCCCAGCAAGATCAGGCCGGCGATATATTGCTGGGCATCGGCGGGGTCGATGAGCGGCGCAAACAGGATGTTGAAAAACAGTACTGCCAGAAACGCCATGGAAAACGGCTTGACCAGCCAGTTGACCACGAGGGTGAGCACGAGTCCCTTGGGCTGGCGTCCGACCTGGCCGATGGCGGTAAAATCGACGGCGACCATCATCGGATAGACCATGGCCCAGATAAGCACTGCCACGACAAAATTGACCGAGGCATATTCCAGCCCGGCCAGCGCGGCAAACAGCTCTGGAACAAGATTGCCCAACGCAACACCGGCGACAATGCAGCCGGCGACCCATACC
Organism: Pelagibacterium sp.; assembly: GCF_965249125.1. Taxonomy (GTDB): domain Bacteria; phylum Pseudomonadota; class Alphaproteobacteria; order Rhizobiales; family Devosiaceae; genus Pelagibacterium. The sequence continues at coordinate 644,678 of NZ_OZ252217.1, forward strand.
GAGAGCCACTTTTCGAAAAAGCCGATGCCGCCCACAGGGGCGGGCGCGGTTGTGTCCAATGTCATAAGGATCAATCCCGGGTTTGGCCGATTGCGTCGAGTTTCGACTTGAGTGCCATGCGGTCAAGGCTCGCGATGGGTAGACTGAGCGGCAGCGAGATCCGGTTGCCCGATTGACATGTGGCTTCGGCGATGATCGAGCGCGCGGAATTGCCTGTACACAGGAACAGGACAGAGTAGGGGGTGTCAGTCACAACAGGGCTCCGTGGCGGTTTGTTGCAGGCAGGCGAGATTGTTGACCAGCGGCGCGCACACTTCGGGACGTCCCCCGCAGCAATCTTCGAGCAGAAAGGCCACGAGATCGCCGGCGGCCTTGAAATTGGCGCTATAGCGAATGGTCCTGCCCTCGCGTTGGGAGACAATCAGTCCCGAACGTGCCAGCGCGGCGAGATGCGTTGAGATGGTATTTTGCTTCCCGGCGACAGCGTCTGCAATTTCGCCTGCCGGCAGGCCCCTTGGGCCGACTGTCACCAGCCGACGAAATATTGCCAGGCGCGTGGGCTGTGAAAGTGCATCAAAGGCAGAGAGGGCGTTTTCTGTATCCATGTATCGAGAAATATCGATATATGGATGCAGCGTCAAGTCGGCTTTCGTGGTCGGCGATGATCGCTAGGCCAAAAATCCGGTCAGATTGAAAACAATTCCGGCCGCAGCGCAGCCCGCCAGAACGGTGACCGGCCCGAGCCCGAATCGGAAAATTGCGGCCATCGCCGCGACGATGAGGAGAGCGGAGAGCCAATCTATCGATGCGAGTACGGGGATGTCGAGCTGCAGGCCCAATGCGGAAAACTCCACAACGTCCGAAAACAGGACGTGCATTCCGAACCAGACGGCCAGATTGAGGATCACGCCGACAACGGCAGCGGTGATGGCACTCAGGGCCGCCGTCAGGACCGTGTTGTCCCGCAAGCGCTCGATAAAGGGCGCACCAAGGAATATCCAGAGAAAGCAAGGTGCGAAGGTAACCCAGGTCGTCAACAATCCACCCAGTGTTCCCGCCAGCAGGGGCGGCAGTGTTCCGGGCGCGCGAAAGGCGCCCATGAAGCCTACGAACTGGGTGACCATGATCAGCGGGCCCGGCGTCGTTTCGGCCATGCCGAGCCCATCAAGCATTTCACCCGGAGCCAGCCATCCGAAATTCTGCACGGCTTCCTGGGCGACATAGGCAAGAACGGCGTAAGCTCCGCCAAAGGTGACAATGGCCATGACGCTGAAAAAGCCGGCGATCTGGGAGAACACGTGATCGGGGCCCAACAGTGCAAAGAGTAACGCAACCGGGACCAGCCAGAGGGCGATAATGACAATGGAAATGCGAAGCGCTCCACCCGGATCGACATGGGTGTGGGCCGGAGATTCCTCGCCGAGCAGCGTATCGGCGTCCGCGATCTGGGTCGCGCCAACCTCGCCGCGGCTGATCCTGGGCTCAAAAGCGGACAACCCGGCCCGAGCCCCCAGGAACCCGATCAGACCGGCTGCCAGAATTATGATTGGGAAGGGAACGGCAAAGCCGAAAATCGCGATAAACGCTCCGGCGGCGATAGCCATCATCGCGCCGTTATTGAGCGCGCGACCGCCAATGCGGATCACCGCCTGGATAACGATGGCAAGGACTGCGGCCTTGAGCCCGAAGAACAGGCCCTCGATAATCCCGACATTGCCCCAGATGGCGTAAATCCAGCTCAGCGCCATGATGGCGACGATACCAGGTATGACAAAGAGGACACCGGCGATGATGCCACCAGCGGTGCGGTGCATCAGCCAGCCGATATAGACGGCGAGTTGCTGGGCCTCCGGCCCGGGCAACAGCATGCAATAGTTGAGGGCATGGAGAAACCGCTTTTCGCCGAGCCATTTCTGCTCCTCGACGAGGATGCGATGCATCATGGCGATCTGGCCGGCCGGGCCGCCAAAGCTCAATAGGCCAATCCGAGCCCAGATCCTGGTGGCTTGGCCGAGTGTCGGATAATTTCGGTTCTGCATATGCGCCCGGTGTTCGAGTTAACCACGCGCATCTTATCGCCGTGATGACGGCGCGAGTCTATCGCTCGAGGGTGACTGTCGTATGAAGGTCCGAGAGGGCACTTTGGATTGCTGCCTCCACGCCCGGCTCTCCCTGGGCATGACCGGCCGCCCCGACCATGCGTATCGATGATCCTTGCCAGGCGTTCGCCAGCGCGTGCGAGTTGGCTGGCGGGCACAACAGATCATACCGGCTTTGAACGATGTGACCGGGAATGCCGTCCAGCCTGGAGGCGTTGGCAAGCAATTGGTTGGGCTCAAGAAAGCACGCATTGGAAAAGTAGTGGGCTTCCATATAGGGCGAGGCGGGGAACCGCGCTCCGGGCGCCGGAAGCTGGGCGGAATCCAGTCCATCGGCTGGTGGTGCGATCTGGGACAGGATGCGTTCAGCCTGATACCACGCGAAAGCGGCAGGGCGATGAATTTCGGGATCCGGATCGAGAATGCGGCGCCAATAGGCTTCAAGCGGGGTTTCGCGTTCGGAGGGCGTGAGCAGGTTCAAAAAATCGGCCTGAAGGCGTGGATAGAACTGAGACATTGCCGTCGAAAACGCCCAGTCGAGCTCACGGCGTGTGCCAAGGAACGTGGCGCGGAGCACGATGCCGGTTACGCGGCCTGCATGGGTTTGCGCATAAGCAAGTGCCAGCGTAGCGCCCCACGAGCCGCCGACAACGAGCCAGCGCTCTATTCCCAATGTTGTACGGATCGTTTCGATGTCGGCGATCAGCCGGTCGGTGGTGTTGGCCGACCGCTCGCCATGTGGCGTGCTGCGGCCGGCGCCGCGCTGGTCGAACAGCACCGCATGAAATCGGGCGGGATCGAAAAGCTTGCGGTGGCTGGGCTGGCATCCGCTGCCCGGTCCGCCGTGCAGGAACAACGCGGGGACGCCATCGGGATTGCCGACGGTTTCGACGTAAAGCGTGTGCCCTTCGCCAACCGGCAGCATTTGCGTGGTGAGCGGCGCATGCGGGTCGGACTCGAGCGCCGTTTCATTTTCCATCCACTGGCTCCGCTTCGAGCGTTCCACCGGCAAAATTGCGGTAGATGAACCGCGTTGTGCCGGTCTCGGCTTCGGTCTCCGCCGTGCGGAAAATCTCCTTGTGGTGAGGAGACAGGGCACAGGCCGGATCGGTGTTCTCGGCGCTGCCGGTCAGCGCGAAGGCCTGGCAGCGGCAGCCGCCGAAATCGACCTCCTTGAACGCACAACTCTGGCAGGGTTCGGGCATCCATCCGGTGCCGCGATAGCGGTTGAAGGCGTCAGAGTTCTGCCAGATCCAGGCGATGGAATGGTTCGACCGCACCGAAAGAAAATCCAGATCGGTGATCGTTTCGGCCGCGTGGCAGGGCAGCACCTTGCCGGACGGTGTGATGTTGAAGAACTGACGACCCCATCCGCCCATGCATTTCTTGGGGCGCTCGGCATAATAGTCGGGGATCACGAAGTCGATGTCGAGAATGCCCTTGAGCCGCTCGCGCGCGTCCTCCACCACTTCGGTGGCGCGGTCGATCTGGGCAATGGTGGGCATCAGCGCGGCGCGGTTTTTCAGCGCCCAGCCGTAATACTGGACATTGGCGACCTCGATGCGGTCGGCGTCCATTTCGACCGCCATGGCGATGATGTCTTCGAGCTGATCGAGGTTCTGCCTGTGCATGACGGCGTTGACCGTCAATGGCAGATCGAACTCTCGCGCCCAGCGCGCCACTTCATGCTTTTTTGCGTGCGCGTTGCGGAAGCCCGCAACCCGGTCGGCCTTGATCGCATCGCTGCCCTGAAAGCTGATCTGGATATGGGACAGACCCGCATCGGCCAACGCGGCCAGCTTGTCACGATCGAGGAGCACGGCCGAGGTGATCAGATTGGTATAAAGATCGCGGTCGGTGGCGTGCTGAACAAGTTCGACAATGTCCTTGCGGGCCGTCGGCTCGCCGCCGGAAAAATGGACCTGCAGCACGCCGATCTCGGCGAGCTCATCGAGGACGCGTTTCCATTCCTCGGTGGTCAATTCGTTGCGGGCCCGCTCCATTTCGACCGGGTTGGAGCAATAGGGGCATTGCAGCGGGCATTTGTGTGTCAATTCGAGCAGCACGGCGAGCGGAATGCCGTATTTGGCGGTGATCGGTTTGCCCCTGCCTTCGAGCAGGGCCAGTCCGTCATTGGGATCGGTTTCGATCGGGGGATGGTGCCGGTCGAGGGTCGGGCTCATGGTTTTCCTCCTCCATCGATCAGGAACCCGGAATTGGCCAGGTCCTGGATCATTTCGATCACGTCTGCCGTGATCTGGTCGGCGGGCGCGGCGTATTTTTGCGCCAGTATTTCTCCCATCTGGGCGATGGTGTGCTCGCCATCGCACAATTGCAGGATTTCAACAGCGATCTCGTCGGGCGCCAGCACCCTTTCGGGCACCAGAAGCACCCAGCGCCCGCGCGTTTCGTCGTGACGCAGCTTGGCGCCACGGGCGAGCCGCGGCGCGCTTTGCGGTGTTGCCACCATGCGGCGGCGCGATGCCGGCGCTGTCTGGCTCATGTCGCCTCCGGAACGAAGGCGCCGGGCGGGATGTGGCCGCCGACATAGGCGTGATGGAGCGCATCGAGCTGCACCCAGAGCACGTTGGTCTTGAAGATCAGCGCGTTGCACACCAGCCGCCGCTCCTGGGGGGTGCGGGCATGGGTTTTGACGTAGTCGAGGGCGAAATCGGCATCGCGGGTCGCCTGGTCGAGCCGGCGTGAGAAATAGGTCATCACCTCGGGGGAGATGAAATCGTAATGTTCGAGCATCCCGGCGATGCGTTCCTGATGCAGGTTGGGCGCGAACAGCTCGGTGAGCGAAGAGGCTATGGCTTCGAGCGGCGTGCGGTCGCGCACGAAATGGACATAGGCTTCAACGGCGAACCGGGTAGCGGGCAAAATGCCCTCGGTCGATTCAACATAGTCAGGATCGAGGCCCAACCCGGTCGTCAGTTTGAGCCAGCGCTCGATACCGCCCTCGCTGCCAATGTCGCCATCATGGTCGGAAATGCGGTGACGCCATTCGATGCGGGTGGCGCGGTCGCGGAACCGGGAAATGACCACTGCATCCTTTAAGGGAATGGTGCTCTGGTAGAAGTAGCGGTTGAGCGCCCACGCCTGCACCTGTCCCTTGTTGAGCTTGCCGCCATGCAGCAGGCCATGGAACGGATGCAGATTGTGGTAGCGGGTTGCGCCGATATGGCGAAGCTGGGCCTCGAGGGCGTCGGGGGAATCCAGTTCCAGGTCCGGGGCGACCGAAAGCGCGGTTATCTGGTTCATAAGCTAATCTCCGTCCCTTCGGCGGGTATGGACCACCCGGCCGCCTCCATGGTTTTCCGCTCATCGGAATCCGGCCGCAGGGCCGGATTGGAATTGTTGATGTGCAGGAAAAATTTCTTGCCTATCGGCGTTTCTGAGAGCGCCGGTATGACCTGGCTCATTGCAATGTGGCCCATGCGCTGGCCGGTTTTGGCGCTCAGGCCCTGGGCGACCATTTCGTCGTCGCGCCAGAGCGTGCCGTCGAAGAATACCGCATCGGCACCATCGATCAGACGAAGCAGGTCGTCGGTTATGGCGGCGCAGGCCGCGAGAAACACCATGCGCGAGCCGCTCGACTGGTCGGTTACGACAAGGCCGAGGGTATCGCCTTCGGCGTTTTCGTCGCTGTCTTCGAGAAACAGTGCGGTTTTCCCCGGTGCCGCGAAAGCAAGCACCTCAAGCCCGGACGGCTGACCGTCGGGGAGCGCAAGGGCAAAGGTCTCGCCAACCGAAATCGCTTTGCGGCCCACGTTTTCGGGTTTCAGCGCATTGAAGATCGAATTGGCCCTGAGGATCGAAAGCACCCGGTCATGGGCATAGAGCGTGAAGGGCGATCCTTCGCGCAGGGTCAAAAGCCCGGTGATTGCGTCGATTTCGCCATTGGTGAGGATGACACCGGCTATTGGCGAGTGGCGTTTCAAATCCGGTTTGGGCCAGAGCGCGGGCGTGTTGGCGATCTGTTGCCGCAAATCCGGTGATGCGTTGATCAGGAACCAGTGTTCGCCATCGGAGCTGATGGCCACCGATGCCTGATTGCCGCCGATATCGAGCACGCCGGAACGGGCATCACGGCAATTGTCGCAGCCGCAATTCCATTGCGGGACGCCGCCGCCTGCCGCGGCACCGAGTATGAGGATTTTAGTCATAGCGGGAGACCGCGGCAGGCAAATCGGTTACTTGCGCTTTGCGCAAGCGTACATGTTGATTTCCATGCTGACGGGAATTTCAGTGAGCTTGGGCTTGTTCCAGGCCATAGGGTTTCTCCTCGTTTGAACACGGCGTCATTGCCGTATCGTTCATGCTGCGAAGAGAGCGGGCTGCGCGCAATCTATGGAGCCCATAGCTGGACAATTATGGCTAGAACTGCGCCTGCGGGCCGCCATCGAGAAACGGGGGAATGGGCAAAACGTCCGGCAGGACGATGGTTTGCGCTGCGTCCTTGAGCGTATTGAGGAAGGTGCGATAGGGCTCGATGTGCTGATATTGCGTGGGAATGATCGCTATGATGTGGCGCGCGGTGGCGTTGACGGCATAGAGCCGAATGCCTTTGAGCGTTTCGGCGCCATGCAGCAATGAGAGGGCGGGAACCAGGCAGACACCGGCACCAGCCCTGACCAGTTCGGCTGCCACTTCAAAGCTGCGGCACTGGGCGACGATGGTGTGGTCGGGGAACAGGCGTTCGTACCAGTTCTGCACACGTTTGGTGTGTTGGGATCCGAATGCGAACTGGATCGACTGGTTGAGAATGGCCAACTGGTCTGCAGGCAGATCGCGTTCCGGCTTCTGTACTGTGGAGAGATCGAGGTGGCCGGGAACGGCCAGCACGTGAGAATCGGTGAGCAGGGGGATCTGGGCAAAACCGCCGCCCGAGGCGGCCAGTGAATTGTCCGCCAGAAGCCCCACCGCAATGCGGCGGTCATAGAGCAGCTCGAGAATGTCGGACGGCGCCATGTCCTGAATATCGAAATCGATATCGGGGAAAATCTCCTGCAGGCGCCTCAGCGCGGGCGGCAGGAGAACGCGCAACACCGAGGTGATCCCGGCCAGCCTTATCGTCATGCGGCGGCCCGACGTATATTCGATCAGCCCGTCTTCGAGGTCGCGCATGCCGCGCAGGACGTGTTCGGCCTTGGGCAAAAGGTACAGCCCGGCTTCGGTCAGCTCCATTTCTCCCGGCCGGCGATTGAACAGGCGCGTGCCGACAAGCGTTTCCAGGCGCGAGAGCTGTTGGGACAATGAAGGCTGGGCGATTCCCAATTGCTTGGCGGCTTCGGTCAGCGTTGCCGCGTGCGCGACGGCGACAAAAATCTTGAGCTGGTGCAGCGAAATGTCGGGGTGAGAGCGAGTTGACTGCGTGTTCATGTTCGGCAAAGGCACCCGCCCGCTGTGATATAGGTGATCGTATGGTGGCGCGATCGGGCGTTTGCTGCCACCGCAGAGCAACGCAATCCAATAGACTTTATGGCGCGCGACTGCAAATTACCCCGTTCTACGGCCGTTATCGCAATTGCTCCGCAATCGAATCATCGCCATAACGTGACCATGGTGCCTACGCTTTCCATCCTGGTGGTTGACGACAACCGCATCCGGGCCTCGATCATCGAGGACGGCTTGCGGGAGGCCGGGCATGGCCCGGTCCACGTCATCACCGAAATCAACGAGGTCGCGAGCCGAATCGGCGAGATCGCGCCCGACGTGGTCATCATCGATCTTGAAAATCCCAACCGTGACATGCTCGAACATTTCTTTGCTCTTTCGCGCGTCCTGCAACGGCCGATCGCCATGTTCGTCGACAGGGCCGATCCCGGATCGATCGAGGCGGCCGTGGAGGCCGGGGTCTCCGCTTATGTGGTTGACGGGCTGAAAAAGGAACGGGTCAAACCGATCCTCGATATGGCCATTTCGCGCTTCAACGCCTTTTCGCGGTTGCGGGGAGAACTCGCCGCCGCACGGTTCGAACTCGAGGACCGCAAGACGGTCGAAAAGGCCAAGGGCATTCTGATGCGCACCCGCGGGCTGTCCGAGGAACAGGCCTATGCCCTGTTGCGCAAGACAGCGATGAACCAGAACCGCAAGATCGCCGAAATCGCTCAGAGCCTGATAACGGCTGCAGGGTTGCTCGAGCCATGAGTCAGGGAACACCAAGATGGGTCTGACACCGATTACCCTGGGTTATGTGCCGCTGCTCGACAGCGCGGTGTTGATCGCCGCCCAGGAACAGGGTTTTGCCGAGGCCGAGGGCCTCGAATTCACCCTGGTGCGCGAAACCTCGTGGGCCAATATCCGCGACCGCGTTGCCGTGGGCCATTTCGACGGGGCGCATATGCTTGCGCCCATGCCGCTGAGCGTAAATCTGGGATTGACGCCGCTTGATGTGCCGCTCGTTGCGCCCATGGCCCTGGGGCTCGGGGGCAATGCCGTTACGGTATCCTTGCCGCTTTGGCGGGCCATGCAGGAGCAGGAGGCGGTCTCGGGGGTCGATGCAAGGGCCAGCGGAATGGCGCTCGCCCAGGTGATTGCCGACCGGCGCAAGAAAGGTCTTCCCGCGCTGCGCTTCGGGGTGGTTCATCCCGAGAGCGGGCACAATTACGAACTGCGCTACTGGTTGACCGCTTCGGGTGTGGATACGACGCGCGACATCGAAATCGTCGTCGTGCCACCACCCTTCTTGCCCGATGCGCTGGGTGCCGGTCGCGTCGATGGATATTGCGTGGGTGAGCCGTTCAATTCGGTCGCCGTTGCGCGCGGGGTGGGGCGCATCGTGACGATCAAATCCTCAATATGGCGCTCCAGCCCGGAGAAAGTGCTCGGGGTGCGCCGTGAATGGGCCGAGCGGTTTCCCGAACAGATGGCGGCGGTCATAAGGGCCATAACCCGCGCCGCGCGGTGGTGCGGGGACCCCGACAACCACGATACACTGGCCCGGGCCCTGTCCAGGGAGGACCGGTTGGCCATTTCCTCGACCGTGCTCATGCGTGCCCTGACGGGACGGCTGTATATCGGCGACAAAGACATTGTCGAGGTGCCGGACTTTTTTCTCCCGTTCGAGCGCGCGGCGAATTTCCCCTGGATCAGCCATGCATTGTGGTTCTATTCCCAAATGGTGCGCTGGCGGCAGGTCAGCCATACTGCCGAAAATACTGAGAAGGCAGTCCGCACATACCGTCCCGACATTTATCGCGCGGCGCTGGCCGGGATGGGAATCGCGGTTCCCTCGGCCAATGCCAAGGTCGAAGGCGCGTTGATCGAGTCTACGGCGCTCGGCGCGCTCGGCGGGAGCCTGCTGCTTGGTCCGGACGGGTTTTTTGACGGCACCCAGTTCGACCTCGACGCGCTTGACGCCTATATCGCGCGCCAGGCTCTCTGAGCCGGTCTGTGACCGGGCTTTGGGCTGCCACTGCGATGGGCAGTAGCGATTGCCAGCGTAAAAATTGTGCATTCTGCGCGAGTCTTGGGCGCCCGCAACGTTGAGGCGTGGAGGGGACGTCGAGCGCTCTGATTTCTTAACATTCTGATTTTCAACGATCTTCTTGTTTTTCCCGCAACTGGCACGCTTTGTGCAACATCGTTGGCAATGAGCTCCTCCCAAGACGGCTCATAACAGACCTGGCGTCCAAGGGCGGGCGCCGCGAACATGGCAAAGCCGCCAACTGGTGCGTGTGACCGGGCAAATGCTCTCGGTGTGCGCGTCGGTTGGCGGCTTTTCGTTTTGCGGCGCGCCGGCTGGTCCATGCCAGGCAAATGGTGCAACCGACGGAGATGACA